>BNVF01000072.1 GCA_025997895.1 Spirochaetia bacterium
AGCAAATACTGGAAGCAATCGGCCAGTTGAACGAAGTGACGCAAATGGTGAAGAGCGGCTCCGAGGAAATGCTTGAAGGGAGCCGCCAGGTAATCACCGAAGGAAAAAATCTGGAGATGGCGACCGCAGAGATAACCGGCGGTATAAACGAGATGGCAAGTGGCGCGGATCAGATCAACACAGCGGTGAACGAGGTCAACAACCTGAGCGGCCGCAACAAGGAAAACATCGACATACTGGTGCGGGAAGTCTCGCGGTTTAAGATCGAATAGGGGGCTGTCTAAAAAGCAAGCAGACAGCCCTCCCGGAGTTTTGCCTATGGCAAAACTCCACGCCGGAAGGTGATATCGGCGGCGGCAAATCCGTAAGAAGCTTTATTCGTGGCGAGGGTTTAATACCCAAGCTGCTCTGTCTCCCCCGCGCAGCGGGTTTTTGGGTTGTTGATTTTCCACAAGATTGAGACGTTAGGCGTATATGGCTGTCCGGGGGCCGTTGGGGTAGCACCGCCGCGCTTCGCTGCCTGCTGCGTCCAGGTCAGGGTATTGTTTTTTTGGGAAATTATGGTAAAGTATCCATACGGAGAAAACATGGAAACTGACAAAAGAATGGCCCTATGGAGACTCATCGGAATAACGGAACTGATTATAGCAGCGGCGTTTTTGGGCTTGATTGTTTTTTTCGGCGGCGACCCATCAGGTCCAAGCCGGACCGCTTTGCGCCTGGCGCTGCCCCTGCTTGTATACGTGGCTGTTTCGATATTTTTGGCCGGTAGAAAGGCGCGGCTTTTCAACCCTGAAAAAATTCAGGATAGCGCTACGCGGGAAGCTACCCTAAAGAAACTGGGCGCGGTCCCTCTTTTAAGTCTCGTCGTTATGGTCCTCTGCTCGCTGGTTTTCCTCGCCGTGGTTTTTTCCCTGGGGCAATTTATGGGCATACAGGCAGAGATGAAAACGCCCCTGTTCTTGCTCTGCATTTCCCTGGCCTTGCTCGGTTCAGCCTTTGTCTATGTGCTCGCCGACCGGTTGGTTTCCCAGGCCCTATCCGGCAATGAGCTTGTTTCCTACCCCCGGGACCTTCGGGAAGGGCGGCAAAGCATCAAGCTGTTTATCATCCCTTCGGCGGTAACGATCATCAGTTTTATCTTTGCCATAGGGCTAACCATGCTGGCGAGTAGCGGCAGGGGAAGGGCCGCCATCATTATGGCCCCTCCTTTTCTGCTCACCGTGTTCACCCTGGCTTTTACCCTGAAAAAAAATGCCGACGTATTGTACAAAAGATTAATCGACCAGCTTGAAAATCTTTCGTCATCAAAAAAAGACCTTACCCGCCGGGTTTCCATTTGTTCGGTGGACGAAGTGGGAACCATATCGGGGATGGTGAACGATTTCAGCGAAAACATAGAGCAGGGGATGCGGGCGATAAAAGAAAGTCAGCAGACCCTGCTCTCTTCATCGGTGACATTAAAGCAGGAATCTTCCCAGATGGCACTTTCCCTTTCTCAGATCTCAAGCCATATCGAACAGATCCGTTCCCAGAGTGAAGGGCAGGCGAAAAGCGTGGACGAGTCTTCGGCGGTAGTGCAAAAAATCGCCAAAAATATCGAGTCTCTGGACAGCTCTATTACCAACCAAAGTTCCAGCATCAGCCGGGCTTCGGCGGCGGTAGAGGAAATGGTTGGGAACATCAGTTCCATCGCTTCAATGGTGGGACGCATGATGGATCATTTCAGAACCGTATCTTCCGCTGCCGATAACGGGAAGCGGATACAGCAGGAGAGCGGGCTGAAGGTGCAGGAAATCGTGCAGGAATCGGAATCTCTTTTGGAAGCGAACCGGATCATCGCATCCATCGCGGCGCAGACAAACCTTTTGGCGATGAACGCTGCAATTGAAGCGGCACACGCCGGGGAATCGGGTCGGGGCTTTGCGGTGGTGGCAGATGAAATCAGGAAACTGGCGGAGAATTCCGCACAGGAGTCCGGAAAAATAAGCGCAGAGCTGAAACAGATATCCGGTACCATCGGCGATATTGTCAAAAGCTCAGACGCATCCGGCCAGGCTTTCGAGGAGGTCACGGGCCGTCTTGCGGAAACCGAAAACCTGTTGTCCGAGGTGAACAACGCCATCAGGGAACAGCAGGCGGGGGCGGATCAGGTTTTACAGTCCCTGAAAGCCATGAATGATACTACCGCCGAGGTAAGCGCCGGTTCCAAAGAAATGAATAAGGGAAACGCGATCATGCTGGAGGCTATGGCCAAATTGCAGAAAGGTTCCCGCCAGATTTCCGCCAGCGTTGATGAAATATCCGGCAGCATTATACAGGTAAATGAGGGTGCCCAAAACGTATCGAAAATGGCGGAAAACAACCAGTCCGCTGTCGGCAGTATCAGCGCCGTAGTGGATGAATTCGAAGTATAGTGGAACAATGATGTACGAATAAGGGCGTTATTAATGGGAATGGTATTTTCCACAAGACGATATTCATCAATGCTGTCATCTTTATATGATTAATATCAACACCATATCGACCCGCACCACACCGCTTTTGATTACTTTGGCAAACAGATTCTGGCCTGCTAAAACGCAGGCTTCGCCTTTGCGGAACAGTGGGCACTCGTCAAAACAGTGCTTTTCCATGGCGCTGATTTCCAGTACCGCTTCGTCGACGTAAAGCTGCTCGCCTGGCACGAGAGCGGCAGACGGCAGGCCTTCAAACAGTATATTTTCTTTATAGCGTCGAAAACAAAGACCAGGCTCAGCCTGTGCATCCATCCACTGCCGCAGTTCAAGGGAAAGCAGGCTTATCTGCCGCTCACCTGAGTGGAAATCCCCTTCCATGCCAACGCCTGCTATTAACCGGACGTTTTGGATCTCCTCGCCGGGCTCGCCTTTTTTTGCGTAACGGGTAAGCCGTACAATCCTGCCATGTTCCGCCATGGTCAAATCACTTCTTCAATTTCGCCGCAGTTTTCCCAGGTATAACCACCCAGTTCTGCAAGCTGTTTATGGAAGCCTTCGCTTTTGAGAGTTGCAAGAAACAGTTTAAGGTGAGGCAGTTCCAGAAAACGCGGCAGCAGGACAAAGTCGTATTCTTCCGCTCCCAGGGGAATAAAGCCCAGGTCCAGCGCCGCTGCCGCCGAAGCGATGCCCATACCCGCGTCAGCGCCGCCGTTTTGCACTGCCGCCGCAACCGCCATGTGGGTCGAAGCCTCGCGATCATAGCCCGGTATCTGTTCCGGCGCGGTACCTGCCTGCTTGAGCTTAAAATCCAGAAAGAGCCGGGTTCCTGCGCCGCGCTGGCGGTTGATATAGCGGCAGGAAGGAAGATCCGCCACGGAACAGAGACCCAGAGGGTTTCCCTTTTTGACGATGAGCCCCTGTATACGGCCCACTCCCTTGATGAGGGACATTGGAGTTCCGGGGAAGAGCCGCCGCAGCCAGGAAATGTTATAGCCGCCATTTTCTTCATCTAACAGATGTATCGGGGCGATGTGGCATTCGCCGCGCTTAAGCGCCATAAGGCCCGCCATGCTGCCCACGTGGGCGCTGGCCATGTAGTAATCCGAACCAGCCATTATGTCGGCGATTACGTCAAGTATAAGGTCGTGGCTGCCGGTGGAAACCAACGTGCGTTCAATTTCGTGTAAGGGGCGGTACAGTTCCACCGGCGCGGTCTCGCCGGCTTCTATGCCTTCGCTGTTCTGGCCGATGACACAGAAGCCATCCGCCCGCACCAGCGACATTGCCGCGCCCGCGCCCCGGGCCAATGGGGACGCCACCAAGCTGCCATCCACTTTGCCAACCTTAACCCGCACATACTCCCGGTGTTTGAGGGATGACACGAGCCGTCTGGAGACCACCGCGTCCGCCACCTGGGGCGCGGCATTGCGGCGGCCTGCAAGTATCGCCAGGATCGGCGCAGCGAAATTCTCGTAGGCAAGGTATGCGGATACCGGATAGCCGGGAATGCCGATTACCGCTTTGCCGCCAGCGACCGCCAGAATCACTGGCTTGCCGGGCTTCATTGCGACGCCGTGGACAATCACCTCGCCAAGTTCACGTAACACCGGCGCGGTAAAATCTTCGGTACCGGCGCTGGAACCGGCGTTGACCAGAACCATGTCGTAGTCCACAAGCGCCGTGCCGATGGCCTTTGCGAGCAGAGCCGGATCATCGGGAATTGGGGCGAAACGCTTTGCCTCACCGCCGCCTTCCCGTACCAGAGCCTCGAACATACGGGTATTGGATTCGATTATCTCCCCCTCTTTGGGCATCTGGCCAGGTTCAATGATTTCATTGCCCGTGGGGAAGATGGCAACCTGCGGCTTTTGATACACTTCGATTTCGGTGATTCCCGCAGAAAGCAACACGCCTATATCAATGGGCCTTACCCGGTGTCTGCCGGGGAGAATCATCTCGCCAGCAACGACATCTTCTCCGATGGGACGAATGTGCTGCCAGCTTATTGCTGCCGCGCGAATTTGTACGGCAGTATCATCTATTTCAACAGTGTCTTCGGCCATGATAACCGCATCAAAGGGCGGGTAAATGGGGTCGCCGGTGTCCACTACCTTGAAGTCTTTGCCCCGCTCAAGGGTGATGGGCGTGGTCTCGGCGGCGCCCGCTGTGGCAGTGGCAATGACCGCAATACCGTCCATAGCGGCGGCATTAAACAGCGGCGAACAGCAGCGGGCATACACCGCCCGCGCCGTTACGCGATCAAGCGCCTCCGTCACAGGTATTGTCCCGTAACGAGGTACCAGATGCCCTTCCAGCGCTGCAATGTATTTTGCGAGGGCCTCTTCTACCGGCACATTGCTTAAATACAGATTCCGTTTTGCCATTATTCTCTCCAAAGGTGTACCCACACCTCTTCGCCCTTTTGTAATCCTTCTTTGTTTAGATCGATAATCACGTAACCGTCCGCGCCGGTGAGGGTGCTCATCATCCCCGACTTGCCGAACAGGGGCTCGGCGAGGTAGCCATCCCCGGAACGGACCAACGCCACCGGCTGATATACTGCCCGGCCCGGCGAACCTGCAAGGTTACAGACCATCTTCGCGGGGACAGGAAAAGGTTCCATTTGACCGGTGAGGGTAATGGTAAGCCATGAGAGCAGAACCCTGAACACCATCAGCGCCGACACCGGGTGCCCCGGGAGACCCGCCAACACGACACCACTCGCCTGATCAAAAGCAAGGATAGTGGGCTTGCCGGGCTTGATCGCCAGGCCGTGGCAGAGCACGCCGGGCTGCGCGACCCGGGAAAAGACCTCGGCGGTCATGTCCTTGGCGCCCTGGGAACTGCCGCCGGAAAGGGCCACTATATCGCTGGTTTGCATGGCCTTCCGGACCGCCGCTTCCAGCGCGGCACAATCGTCTTTCAGGATGTGTGACGCGATAATGCGGTAACCGCTCTGCGCGGCAAGGGCGGCAAGGGCCCAGGTGTTGATGTCACGGGTCTCACCGGGGCGGGGGCTAGCGGCAGGCGGAACCAGTTCGTCGCCGGTGGATAGAATGGTAAGGTTTAACGGCGCGTAAACCGCCACTTCGACAATACCCGCTGCGGCAAGGGCGCCCGCTTCAGGGGAACGTATCTTTGTGCCCCGGCGCAGCAGCGACGAACCGCGCCGGACGTCCTCGCCGACCCGGGCAATGTGGCTGCCCACTGCCGCAGGCTCGTAAATGGCCACGCTCTTTTCGTCAAAGGGTTCGCTGTGTTCTACCATTACCACCGCGTCCGCACTGCCGGGGATCATGCCGCCGGTAGGCACATAGGCACATTGGCCCCGGCGCAGAGAAAAATCCGCCACCCTGCCCATTTCCACAGAACCGGCGAGACTCAAAAACACCGGCAGGGATTCGCCCGCCCCGGCGGTGTCGGTGGAAATAACCGCATAGCCGTCAACAGTGGAGCGGCGGAAAGCGGGAATGTCTGCAGGCGTGGTTATGTCCTCCGCCAGGACACGGCCCAGAGCCTGTGTTACCGCCATGTACTCAACCGGAAGCTTCCGGCCCTTCACACAGTCCAGTAATTTTTGCCGGGCTTCTTCTATGGTATCCACCGTCAGGAGTTTCATTATTTTACCATTCCCACAGTTTCCAGAACCTCATGTTTCAGATAACGGCGCATCAGCGGATTGGGCGAGACAAGCAGTTCTTCAGCGGGGCCGTCGGCTTCAAACCGCCCTGCGGCCATGAAGAACAGATAATCGCAGAGCCGCCTGATATGGGCAAGCTGGTGGCTGATGATGATCCAGACGATGGGTTCCCGTTTCTGCCGTTCAAGAACCATCTCTTCAAACAGGTCAAGGCTGTCGATATCCAGATCGGTCATGGCCTCGTCAAGAATGATGAGTTTTGGATTGAATATCATGGCGCGTAACATAGCCAGCTTTTGCCGCTCTCCGGCGGAAAGGCCCCTTGCGCGCTGTCCCCGCTGTTCAGCAAGACCTGCCATTGCCAGCCATTCGTTACATAAATCTTTATCAGGGGTAATACCTCGCAGCCGCAGCGGGTAGACAAGGTTATTGTACACCGTATCGTCCATCATATATGACTTTTGCGGAACTAGTGTAATCTCTTCGCTTGTAAAGCAAGTGGCAATCTTGCCGCTATCCGGGGACAGAACGCCGCTTATCAGCTTGGCAACGGTGGTCTTGCCGCATCCGTTGGGGCCGATAATGCCGTAGATGCCCGCCGTTGTTATGCGCATATTTTCAATCCTGAGCGAGAAAGCGCCCGTAGACGCCGGGCGGCCAAATTTCTTTTCAAGATTAACGATGTCTATCATTAAAAGTTTTCCATCTCCATCGACTCCTTCCGTAAAAAGTCAGAAAAAGACTGGAGCAGAAAGGCGATTATCAGCAGCAGTATCCCCAGTGTAATAGCCTCGCCGTAGCTACCCATATTCCGCATCAGCGAAATGGCGGTGGTCATAGTGCGGGTCTTGTGCTGGATGTTGCCGCCTACGATCATCACCGAGCCCACTTCGCTGATGGCCCTGCCAAAGCCGGTGATCACCACAAAGTAAATCTCGCTGCTCATCTCACGGATCATGAGTATCCTGGTCTGGGCGGCATTAGCGCCCATGATTTTGGCAAATGCCCGGATCTGCGGGGCAAAGCGGCAAGCATAGGAGTAGACCATGCCGCAGACAATGGGGGTGATGATAAGCGTCTGGGCGATGACCATGCCCGGCACTGTAAAAAGCAGTCCCAGAAAGCCCAGCGGCCCCCGGCGCATGAGCAGGAGGTACACCACCAGGCCTACCACCACCGGGGGCGTCCCCATCAGGGTACGGCAGAGACGCACCACCGCCCGCTTGCCGGGAAACTCCGCCTTTTCCAGCAGCAGCCCCAGGACAATGCCCAGGGCGGAACCAACTGCGGTAGAGACAAAGGCCATGCGCAGGGTAACGCCGATAATCCCAAGGGTCTCATCGCAAAGGGTATGGATTGCGGCGCTAAACGCAAGGGAAAAGCTCACGATTTTGGCTACTGATTTACCTGTACGTTAGGTGTAAAGAGAGAGCCGCCGAACTCGGCCACACCATACCCGCCGATCAGCGTTTGTGTGGCGGGGGAGCGTATCCAGTTGATAAAGTCCTGCGCTCCCTGGGCGTTAATCTGGCTGTTCTTGGCCGGGTTAACCGCGATGACGCCGTAGAAGTTGAGCAGCTCGGAGCCCTTCTCGCAGACGATAGTCAGGGCGCTACCCTTCTGTTTGAGCCAGGTCGCCCGGTCGGCGAGGGTATAGGCCAGTAACTCGCTTGCCATCTGCAATGTCGCACCCATGCCCTGTCCGGCAGAGGTGTACTTGCCCAGTTTGGCCGGATCAACTCCGGCGGCTTTCCATAAATTGAGTTCCATGGTATGGGTTCCCGATTTGTCGCCCCTGGACACAAAGGGCAGGTTCCGGTCTGCGATGGCCTTGAAGGTTCCGTTTACATCACCGTTATGCGCAAGAGGAGCAGACGGGCCGACGACAATAAAATCGTTATACATCACGTCGAAGCGCTTGAGACCGTGGCCGGCCGCCACAAATGTCTCTTCCTGGGCCTTGGCGTGGACGAGCAGCACGTCCGCCTCGCCATCTTCGCCCATTTTCAGCGCCGCCCCGGTCCCTACCGAGATGACATCCACCTTCCAGCCTGTCTCGGCGGTAAATACCGGGAGGATATAGTCCAACAGGCCTGAATCCTGGGTACTGGTAGTGGTAGAAAGCCGGATAGTCCCTTTAATGGGAACCGACGTTTTGGGCGTCTCGGCGGCAGGGGCGCTTGTGGGCGCAGTGTCCTTTTTACCACCGGCAAAGACCAGATAGCCGGGCAGCAAAAAAGCCACGGCTACGACCGCACAGAAAACACGTTGGGCATTCTTCATGATATGCTCCTTTTCAAGAATGGAAGGCATACCCGTTTCCGGGCACACCCTATCGTTCCGCCGCGCATAGCGGGTACCTTAGCCCAGCGGAATCGGAGTTATGATTATTATACCATCTTTTCCCCGATATGCAACAACGCAATGCACGAAGGTTCCCCTCTGGAACCTCCACCGAGTGCGAAGCACGAAGGTTCCCCTCTGGAACCTCCACCGAGTGCGAAGCACGAAGGTTCCCCTCTGGAACCTCCACCGAGTGCGAAGCACGAAGGTTCCCCTCTGGATAGTATTTCTAATTAAAAAACCATAGGCCGATCAGAGCTTCGTTTTCCACAATGCTTCACATACTCACAAATGGCATTGGCGGTGTTTTCCGCGCCTCTTGAACTGTCGATGCACAATTCGTATTGGCGGGAATCGCCCCAAACGTTGCCGGATAGGTGTTTATGATATGCGGCACGGGCGGCGTTTTGCGCATGGGTTTGTTTCCGTGCCTCATCTTCAGTGACGCCGTAAACCTTCATCACCTCTTTGATGCGGTGTTCTTCCGGTGCGTGAATAAATACACGAACCAGATTTTCATTGCCCTTTAACACATAATCGGCGGCGCGTCCCACAATCACGCAAGAACCCGCATCAGCAATTTTTTGAATTGCTTTTCCCTGCGCGATAATCGCCTGCCTGACGACATCCGTATCCAGATACATATCGCGGACACCGGCGGGAGAAGCGGCGTTGATACTGGAAATAAACTCCGCCGCAAGGCCGCTCTCCTCTCCCGCAAGGGAAGTCATCTCTTTATAATAACAGGGAATTCCCAGTTTTTCGGCGACCAGTTGACCCGCGAGACGACCGTCTGAACCGTGTTCGCGGGCAATGGTGATAATAACACCCGGACGGGACGGACGCAGTGCCGCTTGAGTGATAACTTCCGCAGTTTCTGTTGCTTCCGTTTTACTTATGTGTGCCTTGCCTATGCCCTTCCACACGCGCATTACTACAATAACCGTAATAAGCATGGCTAAAATATCCGCATGCGGCGCGGCCCAAAATATTCCGGTAACACCAAAATACGCAGGAAGCGCAAAGGTGAATATAATCAAAAAGACAACATCCCGAATCATGGAAAGCGGGATTGCCGCGCTTGCTTTGCCGATTGATTGCAGAAAAATAGCGCAAGCTTTTTGAACGCAGGTAAATATAATAAGCGCAAGGTAAATGCGCACACACCGAATCGCAAAACTTGTGTAAAGTTCACCGTCACTTCCAAAAAGCGCAATACAGGCGCCGGGGAATACCTCAAATAAGATTGTCGCTATCGTGCTTGTGGTGATTGTCCAAAACATCACGTATTTAAACGCCTCGCGCACACGGTCATAGCGTTTCGCGCCGTAGTTAAAACCGATAACCGGCTGCGCTCCCGCCGCAATACCGATGGCGATATTAATAATGATCTGGAACAGTTTCATAATGACAACAAACGCGGCAAGCGGAATATCCGCGCCGTATTCGGAGAGCGCACCGTAAGATACGAGAAGTTTGTTATTTACCACGGTAACAATGACAATAGCAATCTGCGTGAGAAAACTTGATCCGCCCAGGGGCAAAACGCGGGAGACCGACTTCAAACTTGGAATAAAATCGGTGGCGCGCAGGCGAAACATTTTGCTTTTCCGAAGATAAACCGCGCATATAACAAAACTCACAAACTGCCCGAAAATTGTCGCGTAAGCCGCACCTTTAATACCCCAGCCCAACACAAAAATCGTGAGGGGGTCTAAGATAATGTTCAGCACCGCACCCACCGCCATTGCCATCATAGCGTAACGGGGGCTGCCATCGGCACGTATAATGCCCGCCATGGTGTTTTGCGCCAGCGCCAGCGGGATCATAATAAAAATGATACCGCCGTAATCGCGGGTTAATTTGATTGTCGCGTCTGTAGCGCCAAGGGAGTAGAGTATTGTGTCTCCCGCCATATAACTTATAACTATCAGCACGGCACCCGTCAGGAACGAAAACAAAATACTGTTGGCGATTGTTTTACCAAGGTCTTTTGTATTAAGGCCGTTTACGGACACGCTTCCTTGCGCCAAACTTAAATACGCCGCCGCGCCATCGCCGAATAACAGCGACAAGGCCCAACCGACTACGGTAATGGGGAAGATAATGCCCGTTGCTGCGTTGCCCAAATAGCCCAGATAACTATTGCCAATAAAGATTTGATCAACGATGTTGTAAAGACACGAGATGATCAATGAAATGACGCACGGAACAATGAACTTCGGTAAAAGCTTTTTCACCGGTTCCGTAAGAAGATAGTTGTTGCCCTGCTGTGCTTTTTCCATAAAAGCCTCCTTAAGATTGAGAAAAATAATAATGTGTGGAGTCTTTTACGTAGGTTATACGCGGAAAGCTGCCTAAAAACCATCAATAAAACTTTCCCGCAAACTTTCCCGTAGGGAAAACTGCTTTTCTAAAGGAAAGCTTTGACTATGTTAGTCTAGGGAAATCTGAGTGTTTTGTCAATATCAGAAGCCACCGAAACAGTAACCATCGATCATATTCAGGAAGCCCTGATCATTTAATCCGGACAATACGATGATTTTCCGAAAATAGCTAATCAGGTACGATGACTCACCTTATGCCCGAAAAACTTTTAACGACCTTGCTAAAATTGATGTTACAGAAGAAATTAGAAAGGCTGCGGAAGAGAAAATGAGATTTTCGGCAGTAACAAATGAGCTGTTTATGAAGGGTCTGCGACCGGAACGGAGCGCAGCGGAGTAGAGAGAGCAAACCCAACAAATTTCGCGGACGCAGCCCGCTTTAGTGGGGGAAGCCCGGCGGCGAGGGGGAGGGATAATATAGGCCGTCCATAAACCACCACCGGACTACGATGATCGTGAAGGTTGCGCGGCCTGGAGTGGACTTAGTACGATCAGCTCCCCACAGTTCTTGTATAGCTAATGGGCAGCGGTATTGAGATAAATGCCCCGGTCTGCGAATGGACATTCACCTTGGGATAATAATTTTTTAATGCTGGTGGTGTTCATTGAATACTCCCAATAATGATTCTTTTTTGCCGTTCCATAAGGATAAAGCCATTTCCAAATTCAATGATAAATTTCTCCAATTCAAGTAAAATGGCATTTTCCATTTGCCCCTTATAGGCCGCTTTAAATTTACCCAATTTTAGGTCTATCGCAACAAGACATTTAAGCCGCCGATGGTAAAACAAAAGGTCGATATAATAATCTTCGTTATCTACAGTGATCCGCTTTTGCCCTATGTATATAATAGTCTTAATGCTTGTCCAGCCTAATTGTCTCCGCAGTGTGGAGATAATCCTGGAATTAGGGAATATTTCAATTACCCGCAATCTCCACCTCATCAATCTGCGCTCTGGTCTTCCGTATCTTGTTCAAGCAATGATTTCACTTCGTTAATTAACTGTTCTTTGTCCGGCATGTAAAAAACCACGCCCCAATTCCAAAAGGAAATCCTCGATATGGCGGATGAGCCTTTTTTCCAAATCCTTTTCAAGAATCGGTTTTTGCTCCCGGACACCTAAAAATCCAAAAACATACGGTTCCCTCAGAATATCCTCTGGCTTGCTCATCGTAATGCCTTCCCGTGAGAGTGCAAGAACAGTTTCTTTATTTGTACTCCCATCGGACAGAAGTAAGCGTTCAAACAAAGATGTTTCTATTTGCCGTTTTAGTTCCCTAACCGACCATGAAGCATTCTGACATTCCTGCTCGTAAAAAGCCCGCTTGTCCTTATCGGATATTATCAAAAGTTCACAGTAATGCGACCATGACAATTTGCCAGACACTGTTTGGCAAATTGGGTAAGCAAGGTAAAAATTACGCATGTTTTGTAGGCTTGAACGGGAAAACCCTGTGCCGAGTTCTTGTGTTAGGCGTTTCGACAGGTCTTTGAGTAATTGAGTCCCATATTGTGCTTTGACATTACCCTTCTGTTCATATTCTACGATGATACGCCCTATTTCCCAATACGTTTTTAGGTTGTATGCGTTGACCTCTTGTGCTACAGCGGCCCTCGCCTGTGTCATCAGAGCTTTAATTTGCGTGACAAGGGTGTTGAGAGGTTTTATATCGTTCATTGTTTCCCCTCCACCACTCGCACTTCCTCCACCGATTGCCCGTAAAGCTGATACACCATCTTGTCAATCTGCATCGCAAGCCCACTCATGGTTTTTCCTTCGTGTCTATCTGCCTGGAAATAATAGTATTGCCGAGCAGATATTTCCGCCTTTCTATACGTTCATTGGCTTCTTCCAATATATTTTTGAGCAGTTTTTCAAATTCAACTTTTGGTGGAAGATTAGTCCAAAATTCCGCAACGGCTATACCTGCTTTATCCATTTCGAGTAGTTCGATTTGGTCACGACTGGCTTCGGTACAAAGAATAAGTCCAATAGGTGCGTTTTCACCTTCCTTTCGCTCGTAATGGTCGAGCCATTTCAGATAGAGTTCCATTTGACCTTTATACTGCGGCTTAAATCTGCCGGTTTTAAGTTCGACAGCCACCAATCGGCGTAAGGTTCTGTTAAAAAACAGCAAGTCAATTTTAAAATCATCTCCATCAATAATGATTCTTTTTTGCCGTTCCATAAAGGCAAAGCCATTTCCAAATTCGAGAATAAATTTTTCCAATTCGAGCAAAATGGCATTTTCCAAATCGCTTTCAAGGAAATTATCTTTCAAATCCAAAACATCCAACAGATAAGGGTCTTTGAACACATTAAACGGAACAAGCGATTGAGGGGTAAGTTGCGTATTGGCAATTTCGGTTCTTTCAAATGCCTTTCGGGCAATGGTATGGCGCAGTTCCCTGATACCTGATTGCTTTTCTACTGCATCTCTGGCATAGAACAACCGCGCTTGTTCGTCTTTAATCCTCATATTTTCGCAAAAATGCGACCAACTTAGAAAGGGAGTAAAATCGGCAATGGTATCTATATCGGGAAATACCGCGGCAAAGCGTTTCATCCTATATAAATTGGCTTCTACAAAAGACTTCCCGTATACTGAAACCAATTTTGTCGACACTGTCGACAAAATCTTTTTGCCATAATCAGCACGGGAATCCGCCAAAATATCCAAGTTGATATATTTTCCTATTTCCCAAAACATGGTAATCACTTGGCTGTTGGCAGACGAAGCAGCATTAAACTTTCGCTTTTCAATGATAAGCGCAATATTTGAGAATACTTTTTTTTCGGTATGTAATTCTATAGCAGTCATTTTTTTCATGCTTTCCCCTCCACCACGACGATTTCCTCAGTCGGCAATCTTTACTCAGACGAATTTTTGCCCGCTCAATTGACTGGCGCAGCTTGTCTTCTAACAGCTTCATATCGGGGAGCTTGGTCAGATAATCGGCAACCTTGATGTTGCTTTTTTCAAGCTGCATGAGTTCAACATGTTCCTGATTTTTACCGGAACAAAGAATAAGGCCGATGGGCGGATTTTCGCCATTCTGCATCTCATACTTTTCAAGCCACCGTAGATACAGTTCCATTTGCCCCTTATAGGCCGCTTTAAATTTACCCAATTTTAGGTCTATCGCAACAAGACATTTAAGCCGCCGATGGTAAAACAAAAGGTCGATATAATAATCTTCGTTATCTACGGTGATCCGCTTTTGCCGGGCCATAAATGCAAAGTCGGAACCAAATTCGATGATGAATTTAGTCAGCTCAGCCAAAATGGCCGATTCAAGATCTTTTTCGGAATAGACGTCTTGTAATCCCAAATAATCCAAAAGGTATGGGTCACGAAAAACTAAATCGGGTGTCAGCTTTCCTTCGTTTTTAAGTTGTTCCAGATCGTTTTTAATTACGTCATCGGGTTTTTTACTGACAGCAGTATGTTCAAATAACATGGAATCGATCCGGCCCTGTAAAATTCGGGTGCTCCAATGTTCCATCTTGGCCATTTCTATATAAAAATCTCTTTTTAAGGGTTCTTCTATGTATATAATAGTCTTAATGCTTGTCCAGCTTAATTGTCTTCGCAGTGCGGAGACAATCCTGGAATTAGGGAATATTTCAATTACCCGCAATCTCCACTTCATCAATCTGCGCTCTGGTCTTCCGTATCTTGTTCAAGCAATGATTTCACTTCGTTAATTAACTGTTCTTTGTCCGGTATATAATAGACATAACGCGAGGCAAATATAGTGTTTTCCAATCCGCCAAGTGCATATTCCGCCATAACATCATGTTTATCTGCACAAAGAACAATGCCGATTGGTTTTTGGTCGTCTTTATCATTGACTTCGGTATTGTAGTAATTCAGATACATGTTCATCTGTCCGATGTCTTCCGGCTTTAAATGCCCCATTTTCAAGTCAATCAGTACATACGCTTTCAGAATTTTGTTGTAAAAAACCATATCAACGTAATAATGTGTATTCCCTAATGTGACCCGTTGCTGGCTGCCTACAAACATAAAACCACGCCCCAATTCCAAAAGGAAATCCTCGATATGGCGGATGAGCCTTTTTTCCAAATCCTTTTCAAGAATCGGTTTTTGCTCCCGGACACCTAAAAATCCAAAAACATACGGTTCCCTCAGA
>BNVF01000073.1 GCA_025997895.1 Spirochaetia bacterium
TTTTTTCCTGGATGACCTTGACTTATACCAATTATGCGCTCTGGAATGGAACGGGAGATATATATCAGGAAGTTTTTAAAACTGGGGTGTTAATGCTTGAAGATATTGATTATAATACAGCCCTAGCTGAAAAATTATACAGAGATGACGTCCTCCGGTTCTATGCCCTTAAAAAACATGATCAGGAACTGTATTTTTCTGTAGACAGGTTTAATGCAGAGCATGAGAGGCTTAATACGGAACATGAGAGACTTAATTCAGAATATGGGCGGATTAAGGCTGAATGTGACAGATTAGCGGCCGAGAACGCCGGATTGAAAACCGAAACTGAGAATTTCAAGCAGCAGTTGGTGGAGCAAGAGCACATTAAGACAGGCCTTAAAGCTGAAATTGAGGATTTCAGACAGCAGCTCCTCGAACAGGAGCAGATTAAGACAGGTTTTAAAGCTGAAGCTGAGGATTTAGGGCGGCAGCTTGCCGAACAGGAGCAGATTAAGATCGAACTTGTAACAGAAAATCAGGAACTAAAAAGAATCCAAACCTTAACCTATGATAGTGGTTTAAAAGACGGCCTGTTTATTTCCGCCTTGCGTTCCTGTTTTCTTTTCCCCTGGTATATATATAAGACCTTCTGCATGGTGTATAATAATCCAATTCCCAAGCGAGGTTTGGGAGTACTTTTACGGTCTTATTTCTTTTTTCCGTATTATGCGCTTAAGATGTATTTAACCCTGCAGAAGAGGCGAATAGCCATATTTTGAATCAAAAAATGACTTGTTCGACAACTAACCGAGTTGCCGAATAAGTCCAATAAGGAGCCCATAAATGGCGAGCAATTTTGGATTTCTGGTTAAGCTGGATTTTTTGCAGGATATCGCGTCTGCGTTCATTTCGTCGATAAACGGCGCGATAGTATGCAATCTGGAAAAATATGTGGTTATTTCCAAGGCCTTTTGGTATACGGCCATGGAGGACATTCAAGGTGATTACCTTGAATTCGGCGTGTATACCGGTTCGTCGTTCTGCCACGCGTTACGGAGCCACCGGAAAAACCTGCACTATTACCCATCCAACGGGGGGGGGATATACCCGCTTCTTTGGGTTTGATTCCTTCGGCGGATTTGGGGAACTTTTAGAAGGCGATGGCCACCCCTTCTTTGTCGCCGATAATTTTGAAACGAGTCTTGCCAAAGTAGACAAACGGGTAAAGCCTTTCAGAAAAAAATTTAAGGCGGAGTTGATAAAAGGCTTTTTCAATGAATCGCTGAAGGGCGGGCCTGAAGCGCTTGGTATTAAGAAAGCGCGGATAATTCTTATTGACTGCGATACCTATACCGCCGCGAAAGATGCGTTTTTGTTTTGCCGGTCCGTGGTTCAAGAAGGAACGATTATTATTCTTGATGACCGAATGAGTTACCGGGGAAATCCTGATGCCGGCGAGTCGCGGGCTTTTAGGGAGTTCATAGAGTATACGCATATAGAAGTCAGGGTTTTCCTGGAGTATGGCGGCGGTTCCAGGGCGTATATTGTTTCTAAGGTTGGGTAGTGGAGAGATCTTATGGATAAAATTCTTGTCTTTATACCGATGTATAACTGCGAAAAACAGATTCCCCGTGTGTTGGCAAAAATAGCTTTTTTATCAGAAAAGCAAAAATATATTTCCGAGATTCTGATTATTGATAATGGCAGCAAGGATCGGAGTATTTATGCCGCATCTCGGGCGGCAGAACAGGTTGCGGTAAAAATTACCATAGTAAAGAACAGGGAAAATGTTTATCTGGGAGGTTCCCACAAAGTTGCGTTTAATTATGCGATCGATAATAACTTTGATTACGTCATCGTTTTGCATGGTGACGACCAAGGGGATATTCATGATATTCTGCCGTTTCTTGAAAACGGGGAATATAAAAAATATGATTCGTTTCTGGGATCGAGGTTTCATAAAGACTCAAGGCTCATAAATTATTCACGATTCAGAATTTTTGGAAACCGGGTTTTTAATACACTGGTATCAATTGCGGTCAGACGGAAAATAAGCGACCTCGGGTCAGGTCTAAATATGTATCAGGTGGGTTACTTGAAAAGCAGGTTTTATTTGTATTTTCCGAACAATTTAACTTTTAATGTTTACCTGCTTTTGTATGGGATATATGTAAAGTCCCTGTTTAAGGAATTTCCGCTTACATGGAAGGAAGAAGATCAGACAAGCAACGCAAAACTATTTAGCCAGTCAATGGAAATAGCCGGATTGATGTTCCGGTATGCCTTTGGGAGAAAAAAATTGTTTTCAATAAAGGCGAATACATATTCAGATATGACATATACCTATGACGTTGTGTTTGAGAAAGGCGCAGGTACGGATGATTAACCTCATCATGCCCATGGGCGGGAGGGGAGAGCGGTTCTCAAAGGACGGCATTGCAACCCCCAAACCGCTGATTGACCTGAAGGGTAAGCCGTTTTTCTACTGGTCAACCCAATCAATATTGCAATACACTGAAGCCGCATCCCTTGTTTTTGTGGTACTGAAAGAACATGCGGATAAGTTTGGCATTGATGCCGCTATCCGTATTTATTACCCGCAAGCGCAATTTGTGTATTTGGAAGACGTGCTGAACGGCGCGGTTCTTACCTGCCGTGAAGGGGTTAAGGCGATAGATAATGACTATCCTGTTGTGTTTAACGACTGTGACCATCTGTTTTACGCGCCGGAATTTTATGAATATTGCAATACGGGGGATTATTCCATTCTTGACGGCGCGCTTCTCACCTTTAAGTCGAATGACCCCAAGTTCAGCTACCTCAAATACGGCGATGACGGTTATGTTATTCAAACGG
This sequence comes from Spirochaetia bacterium, assembly GCA_025997895.1. Classification (GTDB taxonomy): domain Bacteria; phylum Spirochaetota; class Spirochaetia; order Treponematales; family Breznakiellaceae; genus WQXQ01. The sequence continues at coordinate 2,839 of BNVF01000073.1, forward strand.
TGGAGAAAAAAGTGGTCAGTGATGAGGCTATTTGCGGGGCGTATTATTTTAGAAATAAAGACATTTTTGTCAAAGCATCGGATGACTATTTGCAGCGATGCGCTTATCAGGAATATTTTGTAAGCGGTGTGTACAACAGCCTTACCTTGTTGGGCGGCAAGACAAAAGGATTTAAGGTACAGACACATCTTGCGTTTGGAACTCCGCTGGAATACGCTGAAGCGTTAAAATCGGAAGCCGCAGTGTTTCAGAGGGCGGGATGACGGCGCTTTATGTTGCGCTTGCGCTTTTGTGCGGTACCTGCGGGACTCTCTGCAAAATGATGCGGTGGCGGCAGTTTATCAGGGTATACGAACCTGCTGATACGCGCACCTTACTCCGGGCAATAGCGTGCGGGAATTTTTTTAACTTATTTATACCCTTTCGCGCCGGCGAATTGGCGCGCGCTTATGTTGCCGGAAGGAAGATGAAAAACGGCGTGCCCTTTGCACTGGCAACCGTGGTGATTGACCGGTATCTTGATATAGTTGTTGTTGGGTTTATATTTCTGGCGTTGTGTATTATCGGCAGTTTTTCGAAAACTGTGATTGTTTCAATGCTGTTTTATTTTGCGCTGTCCCTGTTCCTGATACTGGCGGCAGGTATCGCGTACATTCAAAACAAGCGGGTAAAAAAACTGAGCAAAAGTATTGCATCGGTTTTTAATACCCGGATTGAAATGAATATACTGGTATTTTTCTGGGGGTTTATCAGCGGGTTTAAGGATATTTTCAGGAGTATTAATAAGGGCGCTCTGCTTGTCTATACGGCGGGAAACTGGTTTTTTGTTCTTCTTTCATTCCGGTTGTTTATGTATATTGAAGGAGGGGCGGGGCGGTATTTTGAAACGATTTCCCGGCGTCTTTCTGTAGAGACCTTGTATCACATAAATATTCCAAATTATCTCTATAGTGCGGCGAGTATGGGGATTTTACTGATACTCTCGTTTTTGATTCCCAAAGGAAAGTTGGAAGCGGTTGAGAAACCGGGAAACCTGCTGCCCCATATAAACGAGCAGGACAAGCGCGTGTTTCTTGAGGCTTATTTCGAAGGGAACCAGCGTGATTTTTTCAGGAACTACCTTGAACTGACCCGGGATGTAAATGTTGTGAGTGACCTTTCAGCAGGATCAACAGCCACGACATTGTTGTGTTCAAACGACCAGGCCTTGTTTTACCGGAAATATGTCATTGGCGCCGATTCGGATAAACTCGCGGAGCAGATAGCGTGGCTTGAAGCCTATGCTTCAATACTTCCCCTGCCGGTTATTACCAAAAAAGACGTCAATGCCCATTACTGCTGTTATGATATGGCTTACGAGCCGGGTTCTATCGGTTTTTTCAATTATATTCACTCGGAGCCGGTTGAAAAAAGCAGGCTAATTTTGTATTCTGTTCTTGAATCTCTTGTCCGTACTATTCACACCCGGCATACCGGATCGAGTTCTCCCGAAGAAATAGATCGGTATATTGCCGAGAAAGTAGTTAAGAACATTGATATAGTGTCCGGTGCAAAGGAATTGAAGGATATTCTTCACTATGAGAACATCATCATAAATGGAACCGAATACAGGAACCTGCCCGCTTTAAGAAAATATATTTCTGCTGGTTTTTTGAAGGATGTTTTTAAGGATGATGCGACTTCCGTTATTCATGGGGACATGACTATAGAAAATATAGTATGTGTGTATAATGATCAAAAGGATGGTTATTATTTAATTGACCCAAATACCGGAAATATACATGAGACCCCTTTTATTGATTACGCAAAATTGCTGCAATCGCTTCATGGAAACTATGAGTTTTTTATGAAGATAAAAGAAGTAAAAGTAATAGATAATACCATCAGTTTTATGCACCAGCAATCTTATTCGTATAAGATGCTTTTGGATTATTACACAAGCTATCTGAATGAACATTTCACCTTCAACGAAGTACGAAGTATTTATTTTCATGAAATGGTGCATTGGCTAAGGCTGCTGCCTTATAAGATCAGAACCCTAAAGCGTAATGCAATGATTTTTTATGCGGCGTTTATCATTGTATTAAACTACGTTGTTTCCCGTTACGGAGAAAACAATGGATGAAAAAACAAAGCTGGCTATATTTGATTTTGACGGTACGCTTTTTGATACAAGAATGGTAAACTTTGCAGCCTATAGTGAAGCGTTAAAAGAATATGGATATTCGATAGAATATGATTATTATTGCACATCCTGTAACGGCTTGCATTACAAAGACTTCTTGCCGGGGATAATGGGGAATAACCTTGAGGCAATAGAATCTGTTCATGAGAAGAAAATGATTTATTATCAAAAGCACCTGGATAAGGCAAGGATAAACGGTCATCTCTTTGCCATTGCTGAAGCCCTGCGGAATCTGTATTATACCGCCGTTGTTACAACGGCGTCCAGGAAAAATTGTCTGGATCTGTTACTGTATTTTAACCGGGAAAATGATTTTGATTTGATACTGGCGCATGAGGACATTACCCGCTCAAAGCCTGATCCGGAAGGATTTATGAAGGCGATTGACTATTTTGGGGTTGATAAAAAAGACACGATTATATTTGAGGATTCTGTACCTGGAATAGAAGCGGCACAAAAAACAGGCGCGGCGGTGTTTGTGGTGGAACGGTTTTAGATTTTTTTGTAAAAGAAGAACACGATAAGGAGAAATGTTTTGAAAATAGGTATCTTAAATTTTTGGACGAGCAATAATTTTGGGGCCGTGCTTCTAACATACTCTCTGGAAAAAGCAATATATAAGATTTTCCCTAATTTTGAAGTTGAAGGTATTAAATATACCAAAGAAGCTCACCGCTTTCCATGGAGTTTTTCTGTTCTTAGAAAATTGGGACCGGTTTATTATATTAAAAATCTTGGAAAGAGGCTATTGCACTATTTTCCCGCTCAAAAAAAATTTGATGAATTTAGGAAATATATTAACGCTTCAAATGCGAGCTATAACGAAAGAACAATTAAAGAAATATCAACCATTTATGATAAAATAATTATAGGCAGTGATGTATGTTGGGGTACGAGTAATATGTATTTTGATGAAACTTATTGGTTGCCATTTATTGCTGATAAGAATAAAAAGCTTGCCTACGCTGCCTGTATACCGGAAGTTGCGATAAATTCAAAAAGGCGTGATTTTGTGATTAAAATGCTCAACGATTTTGGATGTATCACAACACGAAATAAGCATACGAAAGATTTGATAGAAAACTGTACAACAATGAAAGTAAACTGCGTACTAGATCCTGTATTTTTGCTTACCAAAGAAGGATGGTCTGATGTTATTGAAGAACCAAGGGGAAATTATGGAAAATTTATATTTGTTTATCAAGCTGCCGATGATATGGAATTTGTAAAGTATGTAAAACATTTTGCAAAGATAAAATCTTTGAATATTATTTATAATCCATTTCCACTTTGGAAACAGATTAAATGTATCAGAAAACCATATATCTCTATTGGGAATTGGCTGTGGTATATTAAAAATGCAGAATATGTAATAGGAGATTCATTCCATGCAACAGTACTGTCGATTATTTTTAACAAGCAATTTTATTCATATATTGGAAAAGCTACCAATTCGGGTTCAAGAATAGCTTCTCTTTTAGATCAGTTTTCATTGCAGAATAGATTGATTAGCGATTGGAGAATGAAGGTTGTCGATGAACCGATTGATTGGGAAAGGATAAACAAGCAGGTTGAGGTAGAGCGAAAAGCATCATTTGTGCATCTGAAGGCAATGATAGAGCTTTAAGGAATTATAGTTCATGGTAAACAAGATAACAGAATATTGCACAGGTTGTCAGGCCTGTAGACAAATTTGTCCCAATAACAGTATCTCAATGGGTGATGATAGTGAAGGTTTTATTGTTCCCCGAATTAACGAAACTACTTGTACTAACTGTAGTTTATGTGTGAGTAAGTGTCCCCAGAATAAACTCAAAGAATATAAAAGCAATTCTGTTATCAAGACATTGGCGATGCGTTTAAAAGATGATGCGCTGTTGAAAGAAAGTGCGTCCGGTGGCGCCTTCGTGGGAATTGCCAGGCAGATCCTTTCTGATGGAGGTTTTGTTTTTGGCTGCGCTTTTGACGATAATTTGGTTGCCAGGCATATACGTATAGACAGCATAAACGATATACCGAAACTCCAAAGTTCAAGATATATCCAAAGTGATAACGGTAACAGCTACACAGAAGTAAAAAAACTTTTGGAAGAAAACAAAACCGTTCTTTATACCGGCCTTCCCTGTCAAGTTGCCGGATTATATTCATATCTGGATGGGGGGGGGCATGATAATTTGTTTACTGTTGATTTATTGTGCCATGGAGTTCCATCTCCATTGTTTTTTCTGAGGTATAAGAATTGGCTTGAGAAGCAATATGGCGAAAAAATTTTATCATATAATTTTAGGGTAAAGAAACATAATTATGGATATAATTTCAGGACAAGGACAAGGACAAGGACAAGGACAAGGACGTGGCTTGGCCTTACTGACGCCTATTTTTATCCATTTGCTTCAACAAAGAACTATAGTGAGAGCTGTTATCGGTGTCATTATACAAACGTCAATAGAGTAGGTGATATTACCCTTGGAGATTTTCCGGGGATAAAAAAGATACATCCTGATTTTTATGACAAGAGGGGTGTTTCAACAGTATTAATAAATAATGATAAAGGGTTAAAGTTGATAAATAGTGTACTCCATGATTTTGAATATGTTGAATCTGATTTAGGTTTTATTGTTCGGGAACAGCTTATATTACGCAAACCCAGTTCCCGGCCTAAAAATCGCGAACTGTTTTACAAGGATATAAAAAACGATTCTGTTAATATATTTCCATTGAGAAAGTTGATTTTGTATAAGGTATTCGGGTTAGGTTATTATCTTCTTCCGCCATTTGTTAAGGATATGGTAAAGAATATTTTTGAAGTGATTCGCAGGAAGAAGTAAAATGGTGGTTTTTATTGGATCAGCTAAAGAAATCAATTTTTTGGAACTCGGCTGGCATTATGACATTTGCGGCAAGTACTGTTCTGATGTCGGTGCTTGTAACAAGGATTAACGGAATAGAAACAGGTGGTGTTTTTAGCGTGGCATGGGGAATTGCGCAAAATTTATACCAGATCGGTATATTGGGGGTGGACAAATACCAATCTACCGATTTTGAGAATAAATACAGCTTTTCCGTGTATTGCACTGTTAAAATAATTTCGTCTGCGATGATGTTGGCATTGCTTGTCATTGTGGGTATATTGGCTAATTCAAAGGAGGAAAGGTTTCTAATTTATCAATTAGGTGTGTATATGGCTATGTACTCGGTTTCCGTATTGTTTCAAAGTCTGTTTTTTCAAAACCGCAGGATTGACTTATCCGGTAAATCTATGTATTATGGATTTGCGTTTTCTTTTATTGTTTTTGGAGTAGTCTTGTTGATATTTAAGTCTTTACCCGTAGCGCTTGTACTTATGAACATAGCATATTTTTTTGTGAATATATTTGTTACGGTAAAACCGGCATTCAAGTACGCGGAAATAAAGGTTAGTTTTAACAGGAAAGAAATTACTGCCTTAATAGGTGAATGTTTTCCTTTATTCATAGCAGCTTTTTTTATCATACTTCTGGTCAATATGTCGCGGTATTTGCTCAAGGGGTATTCGGATGCCACGACACTCGGATATTTTAATATAGTGTTTTTGCCTATGCTGGTCATTAATAATCTGAGCTCGATAATATTTAAACCGATAATTCCACTATTCTATGACTGTATGAATACTAAAGAATATAAAAAACTATATAAAATGATAGCAAGACAGATATTCCTTATTCTTGGTTTAACGCTTGTGGGAACAGTCGTTGTTCATAGTTTTGCGATGAATATTCTAAGCATGGTTTTTGCTGTAGATGTTACCCCGTATAAAACAGAAACATCATTGGTTATTTTCAGCGGTTTTTTCTATGCTGTTGGGGTGCTTTTTTATTACCTACTGACAACTTTCAGACGGCAGAATCTCATTCTTGTGGGGTATGCGGTAGCTGTTCTTCTAACTATTACTCTCGGCATTGTTCTTGTGAAGAATTTTGGTATGCTGGGCGCGATTTTATCTTTCGGGACGGGGCAGGTGTTTGTTGCTGCGTTCTTTGCGGTATGTTTGTATCGATATATAAAAAGTGTGAAATAAAGGAATATATTTATGTATTATAATAAGAAGATATTATTTTATGTTATAACTATTCTTGCTTTTATATTTTATTTTTTATTGATTTTTGCGTTAATACAAAGAATATGGACAAGCGGACCAATGTTTTACAGAAGTATTGTTGTAACTTTTTCAGCATTTATTTTAGGCCTTGTTGTTATATTATGCTTAAAATTTTTGAAAGAAAAACGTGAGAATATTATTTTATCTTTGGTTGCTGCGGCAAGTCTTTCGTTTGCCTTTATTGTGATTGGACCTGTTATATTGGAGCGTTCTTATTCAGCAAGATTCATAGGTGTTTTGTATGAATATCCCGCAGGTATAGACAGAGTGAAATTTGAACGAGAGCTTGATAGAACCAATCAAATTGTAAAAGCCGGATTTGATCTACACGTCTATGAACAAGAGTCCTCAGGTTTTGTAGCAGCAAGAGATGACGGTGGAATTGTTAAATATTACCTCACAAAACGTGGTAGAATGATAAGAAATTTTCTTGTTGTTGTTTATAATATATTCGCGATTCCCAAAGAAGGCCGCATTATTCGATATCCTGATTCTTACATAGAAGATAAATAGTGTATGTCAAACAAATAAGGAGAATTTCAATATGTTGAATGCATTACGCAGTTTGGTTGTTAAAATTGAGAATATGTCTCTGAAAAACAAGGTGTTTATTTTTCTTTGCCTGCTGGTTTTCTCCTGGATATGGGTGGTTTTGAGGAATCCGGTGTATGCAGAGGGGTGGGTAAATATATTTCCAGTAGATAATAGTATTGGGGATGGTTATATATATTATGGTATTAAAAGCGGGTATAATAAAACCCTTTCCCATAAAATACAAAATAACGCTTTTTATTATCATAAAACAATAGAGGATATTGATTTTCTTACAGAAATTTTGGATAATTCAGGAGCCACTCGAACCATTTCAATTATTAATGGTATTCATATTTACTGGTTGTCCGGAAATAAGTTAATATTATCAGAAGATGATTTTGTAGAGTTACCTCGTAAAAATATACAAATTCTAATTGTAAAGAATGGTCAAAAGATTGAAATTTTCTTGTCATCAATTGTAGTCAATTATAAAAAAGGATTTCTTAATAGGGATGTCGCCGCCACTTTCCCGTTTTATATCGCATATTCTACCAATAGTACCGTAACTTATGACAAATCGGCGATAGATGAGAAACTTTATGATGTTTCTTTTGAGCGCTCACAATATTTTGCGGAAAATTATCAGGATCTTTCTATTCCCCATTACAGGGCTTTAAATTTTAAACGTTCTATTAGACCTAAATTTGATTATTATAACAAACGTTTGATAAGGATGTTGATGCTATCAACCATTGTATTTGCGCTATTTTTGTTTTTTGCACCATTTAATCTGCTCAAGGTTTTTGTAAGCGCGGAAACAAATAGAAAATTGTTTATTGGATTGGGGGTGTATTTATTTGGAAATTGGCTGCTTTTTAGACATTCGGGTTACAGCGAATGGGATGGCTTATTAACCAGTGTAATAGATATATCACATAATTCGGTTTTTTCACATGCATACATGATTTTTGAATATATATTTTATTTAATAGGTTATAGTTCAAGAACATTTACAATGTTTCTGGTATTATGTATTATAGTTTGGAATTATAATAAAATATTGGAAAAATATTTTCACTCGAATATTGCAAAACTTATTAAGTATTTCCTGATCTTTTTTCCGTTGTTATCTGCGGATATTATAATGTTTTCTTATATTGTTGAGCGTAATTTCATTTGTACGTCTTTTTTGATACTGGGGTATGTTCTCTTTTTCAGAAGCAGGTTGATAAAAGACAATAAAATGTTTATAATAAGCGTATTAATATTGCTTCTTAGTATTACGATTAGAATGGACTATGTGGTTTTTTTTATACCGGTACTATTGTATTCATGGATAAAAAACATAACTGCCAAACGAACACTAATTTTTAGTATTTGTGGTATTGTTGTTGTCTGTTTTTCTTTATTGGCAGGATCCGGAACAAATACTTCCGGGAACAGGGCTATTTTTGGGATAGCGAATTCCATTAATTATATCATAGATAAACATAAAGATGAATTTAATGATCAGGAAAAAAGAATAATAGAAAATATATATAATGATGATCTAAATCATTTCACATATTCTCTTCATAGCATCTCCTCTAATCTGAAAAAGAAAACTACAAAAGAAGAAGAAAAATTGTTTATAAAATTTTTCTTAAAACAGGCGATACGTTATCCGGGAGATTCTTTTAATCATTTTGTTTTTAAATTTAGAAGAATGTTTAGTATAAAATGGTTACATAATTATGTGTATTCATATTTTTCTGTTCCAACTTCTGGTTCCAATATTTATGCAGATTTACCGCATAAAAAAATGTTTACTTTTGGCGAGAGTATTTTGAGCTCAAATCCAATGAGAAATGTTTATTTAAAATACTCTATACTTATGTTTTCTTTGGTATGTATTGCATTGTTCCCTTTTATACCTATTACAGCGTCATTAAGTGTTGGAATTCTTGGATATTATATTTTAGTGGGAATAATGATGCCTGGTAGTCTTTTCATATTTATTTTAGTATTTATTTGGTGGTTGTATTTTTTACCCGGACTTTTTATTGCCGAGACAGTACATTCTGGTAAAATAAAGAAGTCATGGGTATTGCCTGCCAATATTATAATGATTCTTGTATTTCTTGCTTTTGCAAAAGGTGGTATTGTAACGGAAAATATGACTAAGCCCGTGTTGAATGAACAAAGCGGTAAATGGGAACGTTCAGTAACAATGCACTATCCATATTATCACCGTATTTTTGGAAAATCAATTATGCTTTCCAGTGTTGACGGGGCTTCGCGGGAATCAATGCAGTATATGGTTGAAACTCTTACAAGTACCGGAGAACCGCTAACATCAGAATCATTTGCCGTTACTCCAATAAACCGGCAACTGCTGGAGTCTGTAAGTGTTCCCGGCAGGGCAGAGTCGGTAAAAATAACATTTGAAACCGTTGATAACGATGTAAATTTTGAGGTTTGGCCCAGAATAGACATTAGGAAATTTATACTTTCCGCTTTGTTGTTATTGTTTTTATATGTAAACATTTCATTTTTAAAGAAGAAATTGTTTATTATAAATGCTCGATGGTTAAGTACAAAAGATAATCATACAGGAATGTATTACCTTGCAAAAAAAATGGCAAAAAAGTATCCGTATTTTGCTCAAGTTATTGCAGTCCCTGAGCTTCATGAATTTTGGAAGAAGGGTGAATTATATAATAAAATAAACACCCTGATTCTTTATTACATTAAATTGATAGCCGGAAAGGACGACACCGTTTTTTTAATGGAATATTTCTTTGATGGTACTCTTGACCAAACGTACTTATCGATGAAACTTCATAACAGGGTAAAACTGGTTGCCTTGGCCCACCTGGTACCGGCCAGGGTTGCACAAAGCTTTTCCGGTGAGGATATACTCAGAGGTACATCGTGTTTGGATAAATTATTGGTTTTCGGTAGTGCTTTAAGAAATTATTATTTGCAGAAAGGCGTATCGGAAACGAAAGTTATTTCAACATATCATTACGTGGATAATAATTATTATCGTATCAAGCAGCGGGATAAAAAAACGGACGGCCCTTTAACCGTAATTGCTATGGGCAACGTTGAGCGGAATTTCGACCAGCTGTTTGAAATAATCAGGGAAACACCGGACATTCGTTATAAGATTTTTCGGGGGATGAATGTTTCACTGGATGAACGATGTGCGAATTTTCCGAATGTAAATTTATATAAACACGTGGAGGAAGATGATTTGCGCCGTCTTATGCATGAATCTGATGTTTCACTGAATGTTATGAATGATGTCGTGGGCAGCAATGTTGTTTCAACATCATTGTCATGTGGTCTTGCTATGGTGTGTTCCGATGTCGGGTCAATTAGGGATTATGTTGATCCTGAATCAGGTATATTGTTTACTAATACATCAGAGGCAATAGAAGGATTGTGGAGACTCAACAACGATCGCAATTTCTTGCATAGTTTGCAGTTAAAGTCCCTGCAAAAGTCGAATGAAATAGATATGGAGCCATGGACTCGATGGCTCAGTGAATTTTTAACCAAGAAAGAGCAGTAATAATTGGGGAAATAGCACGACAAGAGGGTTATAAAAATATAGAATAAAGCCCGGTGTTACCGGAAAAATACTTATTAGAATGGGAGAATAAGATGAATAAAGAATATCCTTCGATTTTCAGTGAAATTACCAAAATAAATTCAGCATTTGGCGATGATTTATCAAAACAGTTATTTGGTGCACTGATGTATTTTTCCATAACAGGAAATTTCGGTCCTGTTTATAAAGCGCTTATTCAGTATGGTAAGCAGGGAAATAATGATGATATTATTTCATTGATTCGAAAAAATTTAGGAGAACAATTGGATACTTTTGTTTTGTATGGTCCTGATTTTTATCAGATGGAAATATTTTATATTGCTGCCGGGTATTTGGGATTAAACGTTTCCGCTGTTTGCGTCTATAATGATAATATGCCCCCCCCCCCCCCCATCATGAAAAACTTGCCGATGATAACAGAGAATGAATTATTACAAAAGTATAGTGAAAGCAAGGTTGTACTAACCGGCATAGAGGCCTGGGGAAAAAGGCCGGAATTAATCAGTAAGGGTATGAAATATGAAAATCTATATATTTTAGGCAAGGAGCTGTCAACTCAGTATTTTGAGAAAGATATTATGATCCCGCATAAAAATGAGGTTTTTATTGATGGGGGAGTATGTGATGGTATGACAAGTATTGATTTTTTGAAATGGTGTAATGGGGAATATGATAAAATCTACGGATTTGAGCCTGATAAAGTTTGTTTTGAAAAAACAACGAATTTGATTAAAACAAATCCGGTATTATCTGAATCAAAATATGAGCTTCTTAATGCAGGGCTTTGGAGTAAAAATGCAACATTATCTTTTAACGCAAATGGAATAGGCAGTTCTCGTATCACCACTGATGGGCTGGAAACTATTAATGTAGTTAGTATTGACGAAACGGTAAATGAGAATGAGCCGGTAACATTTATTAAGCTTGATGTCGAAGGAGCTGAACTTGAAGCGTTGAAAGGTGCAAAACGTACTATTCAGAAGTGGCGGCCGCGAATGGCTGTTTGTATTTATCATAAACCTGAGGATATAATAGAATTACCTCTCTATATCCTGTCTCTTGTACCTGATTATAAGCTTTATATACGGCAATATCAAGGTTTTATTTATGAAACAGTATTGCTTTGTATTTGACCAAAAAAATTGAGGGATCATAATTTGTGAGAGGTAAGTATGGCTGATTTTTGGAGTAATTTGCCCTTGGTGATAATGGACGAAACAACAGGACAAGAAAGTCCATTAAAAGAATTTAATGAAGTGCGAAAACAATTGAGAGAAATGTACGACAAGGCATATCCCCAGGAGTTCATACATTTTGGTGATTTCACTTATGGTAACCCCAAAGTACATTTTTGGGGTAATCAATTATCATTATGGGTTGGAAAATTTTGTTCTATAGCGCAAAATGTTCAAATACTACTTGGCGGTGAACATCAGGCTCATTGGATAACAACATATCCTTTTCAAGGACATTTAAATTATTTTAAAGAAAAGCCCGGCGTATTCCTCGAGTATTTCAACTGACGCGTCCTGTGACCCATCATTCACGCAGATGATTTCTATATCCTGCAGTGTCTGGTTGACAACGCTGTCCATACAACGGCGGAGGTACTTTTCTAC
>BNVF01000074.1 GCA_025997895.1 Spirochaetia bacterium
AAAATATCAATATCTGTAAGAACCTGATTGTTTTCATCAAACAGTGGTATGCGGGGATATGCCCGTTTGAAATTGTACGGATAGGCATCAAATTTTTCCCACAATCTGGCAGCAATAAGCGTTTCGACCAGTTCTCCCATCGACCGATTCAGACCGCCGACATTTTTTGTTACACGGTCAACTCTTGCTGACATTTGGTCAATATGTTCTTGTGTTTTATTGACGATTTCACGCGTCTCCATCAATGCCGCCCACACTTGTTCAAAGGTGAGTCCCATTTGCGGCTGTTGCGTTGCTGTAGCTGCCATAAGTACCTCCGTACTGTACTAAGTATACCACAAAACAGCCTCATGGTCAAACAAAAAGCCGGGACGGCTCTATCCTGGTTTCGGTCTCGGCTTTTTTATGGCAGGAAAACAGCAGGAAAATTATCATATTGATGAGGATAAGGCGGCAAAGAAACAATAGGCTTTTCTGCATGGTCATGCTTATTGTATAAAGGCGTTGGGGGTGAATTTATCAGCGGACCGTATGCTCCGACAAAAACAGGAAGACCTTGCCCTTGAACGTGCGCTGGAAGCACGGGGTGCGGAAGGTAGTGAATATATAAAAAATAAATATTAAGAGACCGCAAATAACATATATGGAAACGCAAACCGGTCCAATAGTGCCTGTCACCTTTGCGCTCACTAGGGATAATTCTTCCCTTTCGTATAATTTTGAGGCCAAAAGGGTTTTAAGCTCAAATTCGGTTGTATGAACCAGATTGGGGAGTTCAATATTTAACAGGACTGTCCTCATAAAACCACCTTAACCTTATTTTAGTCTTTTTGACTGTTTGTTCAAGGTTCATTTGGATAATACCATACTCCAGGAGCGCCTACGGTACCAGGCACTCCTGCGCTCACTGGTAGCGTTGCAGGGTTGCCGGAATTTGAAGTATAGTGGAGGTATGGATGATGGTATTGAATTCAACGAGGCAGCCTTCAGGCACGATATAAGCGAGGAAGATATACGCTGGGCCGCAACGCATCTGCTCTACGAAGACCTTTGGTGGGATTTTAGGAGACAGACATGACACGTATGACTGAAGAAGAAGCCTGGGCGCTGGACGATGAAGTAACCCGCAACCCGCCCAATGTTGTGGGTAAACCAGGCGGTTTTTTTACTGATCGTCGCGATCGCATGGTACTTCTTGATCAATTCTCTGCGGGATATATTAAATCTGCCGCCGAATCAGAGCATAAAACCCCCGCAGAGGTCATCGGCGAACTAGTGCGGGAAAAGATCGTCACTTCTGCGTAAGGTACGCCTATCGTGAATTGCATTTGGTGACTGGCACCCCTGCGCTTCCGTATATGGAAACGCAAACCGGTCTAATAGTGCCTGTCACCTTTGCGCTCCCACTGGGGTGAACTTTTTGCTGTTGATTTTGGTGGTAAGTTAGGCTATATTATTTACAGCAAATATATGGAAGATTATGAAAAAACCCAGGCCACCATTAAATTAATCTCAGAACTTGAAAAGGGCCGCATTTCTGGTGATAAAGAAGGGTGGTTTACCATTGAAGAAGTAAGAAGGGAATTAAAGCTTAATGGCTAAACTGGTTTTTTCTGCGGAAGCAAAACGGGATTTGAAAAATATCCAAAGAATTCTATTTCCCGAATTTTCGGATATATGAATTGATGGAAAAAAACATGATGTTTTATCATTTTCGGTCCAATAGTGGCACCATGCGATGGTGGATTAAGATTTTTTAACCGCAAAGCCAAAGGCGACTAAGGAAAAAAGTATTGCCAATGGAATTTGAAGGTAAAATAATACCGATAAAATTGACTGTAATGGAATACCAGAATAAAGACGTTAATCTGTATAGTCTTGAAGCGATTGAAGCTATCATTAAATCAACAACCTCGCCCTAAAGGGACGAGGTATGTTGTTCTCATAAGGTATTGGACTTGGGTTTAATACCCTTTATAGCGCCCTAAAGGGCGGGGTATTAAACCCTCGCCACGAATAAAAAAGGGAATGTGGGTATATTGGGCCTTTCCGGACTGATCCGGCAGTAACCCCCTCAACACATCCCCCATAGGGCGGTATCTCCCCCGTCCTGTTTCAAATATAACCCTTTTTCATGGCATTGTCAAACGAAATTTCGTGTTCGATTTTACGCTGCATTTTCCGCAAATCGGACCGGGTAACGCAGGGGCTTGACTGATCCCGTGTTGCCTCATTTCAAAAGTGGGCAGTTCGGTGTCAGTCACCATTTTTTCAGCAATTGGACAAGTTGTTGAAGAATACCCCAGGTATTCCTTTTTCTGGCACTTCCGTTAATCAGCAAAACTTTTTTACTCATTGTCATGTCTCCCCTGTGGATACAAGAATTAATTGTAGCTGATTTTTTTTCAAGTGGCAACAGCAAATTTATGACAGTGGGTAGGGGGTAGTGATGGTGTCAGTCATCGTGGGCAAAAATCCCGCCAAAAATGGCGGGATTTCATTTTGTAAAAACCGCCAAATTTGGCGCATAGGATCAATGCTTTTTACATTTGGTGATTGACACCTTTGCGTTGTCTTTTATTCAGTGGCGGCAGCACGTCCGGTTAAGGGGTCGTCCGTATAACCTGTTGAAGCATCAGCGCCAACTATTTGATCCGCCGCTTTGGGGCTGTCGGTTGCTACGCCGTAATAAGCCTTAGCGCCAGCTCCCTTATACAAAGCGTTGCCGTATCCGGTGCCGGTGGCGGTGTTGCCGGTAATGGTTCCCCCGGGCATGAAGAACTTAGCGTCGGTACTGTTAAGAACATACACACCGCCGCCGACGTTGGCAGTATTACCGCTGATTTCACCGCCATTCATGGTAAATGCGCCATCCCGAACATTCACGCCGCCACCACTGCTAATGTTGTAGTTGCCGGTTATTTTTGATCCGGCGTTCATGGTGAATACGGAGCCGTTTATTTGTACGCGTACAACTATTATAAGCAGAAATATAATTATGATAATATGTTCCATGTAAAAAAAAGCCTTATTTATTTTGATGATGTACCTGAAAATTCCTGGAAAAGTATTAAAATGATTAAAGATAAATTAAATGTGAATAATGTAAAAACTGCTTTAATAAATGAAGTAAATAAATTGGATATTGCTTTAAGAAATGAAATATGATCGGTCCGTTACCCAATATATGGTGGATTAAGATTTTTTAACCGCAAAGGCGCCAAAGGCGACGAAGGGAAAAAGTATTGCTTCTTCCTCTTAGTCGCCTTCGAACCTTTTGTTCGACTCGCCTTTGCGGTTATTATTCTCTTCGTTTTTTCCTTTAGGTTAACGCATATGGTGATTGACACCTTTACGTTGTCTTATTTTGAAAATTATTTTGCCCCCATAAACAACCGCCCCCCGCCCTTGAAGCCGCTTTCGCGGCATTGTAAGGGGCGGGGGGCGTGGGACTAATGCTTTGCAAATTTAGCGCCTGATATTTTTACGTTACATTACGGATGTCCGGTTAAGGGGCCGTTAGATGAACCCACTGTAGTGGCGGTGCCTACGATAAAGTCGCCTTCCTCAGTGGCGGTACCGTACTTTGCTACGCCATTAGCTTGTTTATACAAGGCACGGCCGTTGTTTGCGGTGTTGTCGGCAGTAATGGTGCCCCCTGCCATATAGAACTTTGCAGAAGCAGAACTTGGAACATACACACCGCCACCGCTGGTATTGGCTTTGTTGCCACTGATTGTGCCGCCACTCTGGTTAAATACGCCGCCGCTAGTAGTAATACTCACACCGCCACCGGCACCATTGGCCGTGTTGCCGCTGATTGTACCGCTGCTCAGGTTAAATGTGCCGCTATTAATATTCACACCGCCACCGCTGATACTAGCAGTATTGCCGCTGATTGTGCCGCCGTCCAGGTTAAATGTGCCTGCAACACGCACACCACCGCCGTCACCACTGTTGCTGTTGCCGGTTATTTTTGATCCGGCGTTCATGGTAAATGTGGAAGTGGTGTAACCCACGAGCACAACCGCTTCGTTATTACCGCTTTTGCCCTTGAGGGTAACATTGGCGTTCAGAGTAAGGCTACTACCTGTGTTAACCCTGAACATAAAACCGTTACTGGAAAGCGTTATCGTCCGTTCCCCGCCCACGCCTTCCAGGGTGATGTTCACTGTAGTAGTAATTCCAGCAATGTTTTCATCGCCGTACAGGTAGATGGTGGTTCCAGTGGAGGCGGCGGCTACACGGGCGGCAAGCCCCAGCGTACCTTGGGTTGCGCTTGCTAAAACTGTCTCAAAGGTGCTGGTTGCCGTTGCAAGGTCGGCTTTTGCGGCATCAACGTCCGCTACGGTGGCGGCGGTACTGAGGGCGGTTGTTGCCGTGGTAATTGCCGTGGTGTAGGCTACGGTGGGGTCAGCGGCCAGGTAATACAAGCCTACCGGAAGGGCATCACCCGAACCGTTTGCAATGTAGGTTCCCGAAGCTAACGTTCCTTCCACCCATGCCGTTGCGGTTACCCTTGCGGCGTTCTTTGTCGCTGTCGCCGCGTCAATGGCGGTTTGCAGTTCCGCTTTGGCGGCTTCCAGCGAAAGCCATTTGGCGTAAATGGTGATGTTGCTGTTCACTGCGGCGTCAAAGTCGTAGAGTGTGGCAAAGGCGTTTGTGGTGTACCAGTTGTCAAAAGAAAAGCCCGATTTGGTGGGATCTGCTGTTGGGCGGGTTGCCTTGCCTCCCTCTGTTATGGTCTGTGCGTCAACAGCGCTTCCGCCGTCAACATCGAATGTTACCGTGTAACTCTCGGTTATTGGTACGGTAACGGCGGCGCTGGTTTTGCTCTGGTAGCCAGAGGCGCTGACGGTTACGGTGTAGCTTCCAGCTTCTGACGGCGTGTAGGTCTGATTGATTTCACCGTCAATGGCGGTTCCATCTTTGATCCACTGGTAGGTAACGGTCTCGCTCCCGCTGTAGGTGGCGGTTAGTTCTGTACCGGTGGTAACGCCGCTGTCGGGGCTGATGGTGATATCGCCGGACAGATCGGGCAGAGTAGCGCCGGTTACGGTAACGGCGGCGCTGGTCTTACTCTGGTAGCCTGCGGCGCTCACGGTTACAGTGTAGCTTCCGGTTTCGGTCGGTGTGTAAGTCTGATTGGTTTCACCGAAAATGGCGGTTCCGTCTTTGATCCACTGGTAGGTAACGGTCTCGCTCCCGCTGTAGGTGGCGGTTAGTTCTGTACCGGTGGTAACGTCGCTGTCGGGGCTGATAGTGATATCGCCGGACAGATCGGACAGAGAAGCGCCGGTTACGGTAACAGCGGCGCTGGTCTTACTCAGGTAGCCTGCGGCGCTCACGGTTACGGTGTAGCTTCCGGTTTCGGTCGGTGTGTAGGTCTGATTGGTTTCACCGTCAATGGCGGTTCCATCTTTGATCCACTGGTAGGTAACGGTCTCGCTCCCGCTGTAGGTGGCGGTTAGTTCTGTACCGGTGGTAACGCTGCTTTCGGGGCTGATAGTGATATCGCCGGACAATTCGGGATCGCCTGTTCCGGTAGGGCCGCCTCCCGCATCGCCGCAGCCTGTCAGAACCAATCCGAATGTCAGCAAAATCGCCAACATTCCCAATAAGAAAAATTTGGATTTATTCATTTAAGAACTCCTTTTGCGGTTTTATGCCCCGCCGGCAAATTTTTATGTTTACCGCACAGACGGATAACACCTAAGTTATTTCAGACCGAGCACCTTTTCAGGGGATCTGAGATTTTGGAAGTTTTTTCCAGACCGGTGGTAGAATCCGGCGCCTTGCCCTGTAAAAGCCGGCTGGTGAGACGTGCTATATATTGTTTTTCTTCAATGTTGAGCTTGGCCAGGCCCTGATTTAAGCGGTCTAGCCGTGTCTGGTCTGCCATATAGCCCCCTTTCATTAAAAATCATAAAATCATAATTATTAGACTATTTTATCATAAATATTTGCATATTGTCAATAAGTAGAGTTTGAAATAGCATATTTTTATAGGTTATACTTTAATATGAGGGGCTGATGTGAAGGTGGATACAATAAACGACCGGATTAGAGAGTTACGAAAAGCCCTTGATCTTTCCCAGGAGGCTTTCAGCGAAGGGATAAAAGTAAGCCGGGCATATACCGGGATTCTGGAACGGTGGGGACAGCCGGTAAATGACCGGATTATTTCCATAATTTGCATGGTGTACCGGGTGAATGAAACCTGGCTCCGGGACGGAACGGGGGCCATGTTCAATACAGAAACCGACTTCCGGCAGGAAAAGGTTATACGGGAATTCAAAAAACTGGATGTGGAGCTGCAGGATTTTATACTTCAACAGATAGATTTCCTGATTGATTTTCAGCACAAAAAAGAGGTGAAAAAGTCTTGAAATTTATAAACATTGTTAAATTTTCATAAATTTATAAGTTTTTATAAATTTATACTTGACACTAATTCTTTGTTAATCTATTATTTAGTTATGGAAACTCCTATTCTTAACCCCTACCGGCCGGGAGCCGGTCATGCGCCGCCTTATCTGGCCGGACGGGAACAGGAAATTGAAAATTTCGCAAAACTGCTGGATCAGCGCATAATCATCAAAAATTGTATTGTAACCGGATTACGTGGGGTTGGCAAAACGGTACTTCTTGATGAATTTAAAACGGTAGCCATCAGGGAAGAATGGTTATGGACCGGTAATGAAATTTCCGAATCCGTCGCTTTAACCGAAGGGCGTTTATGTACCCGTATTATGGCGGATCTTTCCATGGTTACCTCCGGTTTGAGCATCAAAAAGATAAAGGAAGAAGCAATAGGATTTACACCTAACGAGACAGGTACGGATATTTTTTTAAACCATAAAAACATTGAATTTCTGTTTCAGGACGCACCCGGTCTGGAATCGGATAAATTGAAATATATTCTGGAATATGCATGGCAGCAAATCAAACAAAATATGCCGCAAATAAAGGGCCTCATTTTTGCGTATGATGAAGCGCAGTCTTTGTCTGATTATGAAAAGAATAAAACCTATGCCTTAACCATGCTGCTGGATGTGTTTCAATCCATCCAAAGAAAAGGAATACCCTTTATGCTGTTACTGTGCGGCCTGCCTACCCTGCAAGCCAAGCTTATAGAATCACGGACTTACAGCGAAAGAATGTTCACGGTTCTTTTATTGCACAAACTATCAGACAAAGATTCCCGCCTTGCCATAACAAAGCCCATTGAACAGGAAAATTGTCCTATCCGGTTTAATGAGATATCTATTAATTTAATAATCAAAACATCGGGGGGATATCCTTATTTTATCCAATTTATTTGTAAGGAAACCTTTGATGTATTTTTGCAACAACATTCCATCAGCAAAGAACTGGGCGTCCCCATAGATTCAATAATGCTGAAATTGGATGATGAATTTTTTGCCGGCAGGTGGGCGATTATAACCGACCGCCAAAGGGAATTATTATGGGTTATAGCCCATCTTGAAAATTGCGAGGAAGAATTTACTGTACAGGAAATAGTAAGCGAATCGAAAAAATATCAAATTACCGCCTTTGGCGGCAGTCAGGTGAACCAAATGCTCTCTTCCCTTACGGCCAATGGATTGATATTTAAAAACCGCTTTGGCAAATATTCCTTTGCCGTACCCCAGCTAAACGAATTCATCCTGCGCCAAAATACAAACCGTCAGTAAACCCGCAGTTCCCCGGTAATAAAAGCACGGGGTTCACTCTCGCCCTGGGGCACAATCAGCAATTCGCCCCCGGCGCCAATACCCGCAAGGCGGCCTTCTACAATGCGGTCAGAGCCGGCCGCTCCTTCGGTAAAGCAAACCTGCTCGCCTTTTTTATACAGCCGCTCCTCAAGCCGGTTGCGCCAATCTGTAGCTGTTTCCAGCTCACTGTAAAGCCGGGCCAGTATTTTTTCCAGCAGCGCAAAACGCGCCTCCGGGGCTATATCTATGCCCGATGCAAGGCTGATGCTTGTCGCCTTGTCCCGCAGAAAAGCAGGGAACTCCTTTTGCGCCACATTGATCCCAATGCCAATGAACACGGTGCCGCCGCCATGAGCCTCAGTCAGAATGCCGGCTGCTTTTTGGGCAGTTTGCGGCTTGGGGGCAGTTTGCGCCGCCCCGGCAGTTTGCGCCGTACTGTCTGCCGGAGTGCGAATCATAATATCATTCGACCATTTGACCAGTACCGCGCCTGTATCAGGTGCGACGCCGGCAAGGGCGGGGACAAAATCTTCAATAGCGAGAGCTACCGCAAGGCCGGTACGCAGAGTCAGCGCTACGGGAATTGACTCAATGCGGGGATAACGCAGCAGAATAGTGAAGGGAAGACTGGTCCGCCTGTCCATGTCCCAGGGCCGTTCCCGCACACGGCCCCGGCCTGCTTCCTGAAAATCGGCGGCGATAACCGTACCGTGGGGCTCGCCCTTTGCGGCAAGGGCGCGGGAAATGTCCATAGTGCTGGTAACGGTTTCCTCATGGTAGACCGGTGCGTTAAAGGGGTTATGTATAGCGAGTCGCTTCATGGGGAATTTATAGCACATTACTTGTATTCTGTTCTGCCCTGTGCTAAGGTTCTCTATGCGTTTAGTGTGTCTTGACCTTGAGGGCGTGTTGGTTCCTGAAATATGGATTGCCTTTTCCGAATCCGCCGGAATTCCCGAGCTTCGGCGGACTACCAGGGACGAACCCGATTACGATAAGCTGATGCGGTTCCGGCTGGATTTACTGGAAAAGAATCATCTCCGGCTGGCGGATATTCAGCGGGTCATTTCCGGCATGGACCCGCTGCCCGGCGCCATAGAGTTTACCCGCGTTGTACGGGAACGTACCCAGTTGGTGATACTCTCTGACACTTTTGAACAATTCGCCATGCCCCTTATGGCAAAACTTTCCTATCCTACTCTGTTCTGCAACAGCCTCATAACCACACCTGACGGGGCCGTGACGGGCTACAAGCTGCGGCAGCAGAACGGCAAACGAGAAGCGGTAAAAGCTTTCAAGTCGATAAATATGCAGGTGTTTGCCGCCGGCGATTCCTTTAACGACCTGGCGATGATTCGCGAAGCGGACGGCGGCTGCCTGTTCCGCGCGCCGGACTCTATCAGAAAGGATTGTGCCGATATTCCCTGTGTGGATGGCTTTGATGAATTGCTTGCAAAGATCGAGGAATTCCTGGGTACATGAAGCGGGTTCAAGTAAACCGGCTTACAGCTTCACAATGCGCCGCAGCGCTGCATCATTATGCCGCCAGTCCTTTCCGGTTTTTACCCGCAGATCAAGATCGATTTTCCAGTCAAAAATAAGGCGCAGGTCTTTGAGCGCGGCCTGACGTATGGCCTTGATCATCGCGCCGCCTTTGCCGACTACCATGCCTTTTTGGGACTCCCGCTCCACGATGATAAAGGCCCGCACCCATAACGCGCTGCGTGCACCCGGGAGTTTGCTTGCGGCAAACCTTACACCGTGTTCGTCAATGAATTCCATATCGGCGATTTCTACATAGAGGGAGTGGGGCAGTTCCTGGCGCAGGCGGTTGATTGCCTGTCCGCGGATTACTTCGGCGATGCGGAAATCAACTTCCTGATCGGTGTAGTATTCTTCGCCGTACAGGGGGTCTCCTTCCGGGGCAATGGCGTATAACGCGGCAAGGAGAGCGTCTATACCTTCGTTGTTCCTGGCGGAAATTTTTAAGCAGCGGTCTTCGGCAAGTCCGCTTAGTTCGCGGGAAAGAAATTCTTTTGCAAGGGCGTAATCAGCACCGTGGGCGTCCATTTTATTGACCGCGACTACGGTGCGGGCGACAAGGGGGGCAAGGAGGGCGGCTACGGCGGATTCTTCCGGGCCCGGGGCGCGGGAGGCGTCCAGCACATAGAGGACAAGGTCGGATTCGTCTATGGCGCGGCCTGAGACTTCCATCAACTTTTTGTTGAATTTTTTTTCGGAGTTGTGGCGTCCCGGGGTGTCAACAAAAATGAGCTGGCCCTGCTCGCGGTTGACAATGCCTCGTATGGCGTTCCTGGTGGTTTGGGGCACGGCGCTGACAATGGCGACTTTTTCACCGCAGATTTGATTTATCAGCGTCGACTTCCCCACCGACGGGCGGCCCACCAGCGCTACAAAAGCGGCTTTTTTCATTCCTTCCACCATTATTTTACTACCATAACTTTTCTAATCTCGTCGATATCGGGCCCCACCACCCGGACAAAGTACATTCCACGGGCCACGGGCCTGCCGCCGTTATTTGTACCGTTCCACGCATCTGTCCACTCACCGGCTTCGCGGTATTCGTTACGTCTGAGGGATTTAACCAGAGTACCGTCCAGGGTAAAGATTTGAATCGTTACCCTTCCGCTTCTGACCAAATGATAGCGGATAAACGTAGTTTCCCGATCATTGGAATTGATAACATTGTTCAGAATAGTTACGCCGCCGCGCTGGAGCCGCAGTTCCTGAATATCAAAACTGAAAGGCCGCACCAGGCGGTACCAGTTTTCGGGAATACTGCTTCCCCTGGGCGCGTCAAGGCGGGCGACAAAGAGGTTGGGGTCGGCGCCGGTAATGCCTTTCAGGTTAAACAGGAAATCAAGTTTGGAGCCGCTGGTAAAACCCGCTTCATTCGCTTTTATGAATTCATACATAAAGAGAGGAGTAGCGGAGGTAGATGGCGATTGATGCCGCGAATTGTAGAACGCCCAATAGCCGGGATAGTTCGCCGGAGGATTAAGAGAGAGCGTACTTGGCATAAAGTAGTAATTGGGCGGCAAAGCGGACAAGGGGTTGAGCTTTGGCAGCCATAACCCGCCGCTTCCTCTGCCCCTGCTGCCGGCTTCAGGCGGATTGCGCCACTCAACAGGAATATTGAAACCGTAATAAATATCGGCGCTAATACCGGCGGCTGTTAACTGATTATCATTCAGCCGTGCCTGCAGGATGGTATCCCGCTCCTCAAGGAATTTCGTACCGTTAAACTCCCATATAATGCCGTTGTCAGTATCCTGCTGCGCCCAGAAATCATTGCTGGGATAGAGTATGCCGGGATTTGCAGCTTCAGTGTACCGCGCCCACACCGGCCAGACAAAGTAACGCTGGTCATGCCTGTCAACAGGAGCTATGGAGACAAGTACATCCGTAACGCGGCGTTCTACGATGTTAGGCGAAAGGAACGCACTGGGAGGAACCGCGGAAGCAGGGGGACTAACGGGAACAGGAGGGATAATTGATAAATTACCAGGTATGCCTTTATATGCTGTCATGAGACTGTTCATCATGGCGCCGGTAAGCATTTTATTGGGCGGCATAAAGACATTGCTCAGAGGAATATTAGCGTTGGTCTTTACGTCTATTGCCTGAAAATCATCAACCAGTACATTGGGGTCCAGCGCAAGCAGATGACTGTTACCGTGAACAATCGCATAAGCGGAATAATTCCAGTCCTTGGGATATTTGGGAGAAGGATAATAGAGATAATCATACCCGGCAACCGCGAGATCGTGCCAATCCATAGCGCGTAAGCCTTGATCTACCATATCTGCCACTGTAACAGGATTCACGGGAGAAGCGCCGCCAATGGGCGGAAGCTCGGCAAGCTCCTGAACCGTATAAGGACTGACTAAATCAAGCAGATAGCTCAAAATTCCGCCTGTTATCTGCGTGGTTAGCCGGTACGGGGGGTTAGTCTCGATAAGAGGAACATATTCCCAGGTAAAGATCCTGGGCTCGGCTTTATCAATTTCTCTGGAAGATTGAGCAGCCCCGCCAAACGAGCCGAGAACTACCGGCTCGGACATCTGTATATAGGTGTAGGGATGTTCCGGCAGTGTTAAAGCATAACTTATACGCGGGGGCACCGTATCAAAGGGCGGTATCCGCGTATCCACCAGCGGATCGCCCATATAGGAGGTCTGGCTGATACTGTCCTTAAGGGATTCATTTCGAATAACATCCCAAAGGGGAGTCTCCCCGGCGTCAATATACGGTTTTTCCTCAAGATAAATATAGAAAGAATCATTATCGCCGGCCGCGCCGGTTATTGAACCAACTAGTGCATAGCCCGTAACGGTGTAACCGTCAACCTTGACTTCGAATTCTGAAAAATCGCCATTGATGGCCACATTGGTCTGAACCCGTATCCGGTCTATTTTGCCGTTTCCGTTGGCGTCTTCGGTAAAGCTGTAGATGATTTTCCGCAGCTCTATCCAGTCATAATTGAAATAACTGGGGAATCCGGCCCGGTAATAAGGAACGGCCTTTAAGTGCATACGCTCGCTGTCAATCGGAATCTTCTGATTGTTAGCATGGCTGAAATAAACTCTGAGATATTCCACTAACAGCAAGGGAGCGACACTCGGCGGCACCAGGTTAAAATTCCAGAATTTGACTCTTTCAGCGGCAGTGTTTTTAAGATCAGGAGGCGGAGGGTTAATCGGTATACCGTTCAATCCCGGTGCCTGATTATTATAAATAAAATCCCATCCATTATCATCAGTAAATCTGGTAAGGGTAATATCATTGACCGAATCGCCTTTAACATTAAATTGTTCAAGGACAGTATGCTGCCCGGTAGTATCATTCTCAAAACAGGAGAATTGAAATACCACACCCGGTTCTTCACAGATAAATTGCTTCCAGGTAGTGTTACCCAATATTTCAAAGAAGACATCTTTGCCGGTTCCCGGCCCTGTCCCCGATTCTTTTTTGAACGTAACCGAATGTCCGTCCTCCTGTAAAAAGCCACGCATAGCGATCATGCCCGGTGAAACCGGAAGGGGAAGGGTATTCATTTGCGAAGGCGCGCCAATGATATGCCAGCGGCTGTATTGGTATTCACCGGCATATTCGGCTGTGCCGCCGGTGTAAGCGGCTTTCGCCCCCAATGTACCCGGCATACCCGCGTAAACTATAATATTATGTATATCAGCATCGAACTGCCCAGGATACGTTATCTCGACTTTTCCTCTGATGGCAAAGGTTTTTGTGGTATTAGTTGGAGTATTAATCAGAGTGGTGGTAGAAGTGTTATTGATCTTGATACTTCCCAGGGGTTGGCCGGCTGCAAGTGTTTGAGTAACCCCGGTCATTTCAAGAACGAGTTGGGGGTAATCGGCTGTATTATCAAAGAAGACAGGTGTATTAGCGGTATCAACATCATAATCAGGATCGGAGCCGCCTGCATTCATGGCACCCCGGATAACGGTATTGCCTTTAATACTGATAGTTGCAACGCCGGTGTTATGCACCGTGAGCTTGCTGGCAGATGAATCGCCAAGCAGATTGAGATCATCGCAAATCAGGTTTGAATTGGTACCAAGCGTCAATGTGCCTTTTAACCCTACAAAACCCGAATAACTGGTACTACCAGCGCCCATAACCCATTTTTGAGCAGTTGTAATCAGGGAAGCTCCGCCTGCAAGTTCAAGCGTTCTGGAAGGAGACGCTGAATCGGTATCCTGGAAAATGCTCGTTGCAAGGGTGACGGTATTCGCCGCAGCGATAAACACCGAGCCCAGGGCCTGAGCCGGAGAAGCGGTAAAATCGACCGTCCCGGTCTGGCTTAAAATATGGGCAGCATTTCCGGTAAGCGGGGGCGTAAGGGTAGCCTCTCTGAATATCACCATATTATTGTTGTGGGTAAAGGTACCCAGATTGATATTAGCGCCCTGGAAAACAATATTCGGCGTTGTGGTGTCGGAACCGATAAGGTTCCCCCAGACAGGCGGCGCCCCGGTTATATAATTATAATTACCATTAAAGATAATAGCGTCATTGTTATTCGCAACCGGACCGGCGGTAATACTACCGTAATTGCTGGTATTGCCACTAACGGTAATTGTTCCCACTAATCCGCCGGGCAGGATGCTGCCGGTGGCGCCCACGGTAAAGTCTCCGCTGTTATTAATATATACACCGCCGTCATCGTTTGATATATCGGTGTCGGTTGCAAGGGCGGCGTTCACCGTTAAGACATTTCCGGTAAAGGAGAAACCGGCGATGTAGTCCTGGGCGCCGTTAAAGGTGGTGCTTGTTGTACCGGCAGCCTGGGTGAAACTCGCGGCGGTAACCGCGCCGGCCGCTGTGTACACATTTGCGCTTGTAATGGTGATAGCGCCGGTATAATCCTGAGTGGAACTGAATGCAGTGGTTCCGGTTCCGGCAGCCTGGGTGAAACTCGCGGCGGTAACCGCGCCGGCCGCTGTGTACACATTTGCGCTTGTAATGGTGATAGCACCGGTATAATCCTGAGTGGAACTGAATTCGGTAGTTCCGGTTCCGGCGTCTTGGGTGAAACTGGCGGCGATAACTGCGCCGGCCGCTGTGTACACATTTGCGCTTGTAATGGTGATAGCGCCGGTATAATCCTGAGTGGAACTGAATTCGGTAGTTCCGGTTCCGGTGGTCTGGGTAAAACTGGCGGCGGTAACCGCGCCGGTCGCCGTGTAATTATTTGCGCTTGTAATGGTGATAGCGCCGGTATAATCCTGAGTGGAACTGAATTCGGTAGTTCCGGTTCCGGTGGTCTGGGTAAAACTGGCGGCGGTAACCGCGCCGGTCGCCGTGTAATTATTTGCG
>BNVF01000075.1 GCA_025997895.1 Spirochaetia bacterium
TGTCTGCTGTAGGTATGTTGTTAGAGTGATGTTAAGTATGCGAAAGTGCAGGGGGGTGGGGTGTATTGCAGGCGGAGGAAGGCATACGAGGTAAGTAGTGTGGAGGGGAGGTAAGACGGGAGTTATTACATTAAAAGGAGACAACAATAACTGTGCCAAATAGGGTGAATTGGAGGAAAAACCGGTAAATATTGCCCAATTATCACTCATAGTTAATACCATACCAGCTTTGAGGAAATGTGTCAAACGGCGACAGCAAGGGCGTCTCTACATCACCTCCAAAAACGGTATGCAGATGAGATTCAGCGCATCCTGGAGCACCCGCATGACTGCCCTGGAAAGGTCAAGCCGTGCGGCGGCCAGTTCCGGGTTTTCGGCGTTCAAAATGGGGCAGTCGTGGTAGAAGCGGCTGAAACACTTGGAAAGCTCGTAGAGATAGGCCGCAAGGCGGGAGGGGTCAAGAGCGGCGGCGGCTTCGCTTATGGCGGCGGGATAGGCGGCCAGGGCTTTGAGGAGTTCCCATTCGGCATCGTTTGTGAGGAGTTGGGAGTTGGGGGGGGTGCTGCTCACGGCTTTGCCGTCATGGGCCTTGCGTAGCATGGAAGAAATTCTTGCGCCCATGTATTGCAGATAGGGGCCGGTGTTGCCGTTGAACGAAAGGGACTCTTTTGGATCAAAGAGCATATCTTTAACGGGGCTGGCCTGCAAGAGGTAGTAGTGCAGCGCGCCAAGGGCGATTTTTTCCGCCACTTCTGCGGGGTTTCCCACTTCCTCCTCACGTTCTTTTTCCTTAATCTCGGCCAGGGCCATGTCCCTGAGACTGTCGATTAGATCGTCGGCGTCTACCACCGTGCCTTCACGGCTTTTCATTTTTCCCTCGGGCAGATTCACCATGCCGTAGGAGAGGTGATAGAGATTTTTTGCCCAGGGGAAACCGAGTTTATCAAGCAGGGTGAAGAGCACCTTGAAGTGGTATTGCTGCTCCGATCCCACCACGAAAATAAGCTGATCAAAGGGCCAGTCCTTGTGGCGGTAGATGGCGGTGCCTATGTCCTGGGTGATGTAGATCGAAGTGCCGTCGCTGCGGAGCAAAATTTTCTTGTCGAGTTTTTCCGCGCTCAGGTCAACCGCCACCGCGCCGTCAGCTTCGCGGTAAAAGAGGCCCCGGTCCAGGCCCTTGAGTACCTCGTCTTTGCCCAGCAAGTAGGTGTTACTTTCAAAATAATATTGATCAAAAGAGATGCCTGTTCGCCGGTATGTTTTTTTCATCCCTTCTACGGCCCAGGAATTCATACGCTGCCAGAGGTCCACTGTTTCGCTCTCCCCTGCTTCCCATTTGCGCAGCAGTTCCTGGGCGCGGGCCAAAAGCGGGGCCTGGGCTTCGGCTTCCTCTTTTTTAAGGCCCTTGCTCTGTATCAGTTCCTCGGTTTCTTTTTTCAAATCCCTGCTGAAACACACATACCAGTCGCCGACAAAATGATCGCTTTTTATTCCTTCAGATTCGGGGGTCTTACCCTCCCCTTTTTCCTTGTAGGACAGCATGGACTTGCAGATATGAATACCCCGGTCATTGATAATACACACCTTACGCACATCAGCGCCGCAGGCAGCGAGAATGCGGGAAACACTTTCACCTAACACGTCGTTTCTAAGGTGGCCAAGGTGGAGAGGTTTGTTGGTATTGGGGCTTGAAAACTCCACCATGACTTTTTTGCCCGCAAGTGTGCCTGGCCGGCCAAAGGAGAAGCCGCTGCCTGAAAGTACCTCGCCAAGTATCGCCTGCGCCGCAGCCGCCCGGTCAAGGCGGACATTCAGGTACGGCCCCTGGGCTTCATATGAGCCGCCTGGGGCATTTTCCGCCGGGGCGCTCCCGGCGTCTTTTGCGGCAAGCCGGGCGCAGACCTGCTGGGCTATCTGCGGCGGCCCTTTGCGCAGCAGTTTCGCGTAACTGAACATGGGAAAGCCTATGTCCCCCATTTCAGGGTTGGGCGGAATTTCGGCGATTATCTGCGCCGCTCCTACCTCGCCTTCAATGCCTGCTTCCCGCATAATGGCGCTGAGCGCGCCGGCTATCCGTATTTTCCAGGGTTCCTTATAGTCGTACATTGTCTTTCCTTCCAGAAAAATCTAAAATTGGGGCGCTGTCCCCTGGGGTCTGTAAACCAAAGCCGCCATGCGGGTATAATCCCCGCCTTCCCTCCGAAACGAACCGAGCCGCTCATCGGTAAAGGTACAGCCGCTGCATACCGCGATATTCCGCACCCCGGCGCCCTCAAGGAGCCGCACATTGGCGGCCTTTAAGTCCAAATACCAGCTTGCTCCCCGGGCGTCATCAAGGCGCCGCGTTGCAGCGCCGAATGCTTTCTCAAAGACAGCGGCGCGTTCGGCGTCCACCCGGTAACAGCAGGAATCGATGCAGGGCCCCAGCACGGCCGCCACAGCTTCTGCTTTGGTGTGCCAGCGCTCCCGCATGAGTTCCAGAGCCCGTAGCGCTATGCCCGTTCCCTTCCAGCCCGAATGTACCAGGCCAAAAGCGCCTGATTCAGTGTCAAAAAGGTACACCGGCAGGCAGTCCGCAACAGTGGCGGAAAGGGCTATTTCCTGGTCGCAGGAGACCATGCCGTCTGCAGCGGGAACAGCCGGGGGATTTTGGCGATCCACCACAAGCACATCCTGTGAATGTATCTGCTTGAGACCGTAGACCCGCTGCGGATCCAGTCCCAATGCCCTGAACAGGGCAAGCCGGGCCGGGTTTTGTTCAGAATATACCATATTACCGGCAAAGCGGGAAGAAAGACCGCAGCTTATCCCCGCAACAGGAGCGCCGCCGAACATAAAGGGAAAGGACGCAAAAAAAGGACGCCCCTCGCTATCCGGCGCCAGGGGTATGGATTGCGGCCCAAACGCAAGATCAAAAGGATAAAACTGCGTCACCAGAGGCTTCCCATAGCATCAATATCTTTGAGTATCTGCAGGGTTTCCTGAAATTGCCTGATCGACTCCGCAACGCCGTCAAGAAAAACTTCCGGGGTTTTTCCCGCGATCTTTTCCAGATTGGAAAGGGAATCGTATTTGCCGCCCGCTTCTTTTTTCAGAATACCGCCCAGCACATTGATCATCGCCACTGCCGCGTTCCTGGTACGGCCTATGATTCCGCCTGCATCCCGGGAAGCGTCTTCCAGTACCGCCTGAATCTTGCGCCGTTTAACCGGAAGGGATGACATTTCGTCCTTTGCCTGGATATACCGCTTTCCGTATTCTCCGTTAGGTGCAATGCTAAGATCAAATTTTTTTATATCGTCTTCCATTTTCATAATATCATTATAAGCGATGGTAAATTCAGCGCGGTTTTCTTTTTTAAAGAATTCACCGTCTATCAGAATGGGACGCAAAAAAATATTGATAACCGGTATAAAAACCGCAGAATGAAAAGTCTGCAAAAAGGAAAGGGTAAAAGTCTCAGGCGCCGGAACGCCATTGGGATTGGAATCGGAAACCGCATTGTCCAGCGCCATGAGGTCGGCGCCTTTAAAAAAATGCCTGAATGCGTTAGAAAGCTCCCGGTGCTTGCGCTTTCGCGCAAAATCGGCAATTCCCGATTCGGTCTGCCGCTTCCAGTGCTCACAATACACCTGAAACCAGTCCTCGCCGCCGCTTATCTGATGGGGCGCAAAACTCATGTCCCGGCAGGCGCAGCGGAGAATATTGGTAAGCGGAACTGTCCTGTTAAAATTCCGAATCCCGGCAATGGCGTCTTCCGCCCCGAAAAGAAGCGAACGTATTTCGTCATTCACATCACCACCGGGCTCGTCTTTTTTCTCTTGTAAAAGAAAAATAAAAAGCGATTCCAGCAGCGCCAGGGTCGGCGGCTCCTTGAGGGAAAAAAGAATATTGTTGAGTTCAACGAGCAGTTCCCTGACCATACCGACCGGACAGGTCTGCATCCCTATTGAGGAATCAAAGGCCAGGAGCACCCGGTCAAACAAAAAAGAAGAAAGCTCTTTAAGGCAGTTAAGGGAACGGGCATTATAATACATGATGTTCCGCTGGGCATCGGTTATCATCTCAAGAATATCTTCCATGGTTTTGAGCGCGGCCTGCCGCAGCTCCGATTCGGCAGCCCCAGGCAGCCTGGTTTCAGCGATGGCTTCGGGGGCCGTATCGGTCTGCAGTTGCTTATGAATATCCCCCATTTCCAGAGAGCCCAGAAAGGCATAAAAGCTGCCCTTGTCCCGGTTCACACTGGAGTCCAGGGCAGTAAAAAAGAAGCGCCCCGCTTCCTTTAAGTCCGACAATTTATCGTAAAATTCGGGGAGCAGCAGATTCCGCTGGTAATCGTAAAGCCCTGTCGTCTGGGCTTCAATCTTCCGGCCCAGACTACCCACCTGGCTATCCTCAAAAATCTTAAACGGCGATTTATTTTTAAAAAAACTCAGGATAAAATAAGCAAGACGATAATACCAGGGCAGCCTGATGTACCGGGTCTCAAAATCCTCCCCTTTTTCCTCCTCGTCAACGCTCTCATACAGCGGCTCAAAGGACAAAGTGGTCTGACTCCTGAGCTTCTCCAGCAGCTTATTCCGCTCTTCCAGACTCAACTCGGAAATCAGCCGGCCCAGGGTCTTGTCTTCGGAAGATTTGGAAGAACTTTCCACCATGTGTAATAATTGACAATATTTTATAAAAATACTAGTCCTGTGGATTTTCCCCTGATATTTCCGTTCCCTCTATTTTTGAAACCGGTTTTAATGGTAAAATAAAGCTATGAAAATCGAAATACCTTATCTGCAAAAAACTTTTCCCCTGGAGTTCCCGGATGAGAATCTCCTGACTATAGCGGAGCCCAACGAGTATACGGTTACCGGAACCTGCGAAGCTCTATTGAGTGATGCGCTGCACAAGCCCTGGGGCGAAGGCGCAAAGAGCGGCGGCGGAAAAAGTTTCGCGGAATTTCTGCGCGGCGGCAAGCGTATTCTCATCATTATTAACGACGCTACCAGACCCACCCCTACCGAAGCCATACTGGCAGTCCTGCTGCCTGAACTGGAAGCCGCTGGTTTCAGCCCCGATGCGCTTACCCTCATAGTGGCAACCGGCGCCCACCGCGCCCCCACCGAAGATGAATATCGTCAGATACTGGGCGCGTTCAGCAGCAAGCTGCGTTCCCGCTGCGTTCATCACGACTCCCGCAATGACGCGGACATGGTTGATCTGGGCAGCACCCGGAATGGCACGCCCATACTCCTCAATAAACAGCTTTTTGAAGCGGATCGAATCATCGCCACCGGCAGCGTGGAGCCCCATTATTTTGCGGGTTTCACCGGCGGGCGCAAGGCTTTTCTGCCCGGCATTGCCGCCTACCGTACCATACAGGCCAACCACAAGCAGGCCCTGTCCCCTGCGGCCTGTTCCCTTGCGCTGGAGGGCAACCCGGTTCACGAAGACATGATGGACGCCCTGCCCCTCATCAAGGCGCCGGTGTTTTCATTTATGACTGTGCTGGACAAGGAGCAGGGAGTAGCCGCAGCCACAGCCGGGGATCTGATGGCCTCGTTCTACGCGGCAGTGGACATTGCCCGCAAAATCTTCTGCGTGTCGATTCCTGCAAAAGCGGATATTGTAGTATCAGTGGCAAAATTCCCTATGGACATAGACCTCTACCAGTCGCAAAAGGCCATTGACAACGGCGCGGCAGCCCTCAAAGACGGCGGAACTCTCATTCTGGTTTCTTCCTGCAGGGACGGAATAGGCGACGAAGCATACGCCAATTTGCTGGCCCAGGCCGCAAGCCCCCAGGACGCTATTGAGCGGATACGCGCCGGCTACAAGCTGGGTTTTCACAAGGCTGCCAAAATGGCCGAAGTTTCCGCCAGGGCGTCAATCTGCGCGGTTTCGGAACTTCCCGCCCAGCGGCTGAACAGTATGTTCATCGAAAAGGCCGCTTCGCCCCAGGAAGCCCTGGATACGGCGCTGGCAGCGGCACGGGCCAAAGGTATCGCCAGGCCGAAAATTCTTATTCTGCCCGATGGGTGTGTAACCGTGCCTGATCCTGCGCTGTAACAGGAAGGGTTTAACCTCCTCCGCAACTTCCTCCCCGCTTTTGTGTCAAAAAATTATCTTGACATTTTCAAGAAATTTGTTAATATTAGGAGTATGACAAATATTTAAATTTTGTCATGGAAAAAACGATGGCTATTGAAATCATAGGAACCGGGAAGGCAGTACCGGCAAAAAAAGTAAGCAACAACGACCTGGCGTCCAGGATCGACACCAATGACGAATGGATTCGGTCCCATACGGGAATTGGGAACCGGCATTTTGCCGATGAGGACACGGCATGCAGCGATCTTGCCCTGGAAGCGGCTAAAAATGCCCTTGCAATGGCGGCAGGTTTTTCCGGCGCTGACTCTGCGGAACGGGACCGTGCGGCGGCGGAATCTGCCAAAAGTATCGATATGATCGTTATTGGTACCGCTACTGCGGATTATTTCGGTTGCCCCTCCACTGCCTGCATTGTACAGGACAAACTGGGGGCAAGTCGGGCCGCTGCTATGGATATTACCGCCGGCTGTACCGGATTCATTTACGGAATGGAAACCGCCGCCGGCATCCTGAGCATCAATACAGAACGAAAACGCGCCCTGGTTATCGGGTCAGAGGTGTTGAGCAAGGTGATAGACTGGAGCGACCGGGGAACCTGCGTCCTTTTGGGCGATGGCGCCGGGGCTGTGGTAATTGAGAAAACCGGCGCGCCTTCCGAGGGGCCGGACAAAAGGGGCCTTTTGCGTACGATTCTGGCTGCCGACGGCTCCGGCAGGGAAAACCTTATCTTTCGGCGGGGTGGTTCGCGGAATCCCTTCAAAACAGGGGAAACTGTAGAGAAATCCGTCCATCTTGAAATGAAGGGCCAGGAAGTGTACAACTTCGCAGTCAGGGCCGTAACCGAGACTGTCGAAGCCCTGATGAAGGCGGAAGGCATTACCGTGAACGATCTTGCCCGTATCATTCCCCATCAGGCTAATGCCCGGATTGTGCAGGCTGCGGGAAAACGGCTGGGCATCCCCATTGAAAAATTCTTTCTTAATATCGAGGAATACGCCAACACATCGGCGGCGTCAATTCCTATTGCGCTGGACGAAATGAACCGGGGCGAGCAGCTTAAAAAGGGAGATTTGATACTGACCATAGGTTTTGGCGGCGGCCTTACCTACGGAGGAAATCTAATTGTTTGGTAGGCGATTGGTTTCACCTGACAAAAAGGCGGAGTAATGAAAAAGAATAGCGTAGTATATTTATTTCCCGGCCAGGGCGCCCAATACACCGGCATGGCTCTGGATTTTCTTGCAGTTGACACAGGTGTAAAAAAACTCTTTGAGACCGCTTCTGAAATATGCGGGAAAGATATGCGTTCACTCCTTGAATCAGACGCCGAAACTTTAAAGCGTACCGATATTTCCCAGCCTGCGGTAACTTTGGCAAATCTCGCCGCTGCCGCAGCCCTTGCGACACAGGGCTTTAGCCCCATAGCCTGCGCGGGTTTCAGCCTTGGCGAATACGCCGCCCTGGTCTGCGCCGGCGTCATCAGCGCGGAAGACTGCTTCCGGCTGGTAAAAGCCCGGGGCGAAGCCATGCAAAAATCAGCTGACCGTCTGCGGGAAGCCGGTGATGCGGCGCCGGGCATGGCGGCCGTGATTGGCCTCCCCCCGGAGCAGGTAGAAGCCCTTATTGCCGAATGGAGCGCTGCCGGGCTCAAGGATCTTTATGCCGCGAACATCAATTCGCCAAAGCAGCTTGTGGTAAGCGGAACCGCCGCCGCGTTAGCTGAAGCGGAAACCCGCTTTAAAGAAGCAGGGGCCCGCCGGGTTTTACGGCTGCAGGTCGCCGGCCCCTTCCACTCCCCCCTTATCGCCGATGCCGCCGAAGCCTTCCGCCCGGCCCTTGAGACGGTTGAGTTCAGGGAGCCAAAGTTTCCGCTTTTTTCCAATGTTACCGGCAGACAGGTTGCCAGTGGTGCGGAAGCAAAAAAACTCGCCCTTGCCCAAATCACCAGCCCGGTACGCTGGGTAGATGAACAAGCGGCGATTGCGGCTGACATCAAAGGCATTGATGCCTGCCTGGAAGTTGGCCCCGGCAAAGTGCTGCAAGGGCTTTGGAGTGATTCATCACAGCTGCGCAGTGCACAGCTACGCAGCGAGCAGCCTGGTAACGACAGTGAAATTCCCTGCTATGCGGCAGGCACTGTTGAAGATATTGCAAAAATAGGCAATAACGCATAACAAGAGGTAATGGAAATGGTATTAAATGGAAAAAAAGCTTTAATAACCGGCGCTTCACGGGGCATAGGCAGGGCAATCACGGATCGTTTTCTTGCCGCCGGAGCTGAAGTCTGGGGCCTGGGAACCAAAGAGCCGGAAGATTTAAAAGATCGAATGGAAAAAGCCAATGGCAAACTCCACTGGATCAGCGCCGACCTGGGACAAACCGGCGAAGTGGAGGCGGTAATTGAGAACGCCCTCAAAGAATCCGGCGGCTTTGACATACTGGTAAATAACGCCGGAATCACCAAGGACAATCTCTCGTTCAGAATGTCCCTTGAGGACTGGCAGAAAGTGCTGGATGTGAATCTGACCGCCGCCTTTCTCATTGCCCGAACCGTAGGCCGGGACATGATACGCAAGCGATCAGGTTCGATTATCAATATGTCCAGCGTGGTAGGTGTTCACGGCAACGGAGGGCAGGTGAATTACGCGGCCAGCAAGGCGGGACTTATCGGCCTTACCAAGAGTTTGGCCCAGGAAACGGCCAGCCGTGGCGTGCGGGTAAACGCCATCGCGCCGGGCTTCATCGAGTCCGATATGACAGCGATTCTGAGCGATGCGATTAAGGAAAAGATGATTGAAATCATCCCCCTCAAACGTATCGGTAAACCGGAAGACATTGCCGAGGCGGCGCTCTTTTTCGCGTCCGGCTCTTCTGCGTATATAACCGGACAGGTGTTGTCCGTTGACGGCGGAATGTTTATTTAATTAAAGGAGAGAAAATGAAACGGAAAGTAGTAGTAACCGGGATGGGAGCGATTTCACCCATTGGGAATTCGGTGGAAGATTTTTACAATGGTCTCAAGGCCGGAAAAAGCGGCATAGGACGCATCACTTCTTTTGACACTACCGGCTTTGATGTAACCATAGCCGCCGAGATCAAAGACTTTGATCCTACCCGCTGGATTGATAAAAAGGATGCCCGTAAAATGTCCCGCTTTACCCAAATAGCGGCGGCAGCGGCCGTTGAGGCGTTAGGTGAAGCTGGTTTGCTTGGCGATGCCGACGCCGATGGCCGCAAAAAAATAAAAAGCGACCCTGACATGACCGGTATTGTGCTGGGAAACGGAATCGGCGGTTTTGAAATTGTGACAGAATCTTTCCGCAAGCTCTTTGAATCAGGCCCCAGGCGCATGCTGCCCCTTACGGTGCCGCTGATGATAGCCAACGAAGCGGCGGGAAATATTTCCATGCTGTTCGGGACCAAAGGTCCCGCCTATACCCAGGTTACCGCCTGCGCTTCCGGCACCGACGCCCTGGGCCAGGCATTGGATCTGATCCGTTCAGGCCGTTGCGATGTGGTAATTTCCGGCGGTACCGAAGCCTGTATAACCGCTTTTGCCGTCGGCGGCTTCCAGATGCTCAAGGCTCTTTCCACCAAGCGGTGCAGCGAGCCGGAAAAAGCTTCGCGTCCCTTTGACGCTGACCGTGACGGTTTTGTGTTAGGCGAAGGCGCAGGCATCCTTATCCTTGAAAGCGAGGAACACGCAAAGAGCCGGGGCGCGAAGATACTTGCCGAATTTGCCGGTTACGGTGCAAGCGCCGATGCATATCACATAACGTCACCGGACCCATCGGGCGAAGGAGGCGGCAACGCCATTAAGAAAGCTATTGCCGATGCCGGCATCCGGCCCGATGAAATTCAGTATTACAACGCCCACGGAACTTCAACCGAAATCAACGATCCCACCGAAACCAAGATGATCAAATACGCCTTTGGAAATCATGCATACAAAATGAAAATTTCCAGCACCAAGAGCATGACTGGTCACTGCGTTGCCGGCGCCGGCGGCCTCGAGGCCATTGCCTGCGTTCTTGCCATACGCGAGGGCTTTTATCCCCCCACGATCAACCTGGACAATCCCGACCCCGAATGTGATCTGGATTATGTGCCCAATAAGGCCCAGCATGGAGAGATTAACGCTGCAGCTTCAGGTTCCCTTGGCTTCGGCGGACACAACGGCGTGGTTGTTTTCAAAAAATATCAGTAATATAATGAATGATTCGCAAAGCGAAAAGGAAAAAATATGAGCGAAATTGAAAGTTTGCTGCCCCACCGGGAACCGTTTCTGTTTGTCGATGAGATACTCCAGGCGGACAAGGACAAAATCACCGCCAGGCACGTATTCACCGAAAAAGAATTCTTTTTTAAGGGACATTTTCCCGAATACCCCGTTGTGCCGGGAGTCATTTTGGTGGAGACTATGGCCCAGTCAGGCGGCGCGGGCTTGCGGAAACTTGGCATCCTGGGAGACAACGCCCTGTTTTTTTTGGCCACTGTAGACAAGGTAAAATTCCGCCGCCAGGTGCGTCCCGGCGACGAAGTTCGCTCAGAAATTGAAAACTTGCGGGTCTCCCCAAAGATGATAAAACAATCCGGCAAAGCCTATGTGGGCGAAGAACTCGCCGCCGAAGCCGAGTGGATGTGTCTTGTTGGATAATCAGCTTTGCTGATTATCCAACAAGACACAATACTAAAAAAATGAAGAAATGTGAGATGCAATTATGATCATAAAACCAATGGTTCGGAACAATATCTGCCTTAACAGCCACCCGGCGGGCTGCGCGGCCTCGGTCAGGCGGCAAATCGAATACGCGAAAAAAACATTGGCCCATGAGGATAACGCGAATGCGCCGAAACTCGTCCTCGTAATCGGCTGTTCCAATGGCTATGGCCTGGCCAGCCGCATTGCCGCCGCCTTTGGTTACGGGTCGGCCACCGTGGGCGTATCCAGGGAAAAAGCCGCAACGGAAAACCACACCGCCACGCCGGGCTTCTACAATAACCTCGTCTTCGACAAAGAAGCGGCAAAGGCGGGCCTTGTTTCCAAAAGTCTTGACGGTAACGCCTTCTCCGATGAAATGAAAACCGAAACAGCCCAGGCCATCCGGGAAGCAGCGGCGGCGGCAAAGCTCCCCGCAAAAATCGACCTCATCGTGTATTCTCTCGCCTCCCCGGTCAGAACGGATCCCAAAACCGGCGTCATGTACAAATCGGTGATAAAGCCGATCGGCGCTCCCTATTCCGGCCGCACCCTGGACATGATGAGCGGCACTTTTATCACCGCGAGCGCAGAGGCTGCCACCGAAGAAGAAATCTTCAACACCGTCAAGGTGATGGGCGGCGAAGATTGGGAACTGTGGATGGAAGCCCTGGCAAATGAGGGTCTCCTCTCGCCTGACACCCGCGCCGTGGCCTACACCTACCTTGGCCCGGAACTCTCCTGGCCCATCTACCGCCACGGCACCATCGGCAAAGCCAAGGAAGACCTGGAGCGGGCCTGCCGGGAGATCAACAAAAAGTTTTTCAGCGCCGGAACCTCCGCCGAGGCCGAAGGCCGAAGGTTCCCCTCCGGTAACGGCGGAATGCCCCCAAATGGGAGGGCTTGGATTTCGGTTAACAAAGCATTGGTAACCCGTTCCAGCGCCGTCATCCCCATCATCCCCTTTTACGTTTCTGTCCTCTTTAAAATAATGAAAGAACAGGGCCTCCACGAAGGCTGCATTGAGCAAATCGCAAGGCTCTATCAGGACAAACTCTTTCGTCCCGGCTGCACGGACAAAGCGGCGGTCCCTACCGATACCGACGGACGCATCCGCATTGATGACTGGGAAATGCGCGAGGACATACAGTGGGCCGTATACGAGACCATGGAAAAAACCACGCCGGAAACGGTACTCGCCAACACCGACATCCTCGGTTTCCGTCACGATTTCCTTGAAGCCCACGGTTTCGATGTGGCCGGCATAGATTACAGCGCCGATGTTGATCTGAGTGGCGAGGGGATTTAGGGGACTATATTGTCCAAAAACGGCTTCCCATGACATTATATAATGAAATGGCAAAAACGAAGAAGCCGGAGCAAAACTCTGCTAAAGGGTCTTCGACCTTCATAGGCTTTGAAAAACAGATATGGAATGCTGCCAATATCCTCCGGGGCAATATAGACGCAAGCGAATACAAGCACGTCATACTCGGCCTGATTTTCCTAAAATACCTTTCGGACAAATTTGAGGATCAGTACAACAGGAACCAATGTATATGCGGGACTGGCTCCAAACGCTGGATAAATTTTCCCGTGATTTTGGCGTAGGCGTTCTGGAAGATGCGGGTTCTGTCAGCCATGAACAGGCAATCGAAAAAGCCCATAGTGAGTATGACCAATACCGGGCGCAGCTTGCCGATGAATTAACCGATGTGGAGAAGGCTTATCTTGAAACCCTGAAGCAGATGCAGAAAAAGCTAAAGGCTGGGGGACGATTGGGTGGGAGATATGATGTATAAATGCTATAATCATAGTATCGGTAGGAGATAAAGAATGAAATTAGATGAATTGAAACGAAACTTCGCTCCTGTTGCCAATAAATATGGGGTCGAAAAAGCATATCTTTTCGGCTCTTATGCACGAGGGCAAGCAAAGCCTGATAGCGACATTGATATTTGCATAAAAAAAGGAAACATTCGGACACTGCTTGATTTGTCAGGGTTTTATCTTGATTTAGAAGAGAAGCTCGGTATTAAAGTTGACGTTGTAACAATAGACAGTATCAGCGGTGAGTTTAAAAGCAATATTGAGAAGGAGTTCGTTGAAATATATGGAAATGAGTGAAAGAGATAAAAGTATTCTGAGCCATATTATACAACACTGCGAAAATATATTTTCTGCGATTGACCGCTTCGGTGGTTTCTCTGTGTTTACAACCGACACGGATTATTTTAATTCTGTCTGTATGAGTCTGCTGCAAATAGGTGAACTTGCAAATCATCTTTCAGATGAATTTAAGAAAAACAATGCCGGAATTCCTTGGCGAAACATCATAGGATTGCTGCAATTAACGGCAAAAACCAATCATTTATTTTTTATACAATGCTTTCCTTGAAAAATCAATTTGATATGTTTAATGGCGAGGGCACTGTTTTTGGTTGTATCAATAAAGATGATTTACACGGAATGACGATAATTATACCTCCTGAAAATACTATTTTTGAGTTTGAGAATACTTGCTCGCCATTAGACAACAATATATTTACAAACTGCCAACAAAACATTATCCTTGCCGCAATCCGTGATATACTGTTACCAAGGCTGATGGCGGGAGAGATTGAAGTACCAACAAAGGAGGAACTATGATATACAAGGACGAACCGAAAGACGAAAATCTTTCAATCGTAGTTGCAGTAGAAGGATATGCCCAGCGGCATAATATGCCGGAAAAAGAAGTATTTGAGCTTATGCAAAAATATGAGATAAATTCTATGCTTCGTTCCGCCTGGGATGTCTTGCACACGCAGGCAATAGAAGAAAGTATTGATTATGTTGAGGATGTATTGGCGTGGAAACAAAAATGACATTATATCATGGTTCAAATGTAGAGTTTTCTGCCGTTGATTTAGCCAAGTCAAAAGATAAGCGTGACTTTGGCAAAGGTTTTTATCTGACCACATTAAAATCTCAAGCGGAAAGCTGGGCAATCAGAATGTATAATCGCTACGGATTCGAGGATAGCTATGTTTATGAATTTGAATTAACCATAACCGATGATTTGAGAATGAAACAATTTTCCGGATTAACCGAAGAATGGCTTAAATTTATTGCTGAAAATCGCATAAAAGGCGGCATACAGCATAATTTTGACCTTGTGCAAGGTCCGGTTGCAAATGATGATACAAGGGAAACCATTAGTTATTATATAGATGGTATTTATAGAGTTGAAGAAGCATTAAGACGTTTAGAATATAAACTCCCAAATGATCAAATCTCAATACATACCGAAAAAGCACTTTCACAATTAATTCTAACAAGGAAAGAAATATATGTTAAATAAATATATATGGAATGGGAAAGACTTAACCTTTACAACCATGATAAAAATTGAACATATTGTCCGCTTGATTGCCCAAAAAGAAGCAAAAAGTTTTGATGAAGTATACGGCGATTTTCTTGCATCAAATACCTATGCAATACTACAGCGGGTTGACAATGACTATTGGGCGGAAAGTGCCGAATTTCTTGCAGACGAATACTACCGG
>BNVF01000076.1 GCA_025997895.1 Spirochaetia bacterium
CACTGCCCATATTTATGCTTTTTGCGGGTATGGGCAGTCCCCTCAAATCCCGGCAGGGTGTTCAAATATTCCGTATTCAGTGTTCATATGTTTCCATAATTGGTGTTCAAGTCAGCCGAAATCAGCACTGTTTTGTAAAATATTCAAATATGGTGTATAATTTTCTATCAGTGAGTGTGATTTTTAACTTATCTCCGTATGGAGTAAGAAATATTTTTTGGAGAAAAACATGAGAAAAATTATGGTAAAGAATGCCCCTTCTGATCGTTATGACGAGGGAGCAGTTAGCAATTTTCTTGAGTACTGGGAACAACGATGTTCTGATAAAAAGGATGCTACATGGTGTCGTCATTGTGGAGAGAAAAAGAAGCATGTTGAACTTGTTGGTGCACATGTTATAAGAACAACCGGCGACGATTATAATGTTTATCTCGTACCATCTTGTGAGGCATGTAATAATTACACTAACACCGATGGTTTTGAGGTGTCAGAAGAGGACTTAATACGTGCCCCATAAAGCTTATATAAGGAATATGTGAAGCACGTATAATGGCAATCGCTGTATTAGGAAGATTACACAGTGGAATGGATGTAAAGGCGTCTGGTGTATACGGGATGCCTTTACATAGCAAAGGAGTTCGCCGCATATGCGGTAGACATAATTTTTTACTCGCGGGAAAGACCTGCAAAGGAGAAAAATGATATGGATATGAGTAATATGTTGGATCTGTGGGGAGCTATGAATTTTGGAAAAATAGCCAATAGTATTGAAGCGCTTGCGGTTAATCAAATACTTTCGAATAATCAGCAACCAAATAATGCGGCTATGTACATTAATCGCGGGAAAGAGCATGCGAAAAATAACAACTTGGAC
This sequence comes from Spirochaetia bacterium, assembly GCA_025997895.1. Lineage (GTDB taxonomy): Bacteria > Spirochaetota > Spirochaetia > Treponematales > Breznakiellaceae > WQXQ01. Next base: position 875 of record BNVF01000076.1, read on the forward strand.
TGGGCTATAGAGGACTTCACCCAAGCCATACGGCTTGACCCGAATTCTGCGGAAGCGTACTTCAATCGTGGACTTGCGTATAACAGCAAAGACGACTATGACCATGCCATTGCGGATTTCACCCAGACTATCAGGTTGGACCCGAATAATAAAGGGGCGTTCATCATGCGCGACCTTGTATATAAGGTTAATGGCGGCCTTGACCAGGACATCGAGGACTACAGCCAAGCCATACGGCTTGACCCGAATTCTGCGGAAGCGTACAACAATCGCGGAATTGCGTATAACGATAAAGGCAACTATGACCATGCCATTGCGGATTTCACCCAGGCTATCAGGTTGGACCCGAATTATACGGATGCGTACATAAATCGCGGAGATGCGTATCTTGAAAAAGACTATGACCTGGCCTTAGCGGACTTCACCTATGCTATACGGCTGGATTCGAATAATGTGTCGGCGTTCATCCAACGCGGGCAAGCGTATTTGATCAAGGGCAAAAACTTGGACCGGGCTATAGAGGACTTCACCCATGCCATACGACTGGACCCGAATGATGAGTGTGCGTCCGCCTTTTGTGCGCTTGCATATGGCGATCGCGGGAATGCGTATTCCAATAAAGGCGACTATGACCGGGCCATTGCCGATTATACGCAGGCGCTTAAATTGGACCCGAATAATGCGGATGTAAAAAAAAGGCTTGAAGAAGCAAGAAAGAAGGTAAGGTAGGGGTACTAAACCGTTTCCGTATGGGAGCGGGAATGATTTTGGGAGCGCAAAGGTGCCAGGCACTGTTTTTGAGGTGGGTCAAAATGACTCAGTGAGTCATTTTGACCCAAATTGAACGGGTAACGCAAAATGGTGCTTGGCACAACATCATATGTTGTGCCAAGCAACCGAATTTTCTAAAATACTAAAGCAAAACAGCACTTTTGACCCATATATACAGTGTGGAAACGCTCTTGCGGAGCGGCTTCAGAGGGGTATATATGCGGAAGAAAAGAGAATTTGTGGAGGGCATGGCATACCATGTTACCTCACGTACGAATGACAAAAAAAGGGTTTTCGAATGTAATGTTGGCAGAAAAACTATGCTGCTGGTCTTGCGGGACGCGAAGGAAAAATTTAAATTCCGGCTTGCCAATTTTTGTATTATGCCAACCCACATTCACCTGCTTGTCATACCCGCGCCGGGGACCAATTTAAGCCAAATAATGCACTGGATTAAAACCCATTCAGCCAAACGCTGGAACAGCATACACGGCTCCACCGACCATTTATGGGGAGAGCGGTATTACGCCCGCCCGGCAAAAGACCTGCGGGACTATTTCTATATTATGAATTATATTGACCAAAACTCCGTTAAAGCGGGGCTTGCTCCAAGCCCCGCCGAATGGAAAGCCGGGGGAGCGTTTTACATAGCTCGTAACATTACCGGTATGGTTGATTTTATCCCCTTGGACAGGCAGGCGTATATAAAACTGCTGCCAGCGGTGCCAGGCACCAAATTTAAAGAATGAGAATTTTAAAGTTTGTGAGGTGAACAAAAATAATTACTACGAATAGCACTTAGTTGCTACCTGCAGTTTGGGTTAATTTTGCTTCAATCTGTTCAGCAGTGTATCCCTGTTTTATAAGTTCAAGAACCATGTTACGCTCTTCGTTGCGGCCTATACCTATGCCTTCTGTGCGGCCTTCGGCGTGGCCTATGTTGTGGCCTTCATTGAACCGATAATCAAGAGCTTCTTCGTCTTTCCATTCTGCGAATAACATATTTATTACCTCCGAACTATGGGTAGCGCGCTGGTGCCAGGCACTGTTTTTGAGGTGAACAAAAATAATTACTCGGCGGGCTCCTGTCAGTCAAAACCAAACCGGTGTCAGTCACCCCTGGGTTATCTTTTTTGGCGGCGCTTACTTATTATAAAGATTCAAAAAATTTTGGGGTGTTATCGCTGGTATTGAAGCATTTACAAAGTCATCTGTGTTTCTGGTAATAATATATTGCGCTCCTTCACGCTCCGCCACCGAAGCGATTACCGCATCTTCAAAGTCATTCATAACGGACTTTGAAGCGGAATAAATATCCCGGCTTTTTGTATCAACAACGGTCAGGGTCTCAAAAAGGTCAATAACTGCGTCAAGCGCTACTTTATGATTTCTTCTACTTTTTCGGATTATGTAATAAATATCAGTGATTGAACCAGCCCCTATGATGCCTTCTATTGCTCTATCTGAAGCCATTAAAAATATATCAGCGGAATCTTTGAAGAACGGATCGCGGCGTTCAAGTATATCGATTATTATATTGGTATCAAAGTAGACTTTCATTGCTTCGATAGCCTTTCTTCCCGTGCTTCTTCCAGCGAAACAGGATTATCGGCAGTAAGACCGGCAAGCCGGTTGAAAGCGGCGTGCCTTTTCTGAATATCGCCGGGAGAACTTATGGATGAGGGTATTTCGTTCTGTAAATTCTGTAAATAAGCAAGGGCAGATAGTACTTTTTCTTCGCTCATGTGGTTAATAAGCTGTGTCGCCTGTTCTTTTACATTGGTCATACTGTATCTCCTATGCGAAAAATATCCCTCATTTGATTTTAGCGATCATACCCTATGATAACAAGGCGCTGTCCGCCCGGCAGCATAGACGGCGGGGAGCGCACTGGTGCCAGGCACTGTTTTTGAGGTGAACAAAAATAATTACTTGGCGGGTTCCTGTCCGGTAAATTATGCGTCGAAGGAATGGCATATTTATTACCAGATCAGTAGATTATGCCGGCGATAACGTTTTGATGGTATCAATATCAAATCCGGTTATTTCACTGATAACATCAGGAGATAACCCTTTCGCAAGCGCGCGACGCACCACTTGATACCTTTCAAAAATCTTTTTTCGCAAAAAGTCCGTAAAGATCGGCGCCGTTTTCTTTTGCTTTAAGAGCTGTAAGAAAGTTATCAAAACCGCCGCACATATAGGGGTTTTCAAAAAAGAAAGCGCCGCTTGGCGTATCGGTTTTAATGATAAGGGTTTGAATATTTTTCTTATGGAGAATTTTTATATTTTGAAAGGGATTGGCGGATAAGGGCCAGAGACGGTAGTTGGCGTTATGGCTTTCAAGACGGTGTATATGGGCCAGATGGTTCTGGTATTCTTCCGTGGTATAGGCAAGGGGATTGGGGAGAATCCAGAGGGGAATATCGGTAAATACTTTACCGCAGGCGATTGTTTTGTTATCAGGAATGGCGATAAGTTCTTCGAGTTTTCCTGAAGCAATCTGGCGAAGGGTCCATTTTTCATTCTTGCTGTAATAATCCAGTATTTTTTGCTTTGTCTCTTTCGGCAGGCCTGAGCGATCCAGCATGGATTGCAGGAGGCTTTCGGGCATGGTAGCCAATGACAGAGATGGAAGCAGTGCTGTGATGCTGCTTTCCTCCAGCCAGAAGGCGGATTCATAGGGAATAAAGCTCTGAATGTTCTTTGCGGTAAAAATAGTTGAAAGAGAGTTACAGGAAGCAAGGAGACGTTCAAACTGTTCCTGTATGACAGAAAGTCTCCGCGAATCGGTATCATACAGATACTCGGTTTTATCTTCCATTCCCGCAAGACAGCTTGAGCTGATGCAGGAAAATTCTTTGCAAATGAACATGGTATTCCGGTAGCGGCTCTGCTCAATAGAACGGAAATAATAGGGCTTTATTCCGCCTATCAGGTAAAGAGGGACCCATCGGGCTATTGCAGCCATCAGTTCCTTGTCATCCCGGTTTATGGCATGAATGATAATTATAGTATGGCCTCTTGTAAGAGTATGAACCATGAGGGATGCCCATATTGCGGTAAACTTTGGATCCACGATCATCCATGCCATTGACTGATCCGAATGGAGATAGAGGGTCTGCGGTTTTTCCTGTATGGCCACATGATAGAGAAAACGGATTACCGCTTTTTGCAAACCTTCGGTTCCCCAATAAGATTCCCGGCCTTCCGGCGCTGCGGCCAGCGGCGCAATTTGTTCAAGGGGGATAGGGGTAAAGCCCGAATACTGAAAATTACCGACGCTGCTCAAGAACCCTGCCATGCCGCCGGACGTATCGGTATTATCAGTTTCTGAAAACCAGTTATAGAGATTTTTATAAAGAGATTCAGCCCCAAGGGTTTCTGCGCCTCCGTCAAGATTTGCCAGTTCCATAATACGTATACGCTGATGGGTACGCTTCATTCCCAAATCGCAAAAGAAACGGCTGACGTTTTCGATAATTCCAGAAGATGTAATGGGCAGCCTTCTTCCTCTCCGGTAGCGGCTGATAGCGGAGCTGTCTATGTTGATTGATCGGGCAAGCTGGGAGTTGCTGACTTCCAGAGTATTCATAAGTACATCCAGTTTTTCATTAAAAGATACCGGGCGCGCCGATTTTTTCCTCTGCGGCGTTTTGGATTGCTTTAACCAGCTGTATAAAACATCTTCAAGTTTGATATCGGTATCGTCAACTTCTAACGATAATAGTTCAATAAAAGCCGCCGGCAGCTTGCCGGGCCTGTCCGATACGGAGCTAAGCCTGGCTGCGGCAGTACAAATGGCTTGCAGGTGTTTCCCGTTTGCGGGAAGAGGCCGCTCACCTGAACGGTAACGGCTGATGAGGGCCGGGTTAATCCCCGATTCACGGGAGAGACTTGCAGTCGTAATATCCAATGCCCGCAATGCTTCATTCAGTCTTGTGTTTTGCATTATGAAACCTATTATAACTACATAGGATATAAAAATAAAGATTGCCAAAATAATGGCAATGCCAAATTCTTGGCAATTTGTTTTTTTTAATGATTTAAAGGCTATTATTATAGTCAGCATAGCTTTTGGGAGGCGCCAATGTTCAAAAAAATCAGCTTGATAATAACAATTTTCTGTTTACCAGCATATTTTTTACCGGCTCAGACTGCCGAACGTATGGACATACTGTTATCATCTCCGGAGGTCAGCTGCGCTATAGCGGCCCTTGCTGTTCTCCCCGCAGCGGCGCTTATCCCCGAGGATAGTTCTCCGGAAGCAGCTTTTGCCGCCGCGCTTGAGCAGGGCGTCCTGCCAAAGAATGCCGAAGCAGATAAGGCCATCAAACTCGATGAATTATCCTTTTTAATTATGCGTTCTTTCGGAATGAAAAGCGGTTTGATGTACGCTCTTTTTCCCTCTCCCCGTTATGCGTACCGGGAGATGATATACCGCAAATTGATACAGGGCCGTAATGACCACGCACTGACGCTTTCCGGAGAACGCCTGCTGCGTATCCTTGGCAGGACGCTGGACTTTTTGGGCGAATCAGCTCTTGGAGAGACAGAATGAAGCGCTTAATACTTTTATTGCTGTTTATTTTTCTTTCGTTTTCTTTTGCCTTTGCCGCCGACTATGGCATTACGATAAACCAAAATCCTGAAATAAGAGGTGAAGAAGACGATACTGATGTCACTTATTCAGGCGGTATAGGCCCCTGGCTGTCAGTATCATTAAGCGAAAAACTGGACTTGTATCTTTCAGGCAGTTTTTATATGCAATATAAGGGTGAGGAATGGAGTTTTGTACCGGAGCTTAACCGGTTTTCTCTTTCCTGGCGTCCGGCGCCCGGTGTTTTCCTGGATGCGGGACGTATACGTTTTAGCGATACCCTTGGACTTGTCACATCAGGTTTATTTGACGGCGTCTCGGGAAGTCTTGAGCTGGCTTCTACCCGTTTATCCCTTGGGGCGTATTATACGGGACTTTTATATAAGGATACCGCTGATATTTGCATGACTTCAGGCGATTATGAAGGCTATGTAAAGGATTTGGATTATGAAGATTTTGCCGATACCTATTTTGCCTCCCGCCGTGTGCTTGCCGCAGTCTCCTGGGAAGCTCCGGCATTGTTCGGTTCTCCCCATACATTGAGTCTGAATGGCATAGCGCAGTTTGATGTAAACGATAGCGATGATAAACTTAATACCCAATATATTGATTTGCGTTTTCTCTTTTCGCCTGTAAGCGGCTTTGATCTTACTTTGGGCGCCGTTATCGGAATTGCTGAACCGGAGGATAGTGATACAGAGCTGAATCTGGCCGGATTAGTAAGGGCAGGCTGGCAGCCGCCGACTATGGCGCAGGATCTTATTACCCTTGGCATACGATGGGGATCGGGAAAGGTTAGTGATTCTATCAGGCCTTTCCGTCCGGTAACAACAGTCAGCGAAGGGAATGTTTTGGACGCGGCGCTTCCGGGGCTTATGGTTTTCAATGCGGGATATACGATACGGCCTGTACAGACTCTTTCTCTGGGTCTGGAAGGCCGTTACTTTTTGCGAAGCGATTTGGAAACTTTTTCTGATACCTGGTTAAAAGACAGCGATGAACGGGCTATAGGGGGTGAACTTTACGGTTCGATTACCTGGGTTCCGGTTGTGGATATATCGGTGGTATTGGGCGGCGGAGCTTTCTTCCCCGGCCTGGGAAACGCTCTTAAATCTGATGCACCGGCGCGATGGAAGCTTGCAATGGCTTTTGTGCTGTCGTTATAAAGGGAGAAACAATGAAGAGATTGATAACTATCCTGACGGTAGTGATATTTATAAGCGGCGGAACTTTACTTTTTGCACAAACGAACAATACCGTATTTAAATCTGTAAGCGGAACCGTTGAGGTAAAAGCACCGGACAGTTCCTTATGGCTTCCCGCTCAGGCGGGTATGGCGATAGAGCAAAATACGGCGATATCAACGGGTTTTAAGAGTAGCGCTTTATTGGCGGTGGGTAATTCGGTAATTACTATAAAGCCCCTTACCCGGCTTACTGTGGAAGAAATTATAACCCTTGGGGAAAACGAAAAAGTGAACCTTTACCTGCAAAACGGACGGGTACGGGCAGATGTTACGCCTCCGGCGGGCGGAAAGACTGATTTTGCCGTAAGGAGTCCGACGGCAACCGCTGCAGTACGGGGAACGGTTTTTGAGTTTGACACGGTAAACCTGAATGTGATTGAAGGCAGGGTATTGTTTTTCAGTTCCACCGGTTCCCGTGCCGTCGTACGGGGCAGGGAACAGAGTATGCTGAATGAATCCGGCTTAACGATAACTGCCCCGCAAGAAACAGCAGCAGCAACTTTTACGCCGGAATTACCGCCGGGTACAGACGCCGGCGGCAGCGTTAATCCGGGCAGTTTAGGCGTGGGAACGCCGGGACAGCCGGGTACGTATGCGGATATATCAATAGGCGCAGGCTGGTAAGGAGAGTATGAATATGAAAGCAAGAGGGATATTTATAGCAATATTGATTTCTTTATCGCTGTATTCCTGCGATTTGTTCATGAGCAGTTATTCAGACAAGAAGACTTACGACGGGAATTTACATATTTCCCTTACGGACAGTTCAGGCGCTGAGCGGTCAGTAATTACAGCGGCGCCAAGTCTGCCTTCATTCTCGGCAGTTACAATACGGGTTTCGGATAGAGGCACGACTATTGCATCGGATACTTTTAGCGGCAATGGCCCTTATACACTCTCTGTTCCCGAAGGTTCGGGATACCGGGTGGAAGCAGACGCCAAGATTTCAGGTTCCCCAAGTTTTGGCGTCCGTCTCAGCGGCGTTACGGACAATGTAAGTACCGGGGACGGAACTGTCCAGATACATTTATCGGTAAGCGAAACGATGATTGTGCGCCGGGCTTCTGATTCGGTTCTTTATGTATATCCAAACCCGGCTGCTATCAGCGACCCATCGGCCATCGACTCTACTACAATAAACGGCAATGAGATGACATCCTTCTTTTTTGACCGTTATGGGAGACTGTATTATATTGAGGAAAATGATATATGGCAATATGCGGCCCCTGCCGCAAACCCCGACTCAAATTTGGAACATGGGACTCCAAGTGACTTTGGCGGGGGGAATATAAACAATATAGCCCATCCCATAGGAAGCGATATTGTTTATATGTCCGGTGAAGTTGGAGGAATACAGTGGCCGCTTTATGTTTCCAGTCTGTCAAATATCGATGGACCGGCAACGCAGGTTTTTAATGTTGACGGTACGGACGATTATGCCGGAGTTGATTTTTCAGTTGGAGGTTACCGTCTTGCCGCAGATACCGATGGCTCTGTTTTTCTCCTGGGGCGGACAACAACCCTTTATCCTTGTATCATTAAAGGTACGGTGAGCGGCTCGTCTTTTACTTTTACAGGAGGAGTATCACTACCAGACTTAGCAGGTTCTGCCTCCATAGTTGATATGTCCGTCATAGACGGGACCCTGTATGTACTTGCAAAGACTTCAAATACACTCACGCTCTATGCTTTTGATACAGGGGCCTTAACCGAAAAATGGCGGGAATTCTTTACGTATCATATATCCGTATTAAATTCCGCCAATATAGCCGGATGGGGCAAAAACAAAGTGTACCTTTCCTGGGGGGAGCCAAACGATTCCGACATTATTACGGTAGATACCATAAACCATACCTTGGACAGTGTGCTGCTCTTTAACAATTGGAATACCGGCAGCGTTAACAGCAATCCTACAGTCGATACCACCTTTACTCTGACGCAAAGCCGCACCATCAAATACATCAATACGTACCACTATTCTGGCAGCTCTGGAGCAACGCCCGACACAATCTCATTGGAAAATACCAGTACCCTCGTAATCTACGGTCCGTGGTCAACAACAGGGACAACGACTTGGGAGTGCTATCCTAATGTTAGAATTCCTGCGGGTACCTATAAGATTGTGGATTCCGCCCCAACCACATGGTCGCATAATACTGCTTCCGACAACAAAGGTTTTGCAAAAGTTCGCGGGATTCCATAAGTGAGCGCACTGGTGCCAGGCACAGAATGACCGAATCAAAGCCGCTTGCGGAATCTGCCTGCACAATCACCACCGGGCGGGACTTGGAGACGTAATTCCGGTCTTGGAGCGTCTACAACTCACCGCGCTTCATGCAGCAGCCTTTCAGCGCAGTCATTGGCAAAATCCAGCGTCTCCCGCTCGCTGGCGAAAGGTTCAACCCCTTCCGTCGCCGGCGCACAATCAATCGGGATGCTTCAACTGATATACAAAAGAATAGACCCTTTCCTGCTGGATCGGCGAGAGGGTTTCAAGTGAGCGCACCGGTGCCAGGGAACTCCCTCGTTTTAAAACTGTCTATACTGTAAAAACTTCACTTTTTTATATACTTTTTATATTATAAGATATAAAATTATTGACTATTCATGAATATCAAGGTATTATGATCTTGAAAAGGGATAAAAAATGATAAATCGTCCGGAATATCTGCAAAAGCTGATTGGCTTCAAGGATAAACAGCTTATCAAAATTGTAACCGGCGTGCGGAGATGCGGAAAATCCACTTTATTCGAGCTGTATCAAGCTGAACTATTGAAGACTACAGTAAAGCCCGAACAAATACAGAGCATAAATTTTGAAGATCCCGCATATAGAGATCTTCTGAATTGGGAAAAACTTTACGATTATATCAACGCCCGTCTTGTAAAAAACAAAAAGAACTACATCTTCCTTGATGAGATACAGAGTGTTACGGATTTCCAACGGGCGGCGGATGGATTGTTTATCAAGAAGAATGTTGATTTGTATTTGACGGGTTCCAATTCCAAAATGCAGTCTGGCCAGTGGGCGACTTTATTGTCCGGGCGTTATGTGGAAATTCATTTGCTGCCCCTGTCGTTTAAGGAATATGTTTCAAAAAAACCGAATATTGGCGCAGCGGAAAATTTTCAGCGTTATCTGGAAGAAAGTTCATTTCCTTATGCGCTCCAGCTTGACGGCGACAAAAAACAAATCCGCGATTACCTTGGCGGTATCTACAACACCATAGTCCTTAAAGATGTGGTGGAAAACAAAAAAATCCGCGATGTAAGCCGGCTTGAAATGGTCGCAAGATTTATGGCGGACAATATCGGGAATCTGACCTCTATCAAAAAAATAAGCGATACTATGATATCGGATGGAGTAAAAATTCTGCCGCTTACAATAGAAAGTTATCTTGATGCATTCCATGACAGCTATATCCTCTATCGGGCAGGCCGGTATGATGTTAAAGGGAAAAAAATTCTGCAGACACTCGATAAATATTATCTTGTCGATATAGGCTTGCGCTATTATTTGCTTGGCGGCAAGAAAGCGGACAGCGGGCGTATACTCGAAAATATTGTGTTTCTTGAACTGCTCCGCCGGGGATATCATGTGTATGTGGGGAAGGTTGGAGATAAAGAAATAGACTTTGTGGCGGAGGGAATGAACGGTATTGAATACTTTCAGGTTGCCGATACAGTCATGGAAGAATCAACTCTTGCCCGGGAACTTGCCCCCCTTGATTCCATCCGCGATCACAACCCAAAGTTCTTGCTAACCCGTGATTTCAAGCCCCATACTTCGCATAACGGAATACATCAACTGAATGTATTTGAGTGGCTGCTGGGATAAATTATTCGCTCTCCAGCCGCAGGGCTGGGGTATGCCCGGCGGGGCTGCGGGGCACTGAAAGTGCCGGATGAATCCGCCTACGCAGCCTCCCGCCCGGTTTAGCGATTCATACTGAGTTTTGCGAGTTAAGGTATTCAGAGCGTATATCAGAGCCAGGGAACCGGGCGGCAATGGAAACAGCTAAGTTCAGCCTACGGCTGCGTTGGATCGCTGGTCTGCTCCAGCGGAGAGCGCCGGAAAACTTTCAGCGCCCCGCAGCCCCGCCGGGCATACCCCAGCCCTGCGGCTGCATAGCCGGTTAATGCCCTCTCTTTTAAGACAGTTTCAACATGAAGGGAATTTATTCACAAATGCCAGCAGGGAGGGGCGGGGGCGGCTAGCGGGCGCTGAAAAATGTTTGGAATTCCCCGATGGAACATACCTGTCGATTCAAGCAGCCCGCAGGGCTGGACCTTAGCTGTTACCACTGCTGCCCGGATCACTGGCTCGGAAGCATGGTCAGAATAGCTTAATACCCATCGTTTGGTTAGGAACGAAAAACCGGGCAGGGGATGTGTAATTGGACTCCACAAGATTTTTCAGCGCCCGCTAGCCGTCCCCGCCCCTCCCTGCTGGTAATAGCGAGTGCTTCCCTCATTTTGAAACTGGCTCCCCTATTTGAAAAAATTCAGCTTTCCGTATTTGTGGAGTTTTCCGTTGTTTCGCTTGTTTCCCTCGTCAATGTTTTTGAGCACAAATGAGGCAAAGCCTGTTTCGTCTGCGACGTCTGAACCGGCAAAACCCATAGTCAGGTATGGCTCATTAAAGGCCGAGGCCAGGAGGCTGCGGGTAAAGGCGCGGAAAGATGCCAGTGACGAAGGGCCGAGCATATCTGCGGCATCGTCTTTGGCGCCGCCTGAACCGATGTCGGAATAAACCAGCGCAAGAGTCCCGGCGCGGCGGACGCGGAAAGCTGCCGCTAATTCCTTTATCAGAAAAAACCAGCCCTTGATGTGATCGTTTATCAGAATTTCGATGTCCGCCAGGGGCAGCTCTGCGGCAGCGTGGCGGATCGAAGGGGGCGAGCAGATGAGGATTGCCTCATCAATATGTTCCAGCCGGTTTTCTGCGGCAAGCACCAGAGTCCGCGCAGAGATGGGGCTGCCGGGATTCCAGTCCAGCGGGAGACGGGCCTTGTTCGCCGGGGCGCCGCCTGCGGGCACTGCGGCGCGCAATGGTTCTGAAAGGCGATTTGGTATCAGCGCGATGGCGAAATGCTCAACTCTTTTGGCGGTCTCTGACTCTATTGACCGGCTAAGGGCGGATTCATTTCCGGCGATTAAAATTCCCCTGGTCATGGCTACAGTGTATACATCCCCGGCTATTGTAGCAACCGGCATTTATAGCTTTTCCCGGATAAATGGGTTATATTTACAATATGAAAACAGTCCGTGCCGCAATGATCGGCGATGTGGTAGGTGAAATCGGCCTTGAAGCACTTGAGGCAAAATTGCCTGCAATAATAAAAGAGCACCGTGTTGATTTTGCTGTGGTGAATGGCGAAAATGTCGCCGATGGCTTTGGTATGACTGAAACGGCTTTTCGCCGCATCCTTGCCGCCGGCGCCGATGTGGTCACATCGGGAAACCATGTTTGGGAAAAACGCGATTTCTTGCTTGTTCTGGACAATGAGGAGCGTGTGCTGCGCCCGGCGAATTATCCCGCCGACTCCCCGGGCCTGGGCTGTGCCCGAATCGTAAAGAACGGCATCATCTGGATAACCATTAATCTTCAGGGCCGTGAATTTATGAGCGCCATTGACTGCCCTTTTCGCTGTTTTGATTCACTACTGAACAGTATGACCGGTACGGCTTCGGAAACTCATTCACTTATGACAGACAGCGCCATTTCCTTTCCCCTCATTCTGGTCGATTTCCACGCCGAATCCACCCGCGAAAAGGAAGCCCTTGGCCATTACCTTGACGGACGCGCAAGCCTGATCGTCGGCACCCATACCCATGTCCAAACCGCCGACCAGCGTATCCTGCCCAAAGGCGCCGCCTACATCACCGATCTGGGCATGACCGGCATCACCGACAGCGTCATCGGCATGGATCCAAAAATCTGCCTTGACCGTGTGCGCAAACAAGTACTCTATCGAATGGAAATCGCCGGCAAGAGCGGTGCAGAGAATAGCGGCACAGAAACAGCGGATGTTCAAGGCGTAATTGCCGAAATTGACGCAGATACCGGAAAAGCAATTTCAATTAAAAGGATATAACGCGTAACGATCGATATATCTCACAAAGCCCCTCTGCCAATCGGACTCCCTATCCAAATGCCTTCGCCTAAATAATCCACCCTTCTTCCCTCAATAAGAATTTGTACATCCTGCACACTGGAAAATTCAGTGGCGGTCCAGACAATCTGATTAAGCTGCGCGGCGTAGCCTTCCACTCCGTAGGTGTTGTACTGAAAGTCTTCGCTAAAGCTGATGTAGGCGGTGGCACCCCGGACTGTGGCGGAAAGTATCCTGGTATTTTGTGGAATTAGACTCACCAGACCTCGGCGTTTTTCTTCGGCAGTAGGACCGGCAAGCAGGGCATTGAGGGCATCCTGCATGGGCGATTCGGAGACGGTGATCTTTCTGGTTACCCTGGTGCGGAGTATAACGCCGTCTTTGTCCACCTGGGTAAAGTAGATGTTTCGATCACGGGTCTCGGCAGGCTTTGGCGCAGGCGTTACGGGAGCTGACGCCGCAGGCGATGACGCCGCAGGCGATGACGCCGCAGGCGATGACGCCGCAGGCGATGACGCCGCAGGCGATGACGCCGCAGGCGATGACGCCGCAGGCGATGACGCCGCAGGCGATGACGCC
>BNVF01000077.1 GCA_025997895.1 Spirochaetia bacterium
CGGTGAGTAAATCGATCCAATGTTTCGCTTCCGGCAGTTTTTCCGTGGGAATAATGACACTCCGCTCTGTTTCCGCGCTGTTCAGGGTAATCACCATAGTCTGTGATGCGCAATTGCGGATAAAGGCGAATTGCTCGTGGGATAAAACAAGCTGGGCATAGTCCCCTTCCCTGAGCGCGGGATTTTCCATGCGGATTTTGCTTAAGGCCGCAATGTGTCGCGCCAGGTCAGCGCCGCAATCAATGCCCTTTGCGCAAAAGCTGTCCCCGCACAGCGGCTCTGTTTCCCAGCGTTCCTGTTCCCAGCGGGGCCGCAATGCCCGGTCGCTGTGGCTTGTCCGCTCACCCTGAATACCGAATTCGCTGCCATAATAAATTGAGGGAATACCCGGCACGGTAAAGAGCAGACTGTAGAGCGGAAAGAGATGCGCTTTGTTTTTCAGGGAACTGGCAACCCGGTTCACATCGTGATTATCCGCAAAATTGTACAGCGTGAGGTGACGATATATCCCCTCGGTTCCGAATTGCCGGTTCAGAGTCCAGGCGATCTCAAAAAAATTGCGGTCATTAAAACATGACCAGAGCCCCTTGTACAACTCGTAATTGGTAACTGAATCGAGCCTGCCCTCTCGTGCCCAATTCCGGTAATCGCCGCCTACCACTTCGCCCATGAGCCAGAAGCCGCTCTTTTTGGATTTGCAGAACAAGGCAAAGGTGTCCATAAAATCAGGCAGCAATTCCGCCGCCGCGTCCAGCCTGAGCCCGTCAATATCAAATTCGTTGATCCAGAATTCCACCGCCTTACAGAGGTACTCCCGCACCGCGCCGCAGCGGCCGTTGAATTTCACCAGATCATAACAACCCGCCCAGCCCTCGTAGGAAAAGGGATCCCCTGCGGGACTGTGGTGCGAAAAATCAACATTGGCGTACCAGTCACGGTACGGAGATGCTGCAAGGTTCTGTTGTAGATCCTTAAATGCAAAAAAATGTCGCCCTGAGTGATTCAATACCGCGTCCAGTACCACCGCTATTCCCGCCTGGTGAAAAGCGCGTACCAGCGCCTTTAAATCTTCGTTTGTACCAAGCCGGCGGTCTACCCAAAAATAATCCAGCGTATCATAACCGTGGGCGCAGGATTCAAATAGGGGCCCTATATACACCGCGTTAATCCCCAGGGTACGCAAATGCGGAATATGCCCGATAAGCGAGCGCAGGCCCATTCCCGCAGGCGACGAAAAATCATTCGTATACGGCGCGCCGCAAAATCCCAATGGATAGATATGATAAAAAATTTTGTCCCTGAACATACATCCTCCTGTACTCTTGTTGTTTCCATAAACTTAAGAAAAAATGCCGTGCATATATTGATGAATGATCCGGTAGCGGGTTGGCTCATCCAGCTTGAGTTCCCCATTCAAAAAGAGCAGGACGCAGCTTTGCAGGAGCAGGAAAAAAGTTTCGCCGTAAATCAGCTCCCGGCCCTTCATGTTACCGTGATCCTTTGCGGCGCTTTTGAACAGCGCGATGAGAGTTGCGCTTAACCGTTTGCGAAGATCCTTTCCCGCATTATACGAAACTGTTTCCGGCGCGACGGCAAAGAGGTTCACTGCCAGGCGGAAAAATTGCGGGTTTTCTTCAGCAAAGCTGATGGTTTGATCGAAAAGTCCCCGCAGATTCATCACCAGATCGCGGTGGTACTCGGCGGCGGTTTCAAAACGGCCGCACAGTTTTAAGCCATATTCGGCGACTATCGCCTCAAGCAGGCCCTGTTTGCTGCCAAAGTAGTAGTACAGGCTGGGCTTGGTGATTCCCACAGTATCCACGATTTCCTGAATACCCACCGCCTCATAGCCCTGCCGGGAAAAGAGATCCAGAGCCATAGCGATAAGCCGCTCCCGGGTTTCGTTTTTTGGTGATTGTTCCGGTAATTGATCCATGCCTATAATATACCGAACGGTAGGTATATTGTCAAGAGGACGGGGGATTTTACAAAATCCCCCTGGCCTCAAGCGCCTGTGCCGTATCTGCCGCCGCTTCCATCATACGTTCGGTTACCAGGGGGATGATGAGCACAAGCCGCCGCAAGCCCCGTTTGCAGGCCCGGGCGTCGCAGGCCAGGTTGGTGGTTTCCCAGAGCTCAAAAAAACGTGGGATAAAGCCGAGCATGAGACTGATTCCCAGGCTAAGGCGGCTGCAGCGGATTGGCGGGGTATTGGCAATGCGCTGCCGCGCCGTTCCGCGTCTCCGTGGGAAAAGGCCATAAATTGCCCGCTCTGCCCTGCCCAGAGAGCGCCGCAGTTCCCGCATGGTGGTAACCGCAAAGAGCAGGGAGCCTGCAGCATAGGACACCACAATGCGCAGCCCCGAAAGTATACCCCCGAAAAAACCTTCGGGGCTAATGCAGGGTATATGCAGAGCGGGAAACTCCAGACCAAACACGTTCATTGCACCTAACGAAATACCGGGCGCGTCTGCCTGGATGGTTTTGAAAATTAAAATAAAAAGCGAAAGTATGATAAGGGGCCGGCAGCCGCGCAGGAGTTCCCAGGGGCGGATGCGGGCGATTAGGGAAGCGGCGCAGACCAAAAGCGCGGAGAGCAGCAGCCCCGGTATGGAACTGAACGCGGCGATTGAGAGCGCCAGAAGGCAGAGGAGCTTGAACCCAGCCGGAAAACGGTGCAGGGGGCTTGTACCGGCGCGGTAACTGAAAGGATTGCGTCGGCTTAAACTTCGAGCCATGAGCAGTCCTCAACGGCGGCAT
This sequence comes from Spirochaetia bacterium, assembly GCA_025997895.1. GTDB lineage: Bacteria > Spirochaetota > Spirochaetia > Treponematales > Breznakiellaceae > WQXQ01. The sequence goes on from BNVF01000077.1 coordinate 2,761, forward strand.
AATTTCGCCGGGGGTCCCGGACGCCCCAGGCGGGATCGAGCCTGTCCAGTACCGCTGCGGGGGGGCCGTCATCGCGGATGAGACCCCGGTGAAGTATCACCAGGCGGTCCGCCAGGGCAAGTACCTTTTCCAGTTCGTGGGTCAGGATGATGAGGGTCTTTCCGTTTTGCCTGAGCTCCGCGATTATGCGCAGGGTTTGTACCACGCCGGGCCAGTCCAGATTGGCAAAGGGTTCGTCCATGATGATCGTGTCACAGCCCATAGCGATAATACCTGCTACGGCAAGACGGCGTTTCTCCCCGCCAGAGAGTCTGCGGGGCGGGCTTTCCCTTTTGTCCAGCAGCCCCAGGGCCTCAAGGGCGCGATCCGCCATGTTACGCGCAATATTTTCAGGAAACCCCATATTCTCCGGGCCAAAGGCCGCGTCCTCGGCAACGGTTTCTCCCACAATCTGGGCATCGGCATCCTGAAACACCAGGCCAAGTTCAGAGCGGAGATTTTTTTCCGTACCTTTGCCCTGCGCGTCCCGCAGGGGCCTGCCCCGAAAAAATATCTCACCGCTTGAGGGTTCCAAAAGGCCCGCCATGATCCGGGTGAGCAGGGTTTTTCCCGATCCGTTGGAACCGGCTATGAGCAGACAGCGGCCCTCGTAAATATCAAGGTTGATATCCCAAAGCGCCCGGTATTCCCCGCTTGAATCAGGGAATATTTTTGAAAGCCCCCTGATGGAAAATAAAGGCGCGGCTTCACTCATGCTAACGGGAGAGTATGTCAGCGGCGGTGCGGCGCAGCCTGGGGGCTATAATGACCGCCGCCACGCCCTTTGCCAGATCGCCGGGGATAAAGGGAAAAAAGCCCCCCACAAGGGCTGCTGCCCAGGTTCTGCCGGTACTGATCTTGAGCCAGGCCACACCGGGTACATACACGATGAGGAGTCCGGCAAAGACCGCAACAATGATACGCCAGAGCGGTATCTTTTTCTCCGGCCGGGGAAAGCCCGCGACAAGGCCCGCTGTAAGGCCCGCCAGAAGATAGCCAATGAGGAAGCCGCCGGTGGGGCCCATGATGCGCACAATGCCGCCGCTTGCGCCGGCAAAAACCGGAGCGCCGATGATTCCGGCAATAAGGTAAAGCGCCACTGATGCCGCGCCCAGGACAGGACCCAGAATGAGTCCCGTGAGCAGTGCAAAGAAATTCTGCAGCGCAATGGGAACCGGCGAGAAGGGTAGGGGAATGGCGATAAATGTCCCCGCCGCGATAAGCGCCGCAAAGAGTGCGGCCAGAGTCAGGCCGGTAATAGTTTTGCGCCTGGTCAAAACCGCCGCGCCGCCTTTTGCCGCACCTGTTTCAGAACCCGAATAATTTTCTTTCATTCCTTATTCCTTATTAAGAAAACATGAGTGAAACCGGCCCGGGGTTAAAATACAGATTCCCCTTGCCGGTATCGGTCTTGATAATACAGCGCCCCGCAGGGTCAATCCCTGAAAAAACTCCACGGGCAAGCACTTTGTTTTGTTTGTCGTACAGGGCAGCTTCTTTCTTTTCCCCATAGCCGGGATCGATCACCGCCGCTTTTGCACCGGGACAATCGGCCAGGGAATTCCATTCAGCGGCCAGCGCACGGTTGCCCTGGGTATAGGCAGCGCCAGGACTAAAGCGCCGCTTTACCAGTTCAATTTCGTCCAGGGTTTTTCGCAGCACTTCCCTGCGGGAAACTTTGCGGCCTGCGATTTCGGCGCAGCTGGTGATCTTTCCCGAAGGCGCGGGGTTGTTCACGTTAATTCCCACACCGCCGGTGAGCCAGCTCACCATATCCCCCTCACCGGAAATTTCGGTAATGATGCCGGCGATTTTCCGCTGATCAATATAGATATCGTTGGGCCAGCGCAGCCGCGCCTGTTTGCCACAGATAGCGGAAAGGGCGCGGGCAACAGCGATTTGCAGCATGAGCGCGGGCAGGGTGTAATCCGCAATGGCCAGCGCCGGGCGATCAAGGATGGTGAAAAAAAGTCCGCCCTGCCGGGAAGTCCAGACCCTGCCGTTCCGCCCGCGGCCGGCACTTTGTTTTTCCGCAGTGATAACCGTTCCGCCGGGCGCGCCCTGCCAGGCGAGTTCCCGGGCCCGATCCATAGTGCTGCCGGTGTTGTCAAAGTGGCGGAAGAGATCTTCCTTATCGCCGAATTCCCAGGGATAGAGAAAATCCCCCTCTTTTTCAGGATCAAGACTATAGCCGGTGTCCAGGGTCTCAATAGCATAACCTGCGGCTACAAGACCCTGTACTGCCTTCCACACTGCAGTCCGGGAAACGCCCAAAGTCTTTGCAAAGCCGCTTCCGCTCAGGGGCGCGCCCTGTTTTTTACGCAGCTCCGCGAGTAAACTGGCTCTGGTTGAAAGAGCCGGGTTTTTGTCAACCATAATAAAAACAAGGTTGACGATAATTGCAAAAAATGTCAAGATAAAAACAACGGAGGTTTACCATGAAAGTGATCGCTTTTAACGGCAGTCCCCATAATGACGGGGTCATACAGCAGGGTATTGATCTTATGGCTGCGGTGCTTGCAAATGAGGGAATTGAAACCGAGATAGTGCAGGCGGGAAAAGAAAATATCAGAGGGTGTATTGACTGCCGGAAATGCAGGGAACTGGGGAAATGCGTTTTTGACGATGATTTGGTAAACCGTGCGGCGGAAAAGGTGAACAACGCCGATGGTTTGATCATCGGCTCCCCGGTGTATTACGGCAGCATAGCCGGCAATTTCAAATGTTTCCTTGACCGGCTCTTCTTTTCCGGCCTGAGCCTTGACTTTAAGCCCGCAAGCGCCCTGGTATCTTGCAGGCGTTCAGGGGGCATTAACGCTTTTCACCAGATGAACAATTACCTCAATCTGGCAAAGGCGGTAATTGTTCCCTCGATTTATTGGGGCGTCATCCACGGCAACACCCCCGAAGAATTAAGCGAAGACAAAGAGGGAATCCACATTGCCGAAACTTCGGCCATAAACATGGCATGGCTGATCAAAGCCCTGGCACTGGGGAAAAAGGAAATACCCCTGCCTGTTAAAACCAAACGGGCGTGGACAAATTTTATTCACTGAGCCGGTGCTTATATGATGGCAAGTTATTCCGCCTGGTTTTCTTTATCTGTTAAATTCTGCACCAGAAATGCGTTGATGATTTTTTCAACTACCGCCTGTTCATCCGGGGGAAGGCGGCAATATTTAGTAAAAAGCTCGGCGGCATTGGGAACCGGTAAATCAAGGCCGGGGATACTGTATACATCCCCCGTACCGTCGCGGAGCCATTGGGGGTTGACGTTGAATTCGCGGGCAACGGCCTCATAAAACCGGGGCCGGGGACTGGTTTTTGAGCCATTCAGAATCATGGAGATATACGATTGGGCAAACCCTATCTGTTGGGCAAAATCCAGTTGTTTAACACCCAAATTGAAAAGTAAAAACTCCAACCGGGCGGCCAATGTCTTATACACACTCCTGAGTATACCAAACAATCTTTATTCAATCAAACCTTCCATAATAGTTTTTGGGACTTTTCCCGGTGATTTGCTTAAATAAAACGGAAAAATATGAAGAATATTGTATATAACACCCCTTGATATAATATATCCAAGTGATATATCATATCACTTTATAAGGCTGGTGTAGATGCAGGAGAAGGATATTCTTATGGAGATACAGCAAATATCTCTTGAAAAAAGGCTCGAAATGCTTTCCGAAAGGCAAAAGATGTATGTTCAGGGCTATCTGGACGGCATTTTACAGGCATACAAGCCGCTGAAACGGACACTGGACTTGCCAAAGACACCCCTGCAAGATAATCTAAATGGAGGACAACATAACCCATGAGCAACTTAAAACTAACTCCAATTCAGGCGGCGGAATCGGTGCCGGAAAAATCGAACATAAAACAAGGTTTTATGCAGAACCTTGGCAATATCCTCACCAGCCGGGACGAACTCTCTCCCTGGAATTTTCGCGGCGGTCTCTGGGCGGCAATTCTCGTTTTTCCCCTGTCCGTGATCATCGGCGACCTCCGTTACTTTGACCAGCACTTCCGCCTGTTTGGGCTGGAATCCTGGGAACTTATGCTGTTTCCCTTAGGGTTAGGCTGGCTTGTCCTGGCTCTGCTGCCAAAACGTCTCATAATCCCCGCCCTCCGTGTGGGGGCCGTCCTGTGCGGCGTAATTCTCCCCTTCCAGCTTATTTTGCCCGAGGGCCTGGCGCGGTTTTCCCTGTTTATGGCCTTCCAGTTCCTGAACGGTGTCTGCGCCGGTTCCGCTTTTTACCTGTTCTGCTTCGCCCTGAACAATGTGGAGCGGCTCTTCGGCATGATCCTGCTCCAGTGCTACTACGGTTTTTACTACACCTTCTGGCGGGCCTTCCCCGGCGTTCAGGCGGCAGGTAAAACCTGGGGCGCCGTCGTCGTCATGGCCCTGTACCTCGTTACGGTTCTGCTCTGCCGTAAAAAAGAAGTCCTGCCCGGCCAGGAGGGGCTTTCGGACATGGCAGGAGACGGCAAAGGCTCCGGCGTTGCCCTCGTCATCGGCCTGGACGTTGTGTATTACCTTGTTATGTGCATGACCAATTACGTTGAATACGCGGAAAAACGAGTGAATAGTTGGGCTTTTGGGGCCGGAGAATTCGCCGCCATCGCCCTGGTTCTGATCCTCCATATACTCATCAACCGGAGCGCCCTGTATAGCTGGCTCCTGTTCATCGTCCTCTCACTCCTGGGCCTGGGCGCGCTCCTGTATGACGCGCCGCCCACGATTCTTTCCGGTTCCTTCACCTACGGTCTGGGCGAGGGCCTGGGCTACATCATCATCTTCTACATCTGCGGCGGTGCTATCAAACGGAGCAAGTCCCTCAAAATGTTCAGGCTCTACTGCCTTATGTTTTTTATTGAGTATTTTGTCATCTCCGGCATCCTTACCAAGTGCAACGACCTTTTTTCGGGGCAGTCCCACATACTGACCTTTGGGATGGTCTTTATCCTCTGCTGCGTCTGTTTCCTGCTGACGCCGATCTTGCAAAAGAAGGTGTTTGACGCCCCCTGGACCGACGGTCTCTATCTGGCCGATATGGTCGAATACGCCCCGGTTCTGGCCGAAGCGGAGAAGGTAGACACCGAAGAACACCTGGGCCTTTCCCCCCGGGAGACTGAAGTTTTTACCCTGCTCCTGACGGAAGCCCCTGTCAAGCAGATCGCCCATACCCTCAAAATAAGCTACTCAGGCGTCAATTTTCATACCAAGAATCTCTATCGCAAGCTGGGCATACAAAGCCGGACGGAACTGTTTGCGAAGTTTGGGAAGAAGTAGGGGATACCTGCCGTTATTACGGCTATGCCTCTTATCCCTTGTGTCATGCGGCTATCTCCCCTATACTGAAACTAAAGTTTCTTGGGGCTTGGAGGTTCTTTATGCCTATGCAACAGACCATTGATATACCCGACAGCCATAGGCTGACCCTTGATGTACCGCAGGATGTACCAGTAGGCCGCTGCCGGATAGTCTTCTTCCCGGAGCCGCCGGTTCCCGCCAAAGCAGACCCGGAAGAACCTCTGCCCAGGGTGTCCCGGGCGGAACGGGAAGAGAGAATGAAGAATGACCCGGTTATGCAGGAGCTGGATAAGCCGCTCAAACTTGACTGGAGCTGGCTCCCCGAAGGCATAACGCCGGAAACTCTTACCCACAAGGACCTCCGCGAAATGCGCCTCAGAGACAAATACGGTCTATGAACGTATTGCTCGACACCAATATTGCCCTTGACGTCATACTTCGGAGGGAGCCGTTTTATCAAAACGCCAATAAAATAGTAAAAGACTCTCGTGATGGGATGTACACCGCTTTTGTGTCCGCCTCCGCCGTGACGGATATCTCCTATATTGCCGGTAGGGAACTCAGGGATAAAACGCTGGTTATGTCGCGGCTTAAACTGCTGCTTGAAACCGTTGACATCGCCGCTGTTACCGGTGTGGAAATCCGTCGGGCGATAGATCTTGACTGGAACGATTTTGAGGACTGTGTGCAGTTCACCGCCGGGGAACGGCTCGCCGTTCGCTACATCATAACCAGAGATGCCGGAGAACAAAAAGCGATTCGAAAAACAGTATTGCCATTAGAAGCCCGCAGTTCTTTCAAATTTGCGTATTTTGAACCATTATATAGTTGATTTGTGTTCCTTGGTGTCCTTCGTGGTTAAATTTCTTCATCTTTTTTGTCTGTGAGGGAATCCGCGCGTTTCCCGCTTGAAAAAAGCCTATTTTAGGCCTACCTACTAAATTTAGTAGGTCAAAATCTGACTAAAAAACTCAAAAACACCCCAACCTACTAAATTTAGCAGGATTTCAAACAACCATTCCGCCTGTATCATTTCAACAAATTTAAAACAAGAAGGAGAGACAATCTGATGAAGCAAGGAACCACAAGCGCAGACCGGGCTGCCCTGGTGAGCCGTCTTACGCCCGAGGAACACGAAATCTACCTCTGGCTGCGGCAATGTTTCAGCATATCCTGGATAGCCGAAACCCTGGAGATGGAAAAACGGCAGGTCAAAGTCCTTGCCAAAAAAGTCTTCAAAACCCTGGACGTCATCAATCAGTGGGAACTGGTACGGTATTACGCCCCTCTGAACCGAAGTAAACCACCTGCCCCGGCAATACAGGCCGAGGAACTGGCCTGTGCGTTGGCCTTTTACCCCGAATACCGCATGGGATCGGTATGAACATGAAACTAACAGAAGTGATTGAAAATATGCCCATAGAGGAAAAACTGGCCCTGCTTTCCGATACCGGCAAGGCGTATCTGCGGGGCTATCTTGACCGCGCCCTATTTGAAGTTCACCGGACTCAGGACGGTAAACATACAATTTTGTCGGCGGGACATAAAAACCGCAAGGAGAATTAATATGAAAAGCAAATTAACGTGTCTTTTCGGTGTCTTGGTATTATTGTTGCTGGCAATTACCGGATGTCCCAATCCGGCAGGTGATGATACCCCTCCCCCCATATCGGTTACCGGGGTGAGCATTAGCCCGGCTTCGCCTGCGGCTATTGGAATGGGCGGGACGGTTCAGCTTACGGCTACGGTCAGCCCGGCGGATGCTGCTAATAAAGGGGTAAGCTGGGAATCGGATAAACCGGCTATTGCCACGGTGAATACCGCTACGGGTCTGGTGACCGGCGTTGCGGCTGGAACCGCGAAGATTAAGGTAACTACCACGGACGGCAGCAAGACTGATGAAGTTACCGTTACGGTGGATGCGTCGGTGGTATTGGTTACCGGGGTGAGTATCAACCCGGCTTCGCCTGCAGCCATTGGCATAGGCGGGACGGTGCAACTTGCGGCTGCGGTCAGCCCGGGAAACGCTACGAATAAAGAAGTGAGTTGGCAATCGCTCAATACGGCTATTGCCACGGTGAACGCCAGTACTGGATTGGTGACCGGCGTTGCGGCTGGAACCGCGACGATTAAGGTAACTACCGCAGACGGCGGCAAGACCGATGAAGTTACCGTTACGGTGGATGCCGGAATAGCCATAGTCCATGTGGATAGCGTGAGCATCAGTCCGGCTCCGCCTCCTGCTATTCTCATAGGCGCCACGGTGCAATTAAGCGCGGAGGTTACTCCGTCGAATGCTTCCAATAAAGGGGTAAGCTGGGAATCACTCCATCCGGCTATTGCCACGGTGAACGATACGGGTCTGGTGACCGGCGTTGCGAGTGGAACTGCGACTATCAAGGTAACTACTGCGGATGGTGCGAAAACCGATGAAGTTACCGTTACGGTAAATGCTTCGGCCTATACCTTAATTGCAGCCAATATCAGCAATGGGATTTATGCTAATGTCCGGTTCTATGTTGCTGCCGACGGGACTATGCTTAATCTTGTTCACGACAGCTTAACCTATGCCGATATTGAATTCTATTGCGGCGGGTTTGTTTCCGGCCTGGCCGTAAGTGATGTGGGCCGCTTTCTCTATGCCGTTGAATTCTCTGGAAACGGCAGCGGTACCCCCATTAAAGCCGGGAAAGTCACCATTGCCAGCCCCTTGTCTGATACGCCCGTGATAGACCTGACAAATGTCCCCGGATGGTTCCATGCACTGACTGCGGATAGCGTTAGCGGCGAAGGAACTTTTGGCAATGTATTCTTCTTCCTGGGGGGCACCAACGATATGCTGAGCAGTTTCTCGCAAAGCCTTACAGTTGCAGGGCTTGCCAGTTATTCCTATTATATAGGCAATCGCTTGGACTCCAATAGGATCGAAAAGGACGCTGTGGCGGGCGACGGCAAGTATCTCTATGCGCTGGAATTTACCGGCACAAGCAGTACATCTACCCTGCTTAAGATGGGGGTTTCCGCCTCAAAGATTACCACTTATGACCAGGCACGCGGCACAGACATTGTGATCCTTTCGGATGCGCCCTGGGAAGTACCGGACAACTATTCGCAACTTGGTTCAGACCAAATAGAAAACTGGACTCCGGGTCTGGGCAATTTGGTGTTCTATGTATCAGAAAAAACCACAGATGAATTTACCACAGTTACCACCAGGCCGGAGGTAGAACTCCATTTAGAGGCAAATGCAGTAATGACCTTTACCAATGCTGATGCCGGTAAATACCTCTGGGCGGTAGTATACGATGGCCCGCAGACCGTATTAAAACGCGGCAATGTTCAAATAAGCACGAGCTACGCAACTGCCAAGGAGCAGAAGGTAAGCCTGGCTGCAACAAATCCGCCTGTCCCATCGGCAGCAGTAACTGGCAGTCCGGACTTAACCATTGCCGGTTATAAATACAACAACAGCGAAAGCGGCGGTGGGGACCTCATCGACGAGGTAACATTTACCATCAATCTTACAAACGCTCAAGTAGTGACCTCACTCTATGACACGGATATTACCAGTTGGTTCAGCAATCCTGCACCCGGTCTTACTTATACTGGATTTGCCGGTAACTTCGATACAAGTATTGTCGTTACTATTGCAGGGACTTTCACGGCTGCTAAAACAGGAACCTCAACAATTACCATTCCTGACGGTGAAGATTCCCCCGTTAAACAAGTCGTGAATTTCGTGGACGTCAATCTTTCGGCGCCGCTGGTGGTAGACGGCGGTACCATTACCTACAACGTCACCGAAGAGGCCACGTGGGAACTGGGTCTTGATGTTATAGCATATTTGCCTGGACTCACAGGTAAAACAGCTCAACTCGGCTACCAAAACTTCAGTATGTATGTATCGAATAGCAGGACGATTCTAAAGACTGCAAAAGCATTACTAGAATCTGGAGATTACATGGCTAATAAAACTATCAGTCAGGTTGAGGGTTATCTTTATACAGCGGCAAGCAATGAAGGGGCAACTCTCACATCGAAGAGCTCCTTGAAACTTGAAGATCTTGCCGGTGGTGTTCACCTCTACATAGTCCAATATTCAACCACCTTTGGGTTCACAAAATGGATCAGGGTTGGACCATTGACAAGTTATTCGGACATTATGGGAATCAGCGGGACATTTGGTGAGGGTGATTTTGCTGATTAATACTCCCCTGTTCTAACCCACAAGCCCGCCCCTCAAAAGGGCGGGTTTTGCAGGGAGAAGGGCCGCCTCCGGTTTGGGGGCGGCCTTTTTTAGGGGAGGCTTGACAAAAGACAGGCCTGTGTTATAATCAAATGATGGTAACAGTAGCTGTTCACAATTTAAAAGATCAATTCTCTTGGTATCTCGCCAAGGTAAAAACCGGCGAACGGGTTCTTATCACTCAGCACAACCAACCAATCGCCGAGCTTATACAACCGCAAACGAATGTTTTCCGGAATGAGGCGCAGGCGCCGCAGTTTTTATATGACATGGCGGCAGAAGGGCGGGCTGTCCTGGCAGAACGGTTTGAATCAATGGCAAAAGTAACAGATATTCCGGGTGATATTGATGTTGATGTAATTGCGCTGTTGAATGAAACACGGGCAGACCGCTTTTGATGGTTTCATACTTTGATTCATCGGCTCTTATGTCGATAATCTTGCAGCAAAGCCGCAAAGATGAAGCGTTGTACTTATGGAAAAACTCACAAATCAAAGTAAGTTCAATCTTATTAAAACTAGAGTCGCTTATTTCGATCCGGCGGCATTATGAAAACAATAAAAATAACTTCGATTCATCTTGGCTTGCAATAAAAACGGCGGACTTAAATGAATTCTTGAGTGAAGCAACTTTTATCAATATTGACACGACGATTGAAAGTATTATTATTTCCAACAGCAATTTAGCAAAATGCCGCACAGCAGTGCCGTAAAAGGGCGGTTTTTTTTTTACCCCTTATTCGGAATACATTATTGACGAATTAATTGTCAACGTCGTATACAACTATTACGGCTATGTCTCTTATCCCTTGTATCATGCGGCTGTCTCCCCTATACTGAAACTAAAGTTTCTTGGGGTTTGGAGGTTCTTTATGCCTATGCAACAGACCATTGATATACCCGCCCACCCGAAGGGTGAGGTCCTCCGGCTGACCCTTGATGTGCCGCAGGATGTGCCGGAAGGCCGCTGCCGGATAGTCTTCTTCCCGGAGCCGCCGGTTCCCGCCAAAGCAGACCCGGAAGAACCCCTGCCCAGGGTGTCCCGGGCGGAACGGGAAGAACGGCGGAAGCGGCGGAAGGATGACCCGGTTTGGCAGGTGCTGGACCAGCCGGTCGAATATGACTCGAGCTGGCTTCCCGAAGGCTTAACGCTGGAAACCTTCCGGGTCAAAGATGTCCGTGACATCATCATCAAGGACAAATACGGTCTATAATTTGAAATTGCCGGGCAAAAAACAACCCGCAGCCTGGATGCCGCTTCAAAAAAGCCTATTTTATGACAACCTACTAAATTTAGTAGGTCAAAATCTGACTAAAAAACTCAAAAATACCCCAACCTACTAAATTTAATAGGGTTTCAAACAACCACTTCGCCTATATATTTTAGTAAATTTAAAACGAAAAGGAGAGACACTCCGATGAAGCAAGGAACAAAACCATGAAAAAGACCATTATCACTATGAAAGGCATTGCGGCGATCCTGCTGTTTGCCCTGCCCCTGAGTCTCCACGCCCAGGCAGCCCCAACCTGGGTACAGAACCTTGAGCAAGCCTACCCTTCGCGGGAATGGGTCGCCGTAACCGCCCAGGGCACAAGCCAAGCCCAGGCCGAAAGTGCCGCCATGAACGCCCTGGCCCGGGCCTTCAAAACCGATGTTGCCAGCCTTACCAAATCATCCCAGGCGTTTTCTCAAATCGTCAGCGAGACGGCGGGTAAAAAGTCCGTAGCCTTTGACCAGTCGCAAAACTTTTCCCAGGACATAAACACCTCAACCAACGTGCGGGGACTCATCGGCGTA
>BNVF01000078.1 GCA_025997895.1 Spirochaetia bacterium
GCCTGGTGATTATGGTGGAGGTGTTACACCCGTTCCCTTTCCGAACACGGAAGTTAAGCCCTCTTACGCCGATGATACTGCCCCGCTAAGGGGTGGGAAAGTAGGTAGTCGCCAGGCTTTTTTGTTTATAGACAGAAATGAAAAATAGCTCTAAAATTTCATACTAATGAATATTGCATTTGGTCATTCCAATATGGATCTCGACTGTCTCGGGTCGCTGATCTTTGTGAAGAAGTTGTACCCCGATTACCGGCTGGTGCGGAGCAGGCTTATTCATCCCGCTGCGGCGCATCTGTACGAATTTTATAAGGGTTATTTTGATTTCATCAATCCAAAGGATCTTGAAAAGGGACAGATCGAAAATATAATCATCGTGGATACCTGTGTTGCCGAACGGGTGCGCGAGTATTTGCAGTTTATCCGTAACTCGGAGCCGGCTATCCGTATCATCGATCATCATAATACTGAAAACTGCGATATTTTGGGGGCGCGGCTTGAGGGGAGCAGATTTGGCGCAAATACCTCCTTTTTGGGAAAACTTGCTATGGAGCGGGGGCTGACGCTGCTGCCCGAGGAAGCGACTATCGCGCTGACGGGGATTTTTGCTGATACAGGGCGGCTTATTTACGAGAATGTGTGCCCGGAGGATTTTGAAGTTGCCGCCTATTTGTTGGATATGGGGGCCTCGCTAAAATTGGTAAAGTCCTTTCTGGAAACCGTAAAAGAAGACAGCCAGATTGAGGTGCTCAACCGGCTTTTGCCCGCGCTTGAAACAAAACTTATTCAGGGTAATGCCGTCCTGTTAAGCTATCTTGAGTTGGAAGAAAATGTGTCCGGCCTTTCGGCGGTGGTGGAAAAGGTTATGGAGCTCCAGAACCCGGACGCCTATTTTGCGATTTTTTACATTGCCAAAACCAGGACCGTTCAGCTTATTGCCCGCAGCCAGCGCTCCAGGATAGACCTCCATGAGCTGTTACAGGCCTACGGCGGCGGGGGGCACCAGCTTGCAGCTGCGGCCAAGATACAGGGTCGGGAAGGTACTGCTTTTTACGAAGAATTTATCGCTTCCCTTGAAAAATCCCTGGCCCCGGCTGTCCGTGCCAGAGACATTATGACTAAAGGGGTCCGTACCATACATGAGCACAAGAGTCTTCTTGAAGTCTCCATGCTGCTGGAAGAGATTGAACTGGGCGGCGTCCCGGTTCTGAACGATCAGGAGGAACTTTGCGGCTTTATCGGTCTGAAGAATATTATGAAAGGGCGCAAAGCGGGAGCTATGAAGGCCCCGGTTACGGCATATATGTCCCGTCAGCCGGTCTGGGCGGATGGCTCAATTACTTTGCGTGAAATTGAACGAATTTTCTATAAACACCATATAGGGCATCTTATCATCATGGAAAATGGCAAAATCGAGGGTATAGTTACCCGCTGGGACTATTTGCAGTTCCAGAAGAGCCGCTCCCCGGAGGAAAAACCCGGTATCAAATCATAATAATCTGAGACAATTTCAAAATAAGGGGATGTACTCGCTCTTCAGCAACAGGGCTGGGTATGCCCGGCGGGGCAGCGGGGCATACCCAGCCCTGTTGCTGCATAGCCGGCTAATGCCCCTTTTTCAGCAATGGTTTCATAATAAGGCATTTGCCCGCAAATGCCGGTGGTGAGGGGCTCTGAATCCCGGCACAAATCGGGAGTGCACCTTGAAAAATACTTTAAGGCGCTCTGGGGTGGAAATCAGCCCTTGAGCCGAGTTATTTTCGAGGTGAAAGGGTTGAGTTTCCGCCCCAGAGCGCCAGAGTAAATTTCCTGTGCGCTCCCGCACACCAATCAGGATTCAGAGCCCCTCATCACTGGTAATAGCGAGCCTATCTCCCTGTTTTTGAACCGACTCATTTGATTTTTTTTCGAAATATAGTAATAATTAAAGAATGGTATTTTGAAAAACAAGGAGTAAGGATGAAACGGTTTGCTTTAGTCTTATTGGGAGGATTATTGTTCAATACTCTGGTTGCGGCTCAGACCAGGCTGGGTAATTTTAACCAACGCGGGGCTGCCAGCCAGGAGATGAAAACAAGCGGGCTCACTGCGGCGCATCCCAGTCTGCCGATAGGCTCAAAAGTTAAGGTAACCAATACCCAAAACGGGAAAGAAACAGAAGTAACCATAACCGGCCGCATTCCCGCTTCTTCAAGCAGGATTGTGGATCTTTCTCCCGACGTATTGCAGGCGCTGGAAATGGCACCCGGTGAAACGGTTGTCCTGTCAGTTGGCACGCCGCCGCGTCCTGCCGCTTCGCCCCAGCCTGAGGAGCCTGCCAAAGAAGAACCGGCTGCGGCGGAGCCGGTGGTTGAACTCGCCGAAAAGCCGGCAGCGGAGCCTAAACCTGAGGAGCCCCCTGCCAAAGAAGAACCGGCTGCGGCGGAGCCGGTGGCCGAACTCGCCGGAAAGCCGGCAGCGGAGCCCAAACCTGAGGAGCCCCCTGCGAAAGAAGAACCGGCTGCAGCGGAACCGGTGGCTGAACTCGCCAAAAAGCCGGCAGCGCCGCCCAAACGTGAGGAGCCCCCTGTCGGGCCGGTCACTGCTGCCGGACCTGTTATTGCCAGGGAGGAACAGCCGAAAACCCAGGAATCGGTGCAGCCTGTAACCATAACGGTCAATAATTATATGGGTAAGGGCGAGGATAGTGCGCAGACTCAAAGCGCCAAACCCAATTCTGATACCGAATTCCTGGCATGGCTTACCGCCATGTCTATGGATGCGCGGGAATCCCGTGAAACAAGAGAATCCCGTGAGGTAAGAGAGGCCCGTGAGGCAAGAGAGGCCCGGGAAACCAGGGAGTTACGGAGAGAATCAACTGTTCGTGCGGCTCCCCCAACTACAGCTTATCCCCAGCCCCCGGTAATTCAGGCTGCGCCCGCTGCCCCGGCTCCTTCGTATCAGGCTCAAACAGCGCCCGTTTCGTCTTATCAGGCGCCGCCTGTGCCCCCTCAGGCGCCGCCCGCTCCTGCCGCGCCGGTGTATCAGGCCATGCCGCCGGTTCCGGCCGGGGATTTGCAGATCATTCCTGGCCTGCCTGATCAGAATAGCGGGAAAATCTATCGTTTACAGATAGGGGCGTATTCTGCACCGGACATGGCTGTAAGGATTGCCCAGCAAATGCAGACTGTGGGATTTAATGCCGCTTATGAGCAGAGCGGCGCCTTCTACCGGGTGCTGGTTACCGGTATCGCTGCTGCAGATGTGTATGCAGCAGCGGTCAGGCTGGGCTCTATGGGCTTCAGACAGATATGGGTGCGGGAATAATTTTTGTTCAAGAAGGCCGATTATGGCTTGAATTAATGCCCCGTATCGTGGTATAGTTATAAAAAGGGGCTATGTCCTGGCGGCGCTCAGGGGGGTGTTATGGCTGAATCAAATCAATTAGTGACTTTTCAACTCGGTGAAGAACTTTATGGGATTAATATCATGGATGTCAAAGAAATTGTCCGGGTGCAGGGAATCCGGGCAATTCCCAATGCCCCGGTGTATGTGGAGGGGATTTTTAATCTCAGGAGTGAAATTATACCGATTATCAATTTGCATAAACGGTTTCATCTGAAAAAATTGCTGAATTCAGAAGAGGATGAACTCCTGTCGGGCTTTATCATTCTTGATATTGACGGAATGAAACTGGGCGTCATCATCGACCGGATTTCGCGGGTGGTTACTATCGAAAGGGAAAGTATCCAACCACCGCCCCAAATGCTTTCGGGCATTGGAGCCGAATATATTCAGGGAGTGGTGCGTCAGGAAGAGGGATATCTTATTATTCTTGATATCAGGGATCTTTTTAATCCCAAGGAACTGCAAAAAATAGCAGCGTTACGAAGATAGGCAATCTTCAATCATCAGGCTCCAAAGTCAGGTAGTACATGAAAATTGAAGTCTATTCTCCGACCATCAGGCGGAAGGAGATGGATGCGGTATTAACCGCAATGGTGGAAGATAAAATCGGACCCGGAGAGCGGGCGCGGCTTTTGATTCAGATCGCCAAAGAACATCTCCGTTTTGATTACGCTTTAACCCTGCGGAGTCCCGCCACAGCCCTGCATCTGGCGCTGAAAGCCCTGAACCTTGAGCCGGGCCAGGGGGTGCTCGTTTCCGCCCTTTCTCCCCGTTACTATTTCCAGGTTATTCAGGATATGCACCTAACGCCGCTGTTCTGTGACGTGACTTTCGATTTTCCCTGCATGAACAGGGAAACCATTGAAAAGGCGCTGGCGGAAAAACCTGAGGGTATTGAGGCGCGCTGCGTGGCGTTACACCACACCCTGGGCTTCCGGCCGGATGCCGCTTCCATAGCGGAGCTGGGGCTGCCGGTTATCGAAGATATTTCCCAAAGTTACGGGCCTTTTACCGCCAGCGCCGAAGGTACCGGCGCTGAAGGGACTACCGCAGGTGCCGAAGGTACCGCTGTGGGAGCCGCCGCAGGTTCCGCTGATGCAGGCGAAACAGGTGCGGGCAGCGCAAGCGCCGCGAAACTCCACGGGGTCTTTACCATCCTGGGCCTTGAGGAGCGGGATATGCTCACCTCAGGCGGCGGGGCGCTGTTATTCGCCATGAACCGCCGGGATGGTTCGGTGCTGCGGAACTTTGCGGACATTCCCGGCGAATACTGTCTTCCTGACATAAACGCCGCAATGGCAACGGTGCAGTTCAAGGAAACGTCCCGGAACATGGAGCGGCGCGGGGAAATCGCCAGGGTATATACCCAGTCCAGTCTCCGCACCAAGCACAAGCGTTTCATCACCTCTGCCGAAGGGGAGTATAATAATTACGCCTTCCCCCTGGTGCTGGAGACCGGGCTTAAAGATGTGGTCGCTTATGCCCGTAAAAAAGAGATCAGCGTTGAAAGCGCCTTTGAGCATAGCCTTGCGGGGGCGGGGATGAGCGATTCAACGCGCTGCCCTGCGGCTTATTCCCTTTCGCTGCGAACTGTGCTTTTCCCCCTGTACCCCAGGCTCCGTTCCCAGGAGGTGGAGCGGGTATCAAAACTCATCATGACCCTTCCTTAAGGACAACGAAATGAGAGCGTTGTTATTTGTTAATCTCCACAAAAAAAAAGCCGCTTCCATGTCTGAAGAGATACGGTTAGAGCTGGAAAAGCGCGGCGTTGCGGTAACGGTGTTTCCGTTTGAGGGTAAACCCGCTTGTTTTCCTGAAGGCAAGTGGGATATTGCCTTTAGCCTGGGCGGGGACGGAACGGTGCTCTACGCCGCCCGTACTCTTGCAGGCGCGGGGGTTCCCATACTGGCGGTAAATCTGGGTACCCTGGGTTTTATCGCCTGTGTTGACTCTGACCGGTGGCTTGCGGTTTTTGACCAATGGACGCATGGAACGGTTCTCCTTTCCCGCCGCTGCATGTTTGAGATTACCCTTGAGCGCCGCCGTGAACTGATTATGAAGAATTGCTGCCTTAATGATGCGGTAATTTCCGCCGCCGGAATCGCCAAACTTATTAAGCTGGATGTGCATTCCGAAACTTCAAGCGGCGAATATACGGAGCTTGGTTTTTACCGCTGTGACGGCCTGATTATCGCCACCCCCACCGGTTCCACCGCCTATTCCATGGCCGCAGGGGGCCCCATACTTGACCCGGAAATGGAAGCCCTGCTCCTGACCCCCATCTGCCCTTTTACCCTGTCGAACCGCCCCATGGTACTTCCTTCCAGACAGGCCTTACTCGTCACGGTGGGCGAAGAACAGCGCAGCGGCGTTCTTCTGACCGTGGACGGCCAGGACACCTTTGACCTGGAGCCCGGTGACCGGATCATAGTACGGCAGGCGCCCTGGCAGGCGCTGCTGGTGTCTGCGGAGCGGCGCTCCTACTATTCGGCGCTGCGTACCAAACTTTCCTGGTCAGGCGCCGTCAACGGGGATAATGTTTCGGCTAACAGTTGCGGTGCTGCAGCCGGTGGAGGTTTCGCGTCTCGAGGAGGCGTCGCGCCTCATGGAGGTGTCGCGCCTCAAGGGGGTTCGGATGCTTGAGGAACTCTCCATCAGAAATTATGCGCTCATTGACTCCATCTCCCTGTCTTTCCGCAGCGGTTTTAATGTGCTCTCAGGCGAAACCGGCGCGGGAAAATCGATCATCGTGGGGTCTTTGAGTTTTCTCATGGGCGGCAAGGCCGAAGCTGACGTTATACGCACCGGCGCGGAAGAAGCCAGCGTTTCGGCGGTGGTGTCGGTGAATAAAAATAATTCTGAAGTGATGGACTGGCTGCAAAGTCGGGACATTGCCAGCGAAGAAGACACGGTTATTATCAGAAGAACCATCAAGTCAAACGGCCGGGGTTCTATTTACATACAGAACACGCCGGTGATACGCGCTGACCTTGCGGACTTTATGGGGCTGCTCTTTGATCTGCACGGCCAGCATAACCACGAGTCCCTGCTCCGCAAGGAAAGCCACCGCCGCTATCTTGACCGTTTCGCCGGCATAGAGGAAGAAGTTTCAGCTTATACCAAAATTTTTATGGACCTGGCGGATAAACGCAAAACCCTGGAGGCTTCCCTCAGTTCCGAGCGGGATCGTGATGAACGGCTTGAGTTATTGAACTATGCAGTAGACGAAATTACCAAGGCGGCGCCCAAAACCGGCGAAATTCGGGAACTGGAAAACGAGGCCCAGCGGCTTTCGGATTTTGAGAAACTCGCGGGTCTTGTAAACACCGCCGCCGATTCCCTGTTTGACGGCGAGCAGTCGGTGTTGAGCCTAACCCGCCGCGCCAGGGGAGCGCTGGACAATGCCGCCGGGGTTGACTCAAGCCTGGCTGAGATTCAGAAGCGCCTTGAGGATATGTACTACGAGACCGAGGACATAGCCGGGGAATTCCGCGCCTATCGGGATAATTTAACCTACGATCCCCAGCGCCTTGCGGAAGTGGATGAGCGCCTTGCCCTGCTTTATAAATTAAAGAAAAAATACGCCGGTTCTCCGCTGACGCCTGCAAATGGCAGTGACGAGGAAGCCATACTGGCCTACAAGACGCAGGCCGAGGCCGAGATTGAAGCCCTTTCCGGCGCCGGAGAAAACCGTGAGAAACTCCGGGCGGAAATTGCCGCCCTGGAAAAGGACATTGCCGCCAGGGCTCAGACGCTGCGGCAGAAGCGTATTGCCGCTTCGGGCAAACTGGGCGGGCGTATCACCGAAATACTCTCGCATCTGGGTATGCCCAATGCCCGCTTTCAGGCGGGTGTAATGCCCAAGAGCAAGGAACCGCAGCCGGGGCAAGGCGGAGCGGCGGGCAGTGTGGGGCAGGGCGGCAGTACCGCCGGAGCGAATAGCGGCCAATTCATTTGCGGGCCCTGGGGCGCCGAGGATGTGGAATTCCTTATTTCCGCCAATACCGGGGAGCCCCTCAAAGATCTGGCGCGTATAGCATCCGGAGGCGAGCTTTCGCGGGTGATGCTGGCCATCAAGACCGTGCTTGCCGCAGGCAGCGGCGCAGGTAGCGGCGCAAATAGCGGCGCAAACAGCTCAGGCGGCGACAGCATTGAAACCCTGGTTTTTGATGAGATCGATACGGGCATTGGCGGCGAAGTAGCGCTGGCAGTGGGGGAATACCTCACCAAAATAGGGGATATGCGGCAGATTTTTTGCGTTACCCACCTTGCCAGTATTGCCGTTCGCGCCGATAATCATTTTAAAGTTGAAAAACGTACCGAAGGGGGCAGGACTTTTACCGGCGTGGGCCCCTTGAGCGCCGAGGGAAGGCGAAAAGAAATAGCCCGTATGCTGGCCGGAGACGCCGGGGGCGCGGCACTTGCCCATGCGGACGATTTAATTCTAAAATATGGGAAGCGGGGCGGGTAATGGCGAAAATTTCCGATGATGACCGGCATAAATATTTTGAGAAAATCAGCGGCTATAAAACGGCGGCAGATTCGCTCCTCAAACTCGAAAAAAACATCCTTATGGTCATTAAAAAAGATCCCGGCGGGGCGGCCTTTAAGCGTCTCTCCCTGACTGATGAAATGCTCAACCTCGCTTCAAACTATATCACCATCAGCGGTGTTTCCCAATCGGTATTGAAAGTCAAAAACGAGGACGCCCTGAACGACGGCAGAAAATCCCTGTACAAAAGCGTCATCTACCTTGAGGAAATTGTGAGCAATTTGATTGACGCCCCATATTCTGATTACGAGGAAAAACTCACCGAAATTCAATCTGTGGATGCTGCCAGACGCTACCTCCTGGTACGGAAAATGGGCCTTGCCATTGAGCTTCTGGAACACGCCTACGGCGACAACACCAAGTGGAAATGGGCCTTTGTGGAGCTTGAAGGCCGTTACGCGGCAGTAACGAAAAATATCCTGGACCTGCGCAACGCCGTAGCCAATACGGATCCCCGGTCTCCCAACTATGAACCGGTCATGTACCATTTACGGCTTGTAAAAAGACTCCTTATGCAGGCGGCGGATCGTTACCGTGAAAAGTACGAGCTTTCCACCAACAGAATCGATGATTTCAAAATGGGAATTACCTTCCTTTCCTCATTGTGGCGTATTCACGCCGTGTTGGGCGACCGGGAAGAGGCCGAAACAGTAAAAAAGAAACTGGATATTTGGGCTGCAAAATTGGAAGCGGATCTGAAGAAAAAAGAAGATCCCAAAAAAGTCTAGTATGAACAACCGGCAGAAAACGCCACTAAAAGAATATAAATCCCTGCTGCCCTATCTTGCCCCTTACCGTTGGCAGTACCTGGGGGGCATACTCTGTCTGATTACAGTGGATGCCGCCCAGATACTCATCCCCCAGTTCATACGCCGGGCAGTAGACCTTATCAGCTCCGGCATTTTTGAATGGAGAGAGATTATCATACTCGCCGCCCTTATGCTGGGCGTGATGGCCTTTATCTCCCTGGGGCGTTTTTTCTGGCGCTATTTTATTCACGGCTCCTCCCGGCGTATTGAAACTGAGTTGCGGGACGATCTTTTTAATCATCTGCAAAAACTCTCCTGGGATTTTTATCAGAAAAACAAAATCGGCGATCTAATGGCGCGCTCAATCAGCGATCTTAACGCGGTGCGCATGGCTATAGGCATGGGCCTGGTGGCGCTTTTTGACTTTGTGTTCATGGCAACCTCAATACTGGTGATTATCTTTATCCAGGACGCCCGCTCGGCCCTTTTTTCGGTGCTGCCCCTGCTGCCGGTGACTCTGCTGATACTGATCTTCGGCGGCGCCGTGGGCAGGAAATTCCGCGCCGCCCAGGAAGCCTATTCAAAAATGAGCGACACCGCCCAGGAAACCTTTGCAGGAATCAGGGTTATAAAATCCTTTGTCAAGGAATGGTGGTTTATCAAAAAATTCGCCGACACCAATGACGATTACCGCAAAGCCAATATGGAACTGGTGCGGCTGTTCGGCTTTTTCTTTCCCTTTATTACGTTTCTTTCTGAACTGACGATTCTGGTTATGCTGGTCATAGGCGGAAGACGGGTAATTATGGGCCTGATGACCCCCGGCAGCCTGGTAGCCATGTTCCGCTATCTGCAAATGCTGATCTGGCCCCTCATGGGCGCGGGTTTTACGGTGAACATGATACAGCGCGGCGCGGTAAGTTTAAGCCGGGTAAATGAGGTGCTCAGGACGGTACCTTCGATTAGAGACCCGGAGAATCCCGCCGGATCAGAACCCACGGAATTGTCATCGGTGGAACCGTCGCCGGTGAAACCGGCGGTGGTGGCGGCGGCGGCGATTGAGCTTTGCAGCCTGAAAATTGCGTATAACGATGGCGAGCCTGCGCTGGATGATATAAGCCTCTCGGTACGTCGCGGCGAGTGGCTGGGTATCATGGGGCGTACCGGCTCGGGAAAAACTACGCTGATAAAAACTTTTACCCGTATGCTGGATCCCCCGGCGGGAACGGTAAAAATTTTCGGCCTTGATGTGCGGTTATGGTCCCTTGATGGGCTGCGGAAACTCTTTGCGGTAAGCCCCCAGGACAGTTATCTTTTTTCGGATTCTATTGAGCGCAATGTCGCCTATGGGCTGGAGACCCCGGCAGGCGGGGATGATTCGTTTTTCAAGGGTACCCAAAAAGCGATAGAATCTTCGGCGCTGGCCAAAGACCTTGAAACCTTTAACCAGGGCGGTGAAACGCTTGTCGGCGAACGGGGGCTTACCTTGTCGGGGGGGCAGAAACAGCGGGTGGCCATTGCCAGGGCATTGGTTATGGACAGCGAGTTTCTTGTCCTGGACGATTCCCTTTCCGCAGTGGATGCCGAGACCGAGAGAAAAATTCTGGAATCCCTGCTTCAGGAGCGCAAGGGCAGGACTACCATTATCATTTCGCACCGGGTTTCAACCCTCCGTTACGCCGACAAGGTTTTGGTTCTTGACAGGGGGAAGAAGAGCGAGTATGGCACCCCGGCGGAACTTGCGGCGGGGAACGGTTTTTTCGCGCGTATGATGGCGCTGCAGCGGCTGGATCATGCGCGTTTGCGCATGACGGACTCAGGCGGTACGAATCAAATTGACGATACGAATGTGAGCGGAGAGCGGCATGGCTGATTATTTTGAAACTGATGATGTTACCAAAGAATATGACAGCCGCCTGGTAAGCCGCATACTCTCGTATCTTAAACCCTACCGGCTTTTGGTGGGCCTTACCCTGGCGGCGCTGCTGGTTTCCACCCTGGGGGAACTGTACATTCCGGTTTTGCAGCAGCGCATCATCGACCAGGCGGTGCTGGCGCGGTTCCTGGCCTTTGACCCGGGCCGCTTTGAACAGGAGCGGGCAGGGCTGAGTGAAAGCGCCCTTGCCGCCTACGGGGAGTTAAGCGCCCTGCCGGGAAACCTG
Organism: Spirochaetia bacterium; assembly: GCA_025997895.1. Lineage (GTDB taxonomy): Bacteria > Spirochaetota > Spirochaetia > Treponematales > Breznakiellaceae > WQXQ01. Next base: position 10,848 of record BNVF01000078.1, read on the forward strand.
CGCGCCGGAGGAATGATCTTTGTGCAGCAAAACCGGCGCACTGTAATGAAGGGTAAGGTTGAGGAGGAACTGCGCGAAAAGGGAGTGCTGGACGCAACCCAATGGTATGCCTTTTCGTATACGGCAGGTGATCCCGCAGCCGCTGTCGTGCAGAAGCGGGCGGATCTGTTTCTGTTATCGGACCCTCCCGGAGCCGGCTCTGCCGCGATACGAAGCGCCGATCTCTATTCCCTGTCTATTCTGTCTATTGATGAAATTATAGCCGTTCGCGGCGGGGACGCTGCCGCCCTTGCGCAGGGCGCCCTGGTGTTTCTTGTTATTTTGGTACTGGTGTTTGCGTTCACTTTTTCTCAAACCTGGACTACCAATCTGGTGAGCCAGCAGGTGATGAAGGATATCAGGCTGGCGCTGTTTACAAAAACCGCGTCCCAATCAACAGCTTTTCTTTCCCGGCACCCGGTGGGGCGTATTGTTACCCGCCTCACCAGCGATGTGGAAACTATGGATGAATTCTTCACCACCGTGCTGGTTGCCTTTCTGAAAGATCTTTCGATAATGGCGGGAACACTGATCACCCTGTTCATCCTTTCACCCCCTATGGCGCTGATGGTGCTTATCACCCTGCCGCCGGTGCTGGTAGTAACCCTTATCAGCAGGGTGAAGGCCAGGGACGCCTTTCGCCGGCAGCGCACCGCTTCGTCAAAGGTATACGCCTATTTGGCGGAGCGCCTTGCGGGAATACAGGTGGTGCAGCTTTTCAGGCGGGAAAAAAAGAGCGGCGCGGAATTCTCGGGCCGCAACCATGAGCTGCTTGACGCCAACCTGGGTGAGATGTACGTCTTTGCCACATTCAGGCCCATTGTGGAGTGGTTTGCGACCCTGACTGCCGCAGTGGTCATTGTGGTAGGGGCTCGTATGGTTCTGTCCCTTTCGGTTTCCCTGGGGGTGCTTATTTCCTTTATCAGTCTGGTGCAGATGTTCTTTGCCCCGGTAACGGACATTGCCGAAAAGTACACCCTGCTGCAATCCGCTATGGCAGGCGGGGAGCGGGTCTTCAAGCTGCTGGACACCGAGGAGCGCATCCCCAACACGGGCGCACATTCAATGGCGGACACAGTGCGGGGTCATATTGAATTTGACAACGTGCGTTTTGCCTATAAAGCGGGGGAGGACATACTTAAGGGATTGAGTTTCGCCATACACCCCGGCGAGATGGCCGCCATTGTGGGCTATACCGGCGCGGGAAAAACTACCATCATCAACGTGCTTGCCCGGCTCTGGGACATTGACTCAGGCGTCATACGCCTTGATGGGGTGCCGGTAAAGGATATACCCCTGGAAGAACTGCGCCGCTCGGTGCTGCCGGTATTGCAGGATGTGTTTCTCTTTTCCGGCACTGTGGCAGAAAATATCAGCCTGGGCCTTGAACTTTCGGAAGCGCAAATTATCGAAGCCGCCCAGGCGGTACACGCCCACGAGTTCATCTCCCGGCTGCCCGACGGCTACAAAACGGTGCTTTCCGAAGGCGCCGCCAACATTTCCTCGGGCCAGCGCCAGCTTATCAGCTTTGCCCGGGTTATCGCCCACAACCCCCGGGTGGTAATCCTTGACGAGGCCACCAGTTCCATTGATACCGAAACCGAGCACCTTATCCAGCTTGGCATAAAGCGGGTTCTCTCCGGGCGGACTTCCTTTGTCATAGCCCACCGCCTTTCCACCATCAGAAACGCCGACCGCATTCTGGTACTTTCAGGCGGCCGCCTGGTAGAGGAAGGCCGGCACGACGAATTAATCGCACAGAACGGATTGTACGCGGGGCTGTATAAGCTGCAATATACTGAAGAAGCGTAGTTTACCCCCTTGAAAAACGCTTGAAATATGATATAATTTCACTTGAAACTTATTAATTCTTGCCAATTCAAAAGGGAGAAGTTATGAAAGCATATTTAAGTACGGTTATTTTGTTACCGCTCTGTATCCTCGTACTGGCAGGCTGCGACAATATTTTTGGAACTGTCCACGACTCTATTAATAGGGGGGGAGGGGGATTTGTCCCGGTAACAGCCATAACCGGGGTTAGAACCTCCATGAATGTCGGGGCTGACCTGAACCTGGCCGGCAATGTGGAACCGGAGGACGCCACCTACCGGCACATTGTGTGGAGCATTACCAGCGATACCAGCGGGATCGCGGCTCTTTCCGGCGGGAACCTGTTGCAGGCTTCCGTTGCAGGCAGCCTGACCCTTCAGGCTACCATTGTGAACGGCCTTGGGGAAGGGCAGGACTATGTCCAGAATTTCCCCATTTCGGTAAGTGCGGATTTTGTACCTGTCGCGTGGATACACGGGATTCCCAACGGCGTCATGGAAGATACGGTTTTGACCCTGAACGGCGTCGTGGCTCCTGATAACGCAACCAATCAGAACATTGACTGGAGTCTCATTACCGGTAGCGGCCCTGGCGTAAGCCTGGACGGGAATACCCTAACCCTTCCGGCAGGCTCTGCGGGACCCCTTACCTTGCAGGCGGTCATTACCAACGGGGCGGGTGCGGGCAGCCACTACACCCAGGATTTTCCCATCAGTGTGAGCAGCAGCTTTGTGCCGGTTACCGGCATCACCGGCACGCTGCCGATGAT
>BNVF01000079.1 GCA_025997895.1 Spirochaetia bacterium
TAACCAGCAGATCTACAATAGCCGGAGTGGGAGCGCCGGCGACACAGAAGAAGGCGTCGATTTTGTTGTCCCGCAGGGCGTCAGCGGAAGCGCCGAAGCTGAGGTTCTGCTTGCCGATGTCGTTAAAGGTGATACCGTAGGCTTCCAGAATCTGCCGGGCGTTGAACTCGACACCGCTGCCGGCGTCGCCGACGGACACGTTTTTGCCTTTGAGGTCAGCGATGGTCTTAATCCCCGAAGCGGGGTTGGCTACCACCTGGCACACCTCGGCATAAATGGCTGCCATAGAGGCAAAACTGGCGATCTTTTCACCGTTAAAAAGGTCCACTCCCCGCCATGCATAGTCCATTACATCGTTCTGCACAATGGCAAGTTCCACTTCCCCGGCGGCGATAAGCTGGATATTCGCCTTTGAGGCTCCGGTGGACTGAACTGTGATGGTATTCCCGGTCTTTTCGGTAAGTATCTGCCCTACCGCCGAACCGAAGGCGTAGTAAGTGCCGGTGTTTCCGCCGGTGGCCATACGGACTTGCTGGGGCGTACCTCTTTCGGTCTTGCCCTTGCAGGATATCATTCCCAAAGAAAGGAGCAGCACCGCCCCTATCAATCCAATTTTTTTCATTTCCTTCCTCCTGTAAAATCGTAGTGTATAATTATACATTATTTATGCAACTCCACGCAAGGCTGTTGTAGCAGAGCTCCCTGCGAAAACAGATTCCCCAGTGTGGTGTGCATTATACACTTACCCCCTAAGGCCCCGAGACGAGGCGGCAGTGCCGGGACGCTGATCATTTGCTGGGTTCTTAGCTGGAGGAGACCCGCTTGCGGGGCTCCGTAGGCGGCGTTCCCCAGCCTGATCAGTGCCCCGGCACTGCCGCCTCGCCTCGGGGGGAGATACTGGGGAGTGTGGTATTGTAGATAGCCTCGATTCGTTACCGGGTTTTCTGCCTGATGAATTCCCCTATCCTGGAATCCTGGCCCTTGATATGCGTTACCAGCCAGTCCCCGAATTTCCGTTTGACTTCCTTGACCAGACCTTCAGTGGTTCCGGATTCCATAAATTCCTTTGCCAGCTCTACAGCCATCTTTTTGAAACTTTCGTGGATGTCGTGATGATTTTCAAAATCGGGATACCTGTACTGCTGCTGGATATCTTCTTCATCGGCAAAGTGGGTCGCCGTATAATTGACAAGGAAATCAAGGGCTTTTTTCAGCTCATCCTTGCCCCTTCCCAGATCAATGGCGTCTATAAGACTGTTGACGGCGTTAAATAGCTGTTTGTGTTGCCCGTCAATTTTCGCAATCCCAATAGACAGGGAATCGTCCCAGAGGTAGTGTTTGTCCTTAATGATAAAATGGGAAATTGCCTGCCTGAGTATATCGATATTGCCGCTGTTTTTGCTGCTGATATTGTTTATGTGATTAACCGAGTCGTTTACTTCCCCGGCGCGGCTTGCCATTTCGCTCATGCCGGCGGTGATTTCTGTTGTTACCTGCTCAAGGTTCTTGCCCTCGACAATGATCTCCCTGCTTCCTTCCTGCATTTCCCCGGAACTTTTTTTCACCGCCCGGGTTATCTCATTGAGTTTTTCAATGGCTTCCAGAATCTGCTTGCTGCCGGTACTCTGCTCTTCCATTGCGTTCCGAATCTGCTCTTCCTGATCCGATACGATCTTTACATCCGTGTCGATTGCGCCGAACTTGTTCAGTACTTCGTCGGTAGCGGAGGCAATTTTTGTCATCGCATCTTTGATTTTTTTCAGTACTGTGCTGATGGTCTTGGACTGGGCGCCGGAGGATTCCGCCAGTTTTCTGATTTCGTCCGCCACCACCGCAAACCCCCTGCCTGCTTCTCCCGCGTGGGCAGCCTCTATAGCGGCGTTCATGCTCAATAAATTGGTCTGGCTTGCAATAGTCGCCAGCACCGAGTTGATCTCCAGCAACCCCTCGGATTCCCTGGCTATTTCCTGCATATCCACAGCCACTGCCTGCAATCCCGTTCTTCCCACTTCCGACGCTTCAGCCAGGCGCGAGACATTTTCTGAATTGACCCGGCTGATGCGGGTTACCGATTCAATATTGGCCAGCATTTCTTCAATTGCCGAAGAAGACTGGGACACGCTGTCGCTTTGCGCATCAATTTCGCTGTTCAGTTTGGTGATGTTCTCGCTTATCCGTTCCATCGCCCCATTGGTTGCGCGTACCGACTCGGCTTGAGTATCAACCTGCTTTTGAATGTACTGAACCCCGGAATTTATTTCATTCATGGACCCGGCGGTATTGGTCATGTTCCGGGAAAGGTCATCGCCTATGTCGTTCACCGCTTCCGCTTCGTTCTGTATGATCATGACCAGGCGCTTGAGACTTTCCAGGGTACTGTCAAAATGGTTGGCCATTTCCCCGATTTCATCACTGCTTTTCATCCGTATCTGTTGGGAAATATCCCCGTCTTCTACTTTCTGCAAAACGCCGATTATTTTTTTGACCGGTTTCATTATGAGTAATTTTAACGCGCCGAAATTGAGCAACACCGAAACCAGCAGCAGCAGAACCGCGACTATGACTATCATCATTATCAGCCGGCCGGACCCGGCGTTGATGATGTCATAGACATGGGACATTTCCACGCCTACAAAAAGCGCCCCGATTACTTCGCCGCCGCCGCTGCTTCCCGGCGCGGCAAACACCGGCTCGTAACTCCCGATAATCGGTATGCCTGCGGCAACGAGTTCCCCGATATATGGCTTGCCCGCCAAAAGCGGCTCAAGGGCGGCGTTACCGGTGAGCAGGGAAACCCCCTCCAGCCGTTTGCCGTTTGTGTCCGTCATAGTGGTCGCAATCCGATTAAAGGTAGAATTTTCCCGAACCATAATAGTGGCCATTATGTCAAGATCTTTGGAAATAGGCTCAAGGACATCGTAGCGGCCATTCAGGGGTGTTCCGTTTGCGTCCACTAATTTTCCGTTTTGTAAACTCAGGACACCGTAGTTGGCTAATACTTTGTTTCCAAGGGCTTTTATATCACCCTTGAGCTTGTTTTCGGTTACCAGTACCGCCGTTTTCAGGGCAAGGGCGCGCATATCGTACAGACTGAGCAGGGCCATGATCAAAATAGCGATGAAGATCAGAATTGAAGAGAGAGCAGTCATTTTGAACTGTATGCTGGAAAAAAGCTTGTGGTTTTTTTTAGGAAAGAGAACCGGGGCCGGTTTTGCGGCGGCTGGTTTTGCAGCAGCCGGTTTTTCAGTGGCCGATTTTGCGGTAGGCGGTTTTGCGGCATCTGGTTTTGGGGCGGCTGATTTTTCAGTAGCCGATTTTGCGGCGGGCGGTTTTATGGCGTCTTTGGAGACCTGTTTTTCCACAGCCTTTGCGGGCACGGAATCCGCATTTGCAGGCGGCGTCTTTACAGCCACGGGCCCGCCGGTTTTGCCGCCCTTCCCCACTATCCTGCCGGTGGATTTTCCGGCGGGACCGGACGCATTGGAATCGCCCGGCAAAAGTGACGCCGAGACCGTTACGGTAGAACCTGCCGGGGCCGATGGCGCTTTAAAAGTATGGGCAAACATATCCGGCGCTCGTTCTTTCAGTTCTTTTGCCCAGCGGAAATCCTGGCCTTTGATATGCTCAATCAGCCAGGTTCCAATTTTATTCTGCACGTCCTTGATTAAATCCTGGGAAACGCCTTTGATAATAAATGCATGGGAAAGATCCTTCACGGTCTGCTTGAAGGCTTCGTGGAACTGGTGATGATGATCAATATCGGTGAAGCCGTTTTTCTTGAGGAGCTTTTCCTCGTCAAAGAAATGCTTTACCGTGTAATCCGAAAGAAAGTCCAGGCTTTTTTTAAGTCCATCCCGGTCAGCGCCATGTTCGCAGGCGTCAAGCAGGCCGTTGATCGCTTCAAAGAGCTGGGCGTGCTGGGAATCGACCAGATCGCAGCCGGTAAGGAACGAATCGTCCATTACATAATGGGATGAGGAAGACGCGGCAAAAGGCTTGGGGGCGGCAGGCGGAGATACCGGCGCCGCAGACTTGGTTGCCACACGCGATACCGGCATTATGGTTACCGCGGCGGATGGTGCGGCAGTAGCGGATGGCGCAGCAGCAGCGGCCCTGGCGCTAAACAAATCCGGCGCTCTTTCTTTCAGTTCCTTTGCCCAGCGAAAATCCTGACCCTTGATATGCTCAATCAGCCAGGTTCCAATTTTATCCTCCACACCTTTGATGAGACTGTCAGAAACGCCGTCCAATATAAACTCGTGAGCAAAATCCCGCACAGTCTTCTTGAACGCCTCATGAAACTGGTGGTGGTGGTCCAAATCGGTGAAACCGTGCTTTTTAAGGAGCTGTTCCTCATCAAAAAAATGCTTTACCGTATAATCCGAAAGAAAATCCAGGCTTTTTTGGAGCCCCTCCCGGTCAGCGCCATGTTCGCAGGCTTCAAGCAGGCTGTTTATAGCGTCAAAAAGCTGCCTATGCTGAGTATCCACCAGCTCGCAGCCGGTCAAAAATGAACTATCCATAACATACCGCATTGCTACCCCCTGCAAAACAATAGTTTTATTTGTAATTTTACTTTGTTTATATGAAATAAATCATAATATCAAATGAAGAAACTGCCAAGGGGGATAATTAAGGGCCCGTACTATCAAGACTTTAGTATAACCCATAAGCGCATTGTTAATACAGCAATGATCGGATATGATATGATTTACCAAACCTAAAGAGGTATACTTAATGACAGAAGAAAAAAGTAATTCAAGAAAACCGGCTTCTCCTGTGGCAAGTACTTCTATAAGACGCAGATTCTTTATTTTTTCACTTATCCTTTTTTTTGTCATTTTTATCGGGGGGAGCGGGGCCTTTATTCTTTCCATGGGCCAGATAGTCCGGAACAACACGGGTAACGAACTGCGCCAGATGGTGGAAATTGAACGGATAAAGCTGGAAGCCTCGGTAAATGCCGAGATTGCCATTGCCCTTAAGATGGCCGATTCTCCCCTGATAAAGCGGTATTTCGTTAATCCCGATGATCCTGAACTGTCGGCAATCGCATCCGAGGAGATTGCCGGATACCGGCGTTCTTTTGCCGGGAATACGGTTTTTTGGGTAAACGATGTGGATAAACGGTTCTATTCCGATGACGCCTATGTCTATACGGTTGATCCCGAAGACCCCGATTCTTACTGGTATCATATGACCCTCAACGAAACGGAAAAGTATAACTTCAATATCAACTACAATGATCAGCTCAAAAAAATCAGTCTCTGGATCAATGCGCCGGTTTTTGATAACCGCACACCCATCGGCATGTTGGGAACGGGCATCGACCTTTCGGCTTTTGTTGATTCCATATACAAGAACTATTCAGGCAGCGCGGCTCTTTACTTTTTTAATGCCGCCGGGGAAATCACCGGCGCCCGGGATGCGGACCTTATTGCACAAAAGACAGCCATAAGCAAAGAATTGGGAGAGAGCGGTGCGGAGACTTTTAACCGGGCGCAAAAACTTTCCGCCGGGGAGATACAGAGTTTCAGCACTCCCCTGGGAGAAATTGTGGTAGGCGCTGTCCCGGCCCTGGACTGGTATGTCACCGCTGTTCTGCCCCTCTCCCTCGGGGATTTGCTCAAAACCGCCATGACTGCTCTTTTCCTTGCGATGATAGTCGTTGTGGTCGTGATCTTCTTTATTTTCAACCTGTTTATTTCAAGTCTCCTCAACCCCCTGAAGGGAATGGTGACAACCCTCAATCAAATCGCCGGGGACTGGGATCTGACCCGGCGGCTTGAAATCCGCCAAAAAGATGAGGTCGGAACCCTGGCGGAATTTTTCAACCTGACCTTTGAAAAAATCGGGGAACTCCTCAAGGGTATCAAGGGACAGGCTTTCTCCCTTTCGGATACCGGCGATGAACTGGCCGCCAACATGACCGAAACCGAGACGGCCATCGGGAAAATTAACAATCATATTCAGGGTATGCGGGGGCAGGTTCTAAACCAGGCGGACGAGGTAAACAGCGCTGCCGGTGCAATGGAACGGATCATCGCAGGGCTGGATAAACTCAACGGGCAAATTTCGATACAGGTGGACAGTGTTTCCCAATCATCATCGGCCATTGAGGAAATGCTGGCCAATATCCAGTCGGTTACCGAAACCCTGGTTAAAAACACGGCAAATATCAATTCCCTGGCGGAGTCCTCAAAAACCGGGCGCACAGATCTGCAAAAGGTTTCCACGGATATCCAGGAAATCGCCCGTGAATCCGAAGGGCTTTTGGAGATCAACTCGGTAATGCAGAACATCGCCAGCCAGACCAACCTCCTTTCCATGAACGCCGCGATTGAGGCGGCCCATGCGGGGGAATCCGGAAAGGGCTTTGCGGTGGTGGCCGATGAAATCCGCAAGCTGGCGGAAAATTCCGCGGCCCAGTCCAAGACGATCAGCGCGGTACTCAAAAAGATAAAGTCTTCTATTGATACCATAACAAAATCAACTTCCGTTGTACTGGAACGGTTCGGAACCATTGAGCAGGAAGTAACAACCGTATCAAACCAGGAGGCCCAAATCCGCAACGCCATGGAGGAACAGGGGATCGGCAGCCGGCATATTCTGGAAGCCATAACTCAACTCAATTCGGTTACGGATCTGGTTCAAAGCGCTTCTTCCAGCATGTCCGCGGAAAGCAAAGAGGTGATGAACCAAAGCGGCAATCTCAAGCGCATTACCGGCGAAGTAGCTGGCGGTATGGATGAAATGACAGAGAGCGCCGATCAGATCAACAGTACCGTTACCAGGGTAAAAGAAATAACCCAGGAAAACAAACAAAATATCGGCGCTTTAAGTGCGGAGATTGCCCGGTTTAAGGTGGATTGATTCGCAGCGGGGTTGGTTGATTATTCACCATCAGTATTTTCGCAATAACTCCATCGGCTTGAGTTTTCCCGCCCGCCGCGCGGGTATCCACGAAGCGATAACCGAGCAGAGAATGGTAAAGCAGCCGATAAGGAAAACCGCCGGCCAATCGATTACAATGGGAATGGTTTCAAGATAAAATCCCGGATCAAGGATTTTTACTTCGCTGCCGTGGAAAAGGCCCGAGAAAAAACTGAGCAGCTTTTCCAGCGAACGGATCAACTGATTAATATTATTGCCTATAAGCAGGCCCAGTGTGATGCCGAGGATCGCCCCTGCAAGTCCGGTGAGAAAACTCCCCCAGAGGAAAATTCCGGTTACGCCTTTTACGCTTGCGCCGGTAACTTTCAATACCGCGATGTCACGCTGCCGTTCAATAACCAGCATGGAAGTAGCGGAAGAAACATTCACCGCCGCCACTATCACTACCAGGGCCATGATAAAAATCAGAAGCTGCCTGGTGGACTCGTAGGAGCTGTACTGGGATCGCAGCAGATCCTTCCAGGTGTACACGCTGTAGCCCGCTCCCAGCGACGAATACAGGCGCCAGGTAATAACATCCGCTCTCCGGTAGGGATCGTCAATTTTTACAATCAGGCTTGAGGATGAAAGTTCAGGGGAGAGGATTCGCCTGCCCCCTTCCCAGCTTATGATGCACCAGAGGGCGTCAAGTTCGTGGTAGCCGGAAGAAACTATACCCCGCACCGTAAAGGGCGTCATACGGGGGATATTGCGTCCGTCGGGACCGGCTCTGATGGTCATAAGCCGCACCGTGTCCCCCACTTCAGCGCCTATGGAAGCGGCAAGACTTTCACCTAACAGCATATCCCTATCCGCTTCCGGCTTTGCAACCCCGGCAATGGTTTTCAGATAACCGGCGCTGCCCCTGTCTTCCCAAAACGAAGGATCCGTCGAGCGCACAGTGGCGCCGGTTTTTCCTTTCTTGCCCACCAGCACGCCCATGCTCCGCTGTTCTGGCCACGCTCCCCTGACGCCGGGAATGTCCCGAATAGTATCAAGGGGCTCTTCCATTTTCTCCGGCTCCAGCATATTAAACACCTGCAAATGGCCGGTTCCCAGTTCCAGGTAGCGGTCGATGATGCCCCGTATCATGCCGTCCGCTACAATGAGGGTTACGATGATGGGAATAAGGCTAACCGCGATTCCCGCAGCCGCGCCCCGCAGGTAACGTCCCCCTTCGTGGGCCCGGCCCCAAAGGTACCTGAGGGCGATAAAAAAGCTGGCCCTGCTTTTCAAGAAAGGACTCCCGGTACCACCGCCGGCGCCGGTGCACTGCCGGCAAGTATCCCCTGTTCCAGGTTATAGCGAATCGATGCCCTGGCGGCGACTTTCTCGTCATGGGTTACCACAATGAGGGTCTTGCCCCATTTTTCCGCGCCGGCGTAGAGCAGCTCCGCCACCATAGCGCTGTTATCGGGATCGAGGTTGCCGGTGGGCTCATCGGCAAGGATCACATCGGGATCGTTTACCATAGAGCGGGCCACCGCTACCCGCTGACGCTCGCCGCCTGAAAGCTGGGAAGGAAAGTGGCCGCAGCGGTCGTCCAGCTTAACGTCCGAGAGCAGCGCCCGCGCTTTTTCAAGGGCGTCCTTTTTTTTCATCCCCCCAATGTAGGCGGGGATCATCACGTTTTCCAGAGCGGAAAAATCCTTGAGCAGATAATGAAACTGGAAGATAAAGCCTACCCGCCTGCTCCGGTACCCGGAAAGTTCCTTTTCAGAAAGGCCGGATATTTCCGCGCCGCCTATAAAGACCCTGCCCTCATCGGTACGGTCAAGGCCGCCCAGTATATTCAGGAGCGTGCTCTTGCCGCTTCCGCTCTGCCCGGTTACCGCAGCGGAAAGCCCCTGCGCAATTTCAAAGCTCACGCCCTTAAGAATATGCAAAGTCTCGGCGCCAGAAAGATAATTCTTGACGATATTCTCCGCCCGAACAATAATTTTACCGCCGGAAACCGAATTTTCACCTAACGCATTACTCATAACGCAGTACCTCCGCAGGGCGTATGCGGGAAACTTTTCCCGACGCAAACCATGCCGCCGCCAGGGCGGAAAGAAAACCAAACATAAAAATCAGCGCCACCTCATGGACAATGATCCGCGAGGGAATTTCCTTGATGTAAAACACCGCAGGAGAAAAAACCGCAAACTCCCCTGCTTCACCGGCACCCAAAAACCCGGCAAAAAAATTAACAATACCTATAAAAAAGTTGACAATGCCTTCGATAAGGGAAAAGAAAAACGGAATATGAGACGCGATAAGCAGCCCCAGAACAAGGCCGGCGGCGGCGCCTGAAAAGCCGATGATGGCCCCGTCGCAGACAAACACAAAACGCACCGCCTGCTCCCCGCCGCCAACCGCGCGGAGCAGCCCAATCTCTTCCCGGTGCTCCAGTACGGACCTCCGCTGGGCCTGAAAAATGTTGAGCCCTACTACAATAAAAATGAGCCCTACCAGAATAAACATGAAAAGTTTTTCTGTCCTGAGGGCGCCAAAAAAGGAGCGGTTATAATCCCGCCAGCTTGAAAATTTCGTCCCTTGTAAACCTGGCCGGCCGGCAATACTTTTTTCCGCCAGTTCCAGCGCATACCTGTCCTGAAAGCGATTTTTCAGTTTCACCCCCAGCGCCAAGCCGGATTCGGAACTCTCAGCAGTTTCGGAACTCTCGGGGTAACCGGAAAACACCGCAGCGCTTTCAATATTGATAAAGGCCCAGCCGGTATCGTATTCGTAAAACCCGGTTCTGAAAACGCCGGTAACGGTAAAGGTTTCCACCCCGGCGCCCTCGTCCTCCGCGCCGGACAGAATCCCGGAAATCGAAAAAAGCGTAATCTCATCGCCGGCCCTTACCCCCAGCCTGCGGGCCAGTTCGGATCCCACCACCGCCGAGCGCCGCCCTGTTATATCAAAAGTACCTTCCGTAAACTCCAGCCTGGCCCCCATTGCGGTGTCAAGCTCAAGGGCATCCGGCGGAAGTCCCCGTATCAGCGCCGCCTGCTGCCCGGAGCGCTTTCCCCTGGCAAGCCCCTGAAATTCCCTGAACGGGACCGCCGCATTAACCCCCGGCATGGCAATAAGGATCTCCTGCAGTTCCCCGGCCTTTCCGGCGGGAAAATTTTCCACCCGCAAATGGTACGAAGAAACTTCCAGAATACTCTCGATAAAACTCAACTGAAACCCGTTCATCACCGCCAGTATCACAATCAATGCCAGCACCCCGGTAGCGATTCCCAAAACCGCCAGCGCCGGAGAAGGCGAATTTCTGCGTCCCTTAAATATATACCGCGCCGCCACAAACCAAACCCAGCCGGCCTTCTTACAACCTGTTACCCGCAACTTTTTGCCCATCCCTTATTCCCTGCTTCTAACCCGCACTTCAGAAATTTTTCTCCCATCTTCCCAAATAGCCCTTAGTATAACTTCTCCGTTCATGTACAACTCTTCCACTTCCCTGCCTCCACCCTCTGTGCGTACCAGCCGTTCCAAATCTCCGTTATGCGAATTACGTTCTATCATCCATTCGCCGGCGCTGTTATATTCATACTCGGTAAGACGCACATCATCGCCTTCGGTTTTGCTGGAAAGGGAAATTTGGTTCCCTGACCAGGTATTTTCAATAACCCAAACCGTCTCGTCCTGATTATCCAGCAGTGTCTGGGTCAGAATTCTGCCCCGTGCATCAGTGGTAAATACCATGCGGTACCCGCTCTCAACATAAGTGTCTCCAAAAAACCCGGAGCCCTGCGCAAGTCTGTCGCTGATAAAGGCATCGTCCTTTGCGGCGTCAAGCACGCGGTTTGGGAAAGCAAGCCGAACCGGGAGAACTTCGCCGCTTTCACCGGTCTCCTGGGCTTCATGGTATATGCGCTCCACCGCCCGTAATGACGAAGAACGGTTATAACGGTAATGATCGGTGTGGACTCTGGTAAATTCCTTCACTTCATCAATAACTGTCTGCCGCCAGGTCTCGGCCCTGATTATGGCGCCCCGGTTATAAAAAAATTCGGTTTTTGTTTCATCACCATCATCAGAAAACTGATATTCAGCGGTGATGAGCTGATTCTCGTTGTATGTTTCAATAAACCCGCGGGGAATCTGAATGGCGCCGAATTCTTCCTCAGTCAGATCTTCTTCCCCGGGCTCGGCACTCGTTGGATTAAAGGCGGCGACAAGCCGGACCGTTCCTTCCTGATCCCGAAAAAGATACTGCCTGCGGGATTCCGCCCTGTCGGTATAGAGTATGCGAACCTCTATAAAATAACGGTTCCCGTAATAGGGCAGTAAATATTCAGGCAGTTCGGCAATATTGATAAAATCAATCACCAGGGCGTATTCATAACGCAGCGCCGCAAGCCGCGAGGGAATTTCTTCCAGAGTCATGCCACCGGCATTGGAACGAAACCATCGCGCCGGTCTTACCCAATCGGGAATTTCGATCTCTTCCGCTGTCTCTTCACCTAACTCCAATTCAAGGGTCGGGTCTTCGCCACTTTCGCTGGTTTCGCTGGTTTCATCAGTCGGCCCTTCTTCACTGTCCGGCCCAAGGTCAAAAGTTCCGGTCTCCTGGGTTCGGGCGAAGAAACCGGCGAGGAAAAGTAAAAAAATAATGATTAAAGGCCCGATTTTTTTACGCAATGCCCGCAAATTCCCTTGCATAGCGATGGGGATCAAAATCCTGAATGTCCCCGTATTTCTCACCGGTACAGATATACACCACAGGCAGATGTAATCCTGACGCCAGGGAAAAAACCACTCCTCCCTTGGCAGTAGAATCATATTTGGTGAGGATCACCCCCTGGGGGGCGACGGCCTCGTGAAAAATTTCGGCCTGGGCCAGGGCGTTTCTTCCGGTGGTGGCGTCCAGTACCAGGTATTTAATGTACCGGGCATCGGCGGCTCTGGACATCACTACCCGGTCAATCTTGCGCAGTTCTTCCACCAGCGCCGACTTTGTGTGCATCCTGCCGGCGGTATCGGCAATGATAAGATCCCCGCCGCCTGCCTGGGCCGCTTCCACCGCATCATATACCACCGCTGCGGGATCCCCGCCGTGCTGATGGGCAACCACCCGTACACCCAGCCGATCGCCGTGTATCTTAAGCTGATCAATGGCTGCGGCCCGGAAGGTATCCGCTGCGGCAAGAATAGGCCTGCGCCGGTATTTGTCCCGGTAGAGGGCCGCAAGTTTGGCGGCAGTAGTGGTCTTGCCTACGCCATTTACACCTAACAGAAGAATAATGGTAAGTTTGTTTTCACCGGAATCAACGCCTTCAAAAAGCGGCGCCGCCGGGCCCGCGCCTTTTTTCAATTCTTCTTCCAGCAGTTCCGCAAGTTTGAGGGGCAACTCATCCGGGGCGTTTATTTTTTCTTTTTTACAGCGCTCCCGCAAAATCTCCGCAGTCTGAAAAGCATCGGAAGCGCCAAAATCCCCTTCAACCAGGAGGTCGGTCAAGTCCTCAAACAATTCTTCAGAAATTGCGGAACTTTTTGTGAAGAAACTTTTTATCTTTTCGGTAAATTTCATTTTTCTCTTCCTGAACTTCTTGTTCTGTCGGGCTTCACAGTCGGCGTTGTGTCTTCGGTAGCGATATAAATATATCTGACCATCTGGAATATGTCATAACCTACTACGACACCCAGGGTAATCATTGCGCCTATACTGATTCGGTTCATAAGCATATTCTCCTCGACGAATTTTTCAGTGTAAACACCCCGGGAACCATTAAGCGCATCGTTAGAACTGTTAAACATACCGAAAGCCAGCCAGGTGGCGATACCGGTGATCCAGGTACTGCCCCAGGCCCAATAGTGCCATCTGCGGGCATTATTCACCCGATGCTGTCCGCTGGAGGGCGGAATTTTTGGTTTCATGGAAAATGTATATGGGACGGCTGCGCTTGCCGACGTTTCAAACACTATCTTTGCCGCTTCGCCGGTATTTGTTTCCGCATTGATATATTCAAGCTGATTCAGAGGCAGCCGCAGGGTAAGAGGCGCCTTTCCAACAAAGAGAGAGCCCTGGTACACATTGGCGCCATCGTATCCAAGGGCGGCAATATTCACCTCGCTGTATTCGGCAGGCCGCAAGTTTACGCTTATTTGCGTAAGCACTCCGGGTTCAAGCTCTGTTTCCACTGTCTCGCCTTCATAATCCGGTGCGGAAAAAGTGGTGATAATTTTCCCCGGCGGATATTCCCTGGTTTCCATTTCACCCCGTCCGGCAAAATTCTGGTTGATCAATACCAGCGTTTCAGGCGGGTCAGCGTGAATGGCCACTGCGGCGGGCCTGGTTCCCGCCAACACCGCGATTAATCTTCCGGCGATCTCATCTACCGCTCCGGCAAGATCATCGGCGGAAAAAATAATGGCGTCTTCGTAAATATAAGAGCGGGTGTACAGCGCGTAAAGCCTGAGTGTAACATAATACCTGTCGTGGTACTCACGTATCGATCCTGAGAGGAAGGCATCCGCCCGCTGCCCCTGGCAAAAACGGTAC
>BNVF01000080.1 GCA_025997895.1 Spirochaetia bacterium
AAAGGGGTGAGTTTCCGCCCCAGGCCGCCAAGTAAATTTTCTGTGCGCTCCCGGGGACAAATCAGGATTCAGGGCTCCTTCGCTTGTGGTAGTACGATAACGTAACAGCGCGACAAATTACCGTTTACTGAGCTTCCTGGGACTTTACATAAGCCGCCATGCGGAAGTCGTCGCCCTTGATGTGGTTGAGCAGCCAGTTACCGATGGTGGTGGTCACAATGCCTATCATTTCCTCGGTGGGGCCTTCGGCTACCAGGCGCTTGGTCAGGTCGCCGACGGTTACTTTGAACTCGTCGTGATAACGCTTGTGGATCAGGTAGTCGGGATAATCGTACTGGGTCTGGAGTTTTTCCTCGGTGGTAAAGTGCATGATCGTGTAACCGGTTAAAAAGTCCAGGGTTTTGAAGATTTCGTCTTTTCCCTTTCCCAGCTGGGAAGCCTCGATAATGTTGTTAAGGGCCGCGACAAGCTGTTTGTGCTGGTTGTCAATTTTTTCATGCCCGGTCTCAAGACTGCTGTCCCATTGATACGCCATACTATACTCCTTTTAAACTGTTGTCCGCCATTGAGAGGCCCGCTATTCAAGCGGCGGAAAATATCCGGTACTGTCCCGCCCGGAACGTTCCATTAAATACACCTCCGCTTCTACCGGAAGCCAGGCCCTGCCGAAATCCGTGGGAAGCTGGGAACGATAACTAATACTATACGACCCATTGGGAGTATTTGCAACACTTTTTATCAATTCCCCAATGCCTTCGGGACGATACAGGGCCATAGCCCTGCCGCCGGTCTCGTTGCAGAGGTAGAGGAGCTCCGCAGAGGGCTGGCCGCCGCCTGCGATTACCGCGTTGAAAACTATGTTGTTATTAGCCAGGTATGCGGCAAGCTCAGAAAGGCCGTACTGCTCAAAGGCAAGCTGCCCTACGGCGCCTGAGCCCACATACACCACCGAGCGCTTCCGTTCCGCCGGGAGTAGATCAGTGGCGGCAAGGCGCAGGCCCAGATCAAAGCGCCAGCGGGGGCTGTAGGAAGCGCCCCTGGCTGCGGTTTCCAGGGCGTTTTCATGACGTTCCCGCTGGGGTTGGGCGCCGGCGGAGATCACCGAAACGATCCTGCTGCCCGGTATTTCTCCCAGGGCGCGGTTAATGTCCCGCACCGCCGCGGCAAGATCATCCCGCAGATTGGCCGTATTTGGAGAACGTTCCATCAAAATTGAAATATCCGCAGCGGAGGAACGGTAGCCGGGGCTCAGGAAATTCTGCTCCGCCACGTCTCTGCCGCCCTCGGTGAGCAGAAAATTCAACCCCTCAAGGCCCACAATGGGACGGCGCAACCTATCCTCAACATTGATCTCCACGGTTACCACCGGGAAGCGGTCAACCGAAACCCGCTGAATCTGCACAAAGAGCCCTGAGGCAAGATCGTCAAAACGGGTCAAGACCGAAACTTCACTGGCGGCGAAATTGGCTGCCAACACGCTGCCGTTCTTGTCCATGTCCGCGCCGACTATGCGTACTCTTTCGTTACCTGCAAGGCCCAACTCCCGGACTATGGCGGAGGCGGTATCTATCAATAAGACTCGGTTGGTATCGGCCACCAGGAGCCGCCCGTCGGAGAGGAAGCGCAGACTCTCGGGGCCCCGCAACCCGCCGTTTATGAGTATGCCCAGGTAGTTTCCGTTGGGGTCGAACATATAGATCTGCTTTGCCACGGCGTCTGCGGCGTAGATTCTGCCGTTGCCTGCGGCAATGCCGGTGGGAGAGAGCAAACCCGGAAAGAGGGCGCTTCTGAACCCAAAGGACAGTATATAGGCGCCGTCAGGATCGAATTTGGAAATGCGGCGGTTTCCGTAATCCACCACATAGAGATAACCGTCTTCATCAACGGTCAGATTCTGGGGCCCGATAAACATACCCGGTGCCAGGCCCCGGGAGCCGATGTAGGACTGCCAGTCGCCGTCGCTGTTGAGTACGCTCACCCTGCTCCCCCGGTATTCGGAGAGGTAGAGTCTGCCTCCGGTTCCGCGTACCAGATCATAAGGGCGGTCAAAGCCGTTGAGGGGCCCCCGCTTGCGATCCTTTACCACGCCGTTAACGTCGATGCGAACGATCTCGTTGCTGCCGTAGGCAACTACCCAGGCGGAGCCGTCATCTGCGGGGAGCACCGCCGTGGGTTGGTGAAAGAGCACATAATCCTCGTAGCGGCCAGGATAACGGCCCGCTTCCACATAGCGGACTTCGTCATTTGCGACAGGCAGGAGGAACCGGCGGTTGGATACGGTTTCGATACGGGTTCCCAGGAGCATACCTGGGCCTGAATTTCTGCCGTAGGCGTCAAGAGCGGCGCGCCACTGGCGCAGGGCAGTGTCCTCCAGGCCGGAGCGGTAATAGGCTTTGCCGAGCCAGTCAAGTATGACAGCCTCGCCGGGCCGGAACGCGAGGGAGCGTTCAAAGGAGAGTATCGCCTCGTTAAACGCATAACGGTAATAGGCCTGTACGCCGATGCGGAATTCTTCGGCGGCGTGCAGGGCGTTGATATCATCGCCGCCGGTAACGGGGCCCCGGAGCGGCCCTTCATCATCGTTTCCATCCGCCGTTTGAGCCGGAAGCAGGGCGGTAAGGACAAGCAAAAGGACGATGAGGAGCGGATTTTTTTTCACACTAGCCCCCGGTTACCACTTTAAAGTGATCCCGAATTGCCTTTTCCTGGGGCGCCAGATCCAGAGCCCGGCGCAGCCAGGTACGGGCTTCCACCAGTTCGCCGCTTTTAAAATAGGCCCAGCCCAGGGAATCGAGGTAGGCCGCGCTCTGGGGCTTGCGGTCCACCGCCTTCTTGCAGAGCCGCAGTCCCCGCATAACATCGATATTGGAATCCACCAGAATAAAGCCCATGCTGTTCATGGCGGTAGTATTGTTCTCGTCGATCTCAAGGGCTTTTTCGTAATAGTCAATGGCGTTTTTATAGTGTTTCTGGGACCAGGCGGCATAGGCCAGGGTATTGTAGAGCTGGGGCGATTCAAAGCCGTTGTTCTGAAGCCGCTTGAGTTCAAATTCGGCCATTTTGGAACGCTGGGTGATAACATAGATATAGGCCAGAGTCATGCGGCACTGATAGACCCGCAGCACATCGTTCCCGGCGGTAACAACCTGTTCCAGGTAGAGCAGGGCGTCGTCATAGCGGCTGAGTTTCGTGTAACAGAGACCCAGGTAATACGCCAGCTCCGTCCGTTCCTCGCCGGTGAATTTTTCGGCATTGATCTGCAACAGTTCCGCCAGGGCCTTGTCCCAGCGCTTCATGCGGAACAGGCGTATACCCTCCTGCAGCCTTCCATCGGGAACTGGTGAAGGTTTTTCGCCGGTTTTCTCCGCCATCAGGCCCTTTCCTTTGACACTGGCTGAATGATCACCGCGCTCATCGCGGCGCCATGCTTTAACACCACATCCCAGTCGGAACCCGCTTCGGGAGTGGTTTGAATTTTTCCCGCCCTGGCAAAACAGTACAAACCGCCGCCAGGCGCGGCATAAGTAACGATACCATCATTATAATAGCGCACCGAAGGAAAGGCGGGAACCAGGGCAGAAGCCCCCTGCGCGGTATTGGGAAAATTCACATTTACAAAAGTATTGGCCTTCCAGTAATTTCGCATTTCCTCAAGATGCTCCACAATAAAGGCAATCGTCACATCCCAGTACCAGCTGCCATCACCCTCAATTAAGGAAAGGGCAACTGCCGGAATACCGCCAATCCCCCCCTGCCGGGCCGCCGCTGCGGTACCGGAATAGATGATGTCGGTCCCGATGTTGGCACCCCGGTTGATCCCCGAAAGAACCAGATCGGGAGGGGTTCCGTCAACAACACAAATTTCGGGGATTCCCCCCAGCAGGGCCATAACCACACAGTCCGCAGGGGTTCCCGAACATGACCAGGTGTCTCTTTCAATTTCGGTAATTTTGCAGGGAGCGTTTAAAAAAGAAATGGAGTGGGAGAAACCGGAGCGATCGGAATCCGGTGCAAGCACAAACACCCGGTGTCCCGCTTTCCGCAGGGCTTGCGCCAAAAGGCTTATCCCCGGAGAAGTGATACCATCGTCATTGGTCAGCAGAATTCGCACAGCCCCCCCTACGCCGGAACCATCCGGCTGCCGGTGGCAATTTTTACTTCGTAAATCACCGGGCGAAAGCCGAAAATCCGTTCATAATCCTCAAGCCGCTTTTTATAATCTTCCACAAGATCATTGCGCATAATGGTATAGGTACAACCCCCAAAGCCCTGCCCGGTCATACGGGAACCGATAACCCCTTCGATCTCCTGCGCCCGCTTTACCAGCCAATCCACCTCGGGGCAGCTTACCTCGTAGAGGTCGCGGAGACTCTCGTGGGAATGTTGAATGATCCTGGACAGGGATGCCAAATCTTTGCGCTGCAGGGCGTCCACAGCGTCATTCACCCGGCGTATCTCCTCTACAACGTGCATACTCCGGCGGCGTATTTCCTCGGGAAGATTCCCCATAGACTCCATTAAGTCGGTAGTGGCGAAATCTCTGAAACTGACCCCTTCCTGTTTTTGGGCAAGCAGCTCAAGACCCTTTTGAATATCCTGCTGCCGCAGCTTCAGTTCATCTTCTACCCCCAAACGGGGAACACGGGAATCCATAATCAGAATCTTATAACGCGAAAACGGCGATTTGATCTTTTTTACTTCCAGCGCCGCCTCGTCTACCATAAGGAACTGATCCTTGCGGGCCGAAAGGCTGATAAGGTAGTCCACCGGATCGGCGCCGCCGCCAAACAGGGTGTTATGGGCGGCGGTAATCCGTTCCACCAGCTCATCCTCTTTAAGCGAGACGTGAAAAAAGCCCCGCATGGCCACTGCTGCCGCAACTTCAATAGCCGCCGAGGAAGCCAGCCCCACCTGCTGGGGAATATCGCCTACAACCGTAAAATTGAGCCCCTTAACCGGAAAACCCAGCTCGGCAAAAATGTGAATAGCAACCTTGATATAATTGGCCCAGCGGTCTTCCCGCTTGTATTTCAGATTAATCAGAGTAGTCCGCTTACGCTCCCCCAAATCGGCGGCGTAAAAGCGGAGGGAATTATCCTTACGGAAACTCACCGCCACCCGTGCCCAGCGGTCAATAGCCGCCGAAAGAAACAAACCGGCTTCAGGTTCGCCATGCTCCCCCAAAAAATGAATTCTACCCGGCGCCTCCGCAATGGCAACAGGCTCTGCACCTCCACCGAGACCTTTGGTCGAAGGTTCCCCCCTGGATCGGTCAGATTCTAGTTCATATTCCTTACAGTGGATGGAACCGATATCCAGCATTTATGAAAACCTCACTATTTTGGTATGTACCCCTTGGGGAAGCCCTATCGCTGTCCATTATTGTATAGGAAACCATCATTTTGTTCAATAAATTTTGATAAAGAAAATGTACGATTTTTCACTATTTTTGGGAATGATCCTACATTTATGTATGAAAATTACCAGAGCGGAAACCGAAAGGGAACAAGGCCATTATAGGGAATTATAGATTTTTTTACCATCATAGGGTACAATGTCCGGCATGGGTAAAGCTGGTAAAAAGAACGGGTTGAAAAAATTCCTCATCACGCTGCTTTTCATTTTCATTGGTATTCCGCTGGCCTGGATCGTGTTTTCCCTGGTCGGGCGTTTAAGTCCCGCCTCGCTGATCCCCGATGCGTATATATGCAGGCTGCGGATTCACAATCCGGTGCGGCTGGCGGACGGCTTTTTGGAACATGAGTCCCTGCCGGAACTTATCAATAGTTCCGCTCTGGCCCCGGCAGCGCCATATATCAAAACCTTGCAGGAAAGCGCCCTGTTAAAAAAGCCGCTGGTGCGTTTTGCCGCCAGGGGAAACCTTGAAGGCGTCTTGCTTGGGGACACCAAAAACGGCCCGGCAACAGGTTCCGGCGCCTTTGCGGCCGCATGGGACTCCGGTTTCCTTTCGCCGCTTTTGCGTTTTCTTCCTTTTTTTTCAAGGTTTGTAACGGTTCCCAACCTGTACTATGTGCAGGCGGGAAAATTATCACGCTTTGAATACCGCCTTGAAGGGGGACTGACTTTTTACATAGGCCCCCGGCGTAATCTGCTGGTTATCTGCAACAACCAAAAACTGTTTGAATTTCTCATAAGCGGGGAACAGACCGGTCAAGGATTTACTCCGCCGCTTTTCACGGTTCCCCCAAAGGCAACCGCCCTTAACCCCGCCGATTATGACGCGGTGATTCTCTTTTCATCAGCTTATTTAAACAGCCTGCTCGCCGGGCAGGATTCAAATATTGCCGCCGTTATGCGCAATATGGAATTCCCCGGCATCGTGGAAGGGGGCATTTCGGTCTCTTCAGGCAAACTTGATCTGCAGCTGACAACCGGGGCAACTTCCCAAAACCCGGCTTTAAGCCGCCTTTTGGAACAACGTTCCCCATCGCCGGACTTTGCGGAGCGGCTCCCGGCGGCAGCCCAATACAGTACGATTCTCTCGGCAGGGAGTCTAAAGGAACTGTACGAGGCCGCGGCGGTGTTCTCAGGCCCCTCCCTGGGCGAAAGTATCGACAGGGCAGACCGTTCCGCCCGCCTGCTTCTGGGCTTAAGCATTGATGAGCTGCTCTTTTCCTGGTCAGGCAGGGAGTTTGCCGTCTTCGGCATGGAAGGCAGACCCCACCCGGTGTACGCAGTGCAGATAACGGACGAACCCAGACGGCAGGAAGTTTTCAACAAGGCTTTCAAAACCATTGTGCTGAACGAGAACGTCCAGTTGAATCTTGACGGTGTGCGTATCCCCAGGATTGAAATTCCCGAATTCCTGCAGGCCCTGCTCGGGCGCTGGGATTTGCGGCTTCCCTCTCCCTATTACACGGTTCAGAACGGCTTCCTCTTGATAAGCGAATCCGCCGAGACTCTGCTGAGCGCGGTGCGGGCAATGCAGAAAAACGACGTGCTGCCAAAGACTGCCGCATGGCGGAATCTGGCGGGCGCCCAGGCAAACCTAAGCGCCTTCAGTTTATATTATTCCCTTGACCGCTCCCTCCCCTTCTTCCTGCGGGGCAATACCGCCATGAGTTCGATCCTGGGGGTGTACCGCCAGGGGCTGCTCAGGCTTGGCTTTGACCGGGGCCAGGTACTGCTTTCCCTCGCGGTGATTCCCGGTTCGGGCCGAGGCCTTGCGCTGATGAGCGGTTATCCCCTTGCGGTGGGCGGAAACCCGCAAAACCGCGTTCTTGGAATTCTCACCGGCAAGGCAGGCGAAAACCGCATACTCCTTGGCAAAGACGGGGCCGCCCTTGCCATCAATCCCACAGATAATCGCGTTTATGAAATGGAAACCCAGGGCAGGCCCTGGATCATTCCCGCAGAGGGCCTTGCGGTAAAAAGTGCCGAAGACGCCGCCGCCTGGGTGGTGAGCGCCCAGGGACGGGTAACGCTGGTAAACGGCAATATGGAGCCGGTACAGGGCTTTCCCATCAGCACCGGCATGAAACTCTCTTCCCCGCCTGCCGCTTACGGGGGCAGACTCTACCTTTCGGAGGAGTCCAACGGAAGCGGAAAAGTGCAAACCGTTGATTCAAAAGGCGGGATCAACTCCTGGGAAACGATCTTTCCGGCTGCCCTGCGCTCGCCGCCGTCTTTCCTCAGCACACCAAAAATCGGCAGGACCTATGCCGGAGTATACCCAAAGAGTTTCTTTGATGAGATATGGCTCCTTGACGCCGATGGTAATGCCCTGCCCAACTGGCCCGCGCCGGTTCCGGGTATAGCCTTTGGATCGCCGGTATTGTTTGCGCATAACAGCCGGACACTTGCCGCGTTTATCACCATGGCCGGGGAACTTTCGGTCTTTGACGAAAACGCCGCACCCCTCCCCCCCTTCCCTCTTGCAATTGACGGCATCTTTTATCTGCAGCCCGTGTTCGACGGCACTTATCTCTGGCTTGTCTCCGAAGACGGAACCCTCTATCAGGTGAGTCTTGAAGGCGAAATCCTGCATCAAACCATTCCCCATTTTCAGGTAAAGCAGGAAGGCTATATCACCGTATGTGATACCGACGGCGACAAGACGCCGGAAATTTTTATCGCCGGCGAAGGAAACGCCCTCCACGGCTACTCCCGGAATTTCCGCTCCCTTGAAGGTTTCCCCCTGCCGGTATGGGGTCAGCCCCTTTTTGCGGATCTCAACGGCAACGGGAAGATTGAATGTATTGGGGTAGGGATGGATCGTTTGTTGTATCGGTGGGAGTTTAGGTAAGTGAAGAACAATCAACCACTAACACAAAGGGAAGAAGAATTTTTAACCGCAAAGGCGCCGAAGGCGACAAAGGGGAAGAGAAGACCCTTCGGGACTTGGCTATCTCTCATCTTCATCTTCCTTCGTCGCCTTCGGCGCCTTTGCGGTTTTTCTTCTTCATTTTTGATTTTGTGGGCCAAGTTAAAAATACGGGACGGGGGATTCTTTATGACCAGAGATAAATGTTTTGGACTCGCGGGGATTGCGGAGTTTGGTTTGCCAACAGCACTTGTGCTGACGGCGCTTGTGCTGGCGGGGTGCCAGTCTATGCAGAAGGATTTGCTGGTTTCCAGTCCGCGGGATCAGATGGAGCTCAATCTGGCGGAGTTGGAGCGGATGATTGTCGCTTTGGACAGGAATTCGCCGAATGTGGTGCGGCAAACCGAGTTGGCGGCGGCGCGGAAAATGATTGGCGATTTGGAGAAGGAAGCCGCCGCAGATGCAGACTATGAAGGAAAACTTGCGGCATGGTCGGGAAGGCTCGCCATTCAGGAGGGCAGGTACAGCGAAGCCCAGCGGCTGTACAAGCGCTCCCAGACACTCTCGCCGGGGAGCATACCCTTGATTATCCTGGGCATCAGGCTTGAGGGGGACCCGGAAAAACGGCTGGAACTGATTGACCGTGAACTGTCCCTGGCGGGGCCCCAGACCGGCGCGTTTTCTTCCGGCGCGGGAGAACTGCAAATTGAGCGGGGCCGGGCACTCTCGGATCTGCGCCGCTTTGGCGAGGCAGCCGGCGCTTTTGACACCGCCTTTGCCGCCGGCCTGGACAGCGTATACGCCGAAACCTACCGCGAGACTCGGGATCGCGCCTGGGAACTGCGGAACACCGAAAGCTTCGGCGGCGCCCTGGAAATCCTTGAACGGGGCGGCCTTACCTGGAAGGACTGCATAACCCTTGCCAAAACCGAAACCCAGCTCCTGCGTTTCCTTACCGCCGGCAGGGATATAAGCGAAGTGGAACTTTTCAACCGCCTGCTGGATCGTTCCTTCATTCCCTACACCCAGGACATCTCGCTAAACGAATGGCCCAGAGTAAAACCAAAAAGCGAAGACCCGGTTTTCCGTTCCGGCGCAGCCTGGCTCCTCTGGCATCTGTACGCCGAAGCCCGCGCCGACCGCAGCCTGCTTACCCGATACTCCGCCCGTTATGCGTCAGGCGGTAATCCCCGCAGCCCCATAGCCGACATCCCGCCGCTCTCGCCCTTTTTCGATTCGGTTCTGGGCTGCATAGAAACGGAGCTGCTTGCCCTGCCCGACGGCCGCAACTTCAGACCCGCCGAGCCGGTTCGCGGCACGGAATTTCTGGCTATCCTAAAAAAGATGGGGAATTAATTCATCTGAGCCAGTTTCAAATTCCACTGAACCTGGGCGCATTTTTTTGCTTCGCAAAAAAACCGGGCTTTGCGGGGTTCCGCTATCGCTCCATCCCCGGCTGCGCCGGGGACGCTTCGCGCCCCTCCAATCCCTTGCGCATTCCCGCCCCCGCGCCTCCTGCGCGCACCCTCCGCCTAGTATCTTTTTAGGGGCAAGGTGTGGTATAGTGGGCCCCAAGGAGTTAGTACAATGCCAGACGGTTCAAATCCCGGTTTCCCAGGTAACGATCATCCCCCCTACAAGCGGGACCGCAGCAGTTACCCCCACAAAGAAATAACCACAACAAATAGCTGAAATGTTGGGAATGAAAAATATTTATAGTTATCAACGGTTAGAAAAAAAATCTAATCCAACATTAACAATTATAAGTAAAACAAGCAATTTCGGTGCTTGGCACCAGTGCCGCTCCCTCCAATCCCTTGCGCATTCCCTTCGCCGCGCCTCCTCCGCCCCTTGACAAAACCAAATATATTTGGTAAAAAGGGGAAATAATGAATTATCACTTTAAAATGCATGAAGAAAAAAACGGCTATTGGGCTGAATGTTTAGAATTGGATGGTTGTGTAACTCAAGGGGATAATTTGGAAGAGTTATATAAAAATTGTAAAGAAGCATTAAATTTATTCCTCGAAGAACCGAATGATTCGCAAATAATATTCCCCTTGCCCACTGATTCGTTGGATAATGAAAAAAACATTATAAAAACATCGGTAGATCCGGAAATTGCCTTAGCTGTGTTATTAAGAAATTATAGGCTCAATTCAAATATGACACAAAAACAAATAGCTGAAATGTTGGGAATGAAAAATATTTATAGTTATCAACGGTTAGAAAAAAAATCCAATCCAACATTAACAATTATAAGTAAAATACATACGGTATTTCCAGAAATTAAGTTGAATTATTTATTTCAATAACCTGTTTTAAGAGACATTTTCATTATAATCAGACACGTCCACAGACATTGTCGGCTTCGTTGTCGAGTCTTTGTTAATCTATTTCGTCAATGATTTGCTTTTTCAACATTGCCGAATTCAGCACTTTCAAGTATTGGGACAAGCCATGCAAATGGTTAGAAAAGAGTTTATGGAATTTTTTGTCGGTGTTTTTATTGTTAATGAAGGCTACCAGCAAGGCGCCGATAATACCACACACCGGGGCTATAACAATTCTGAGTATTTCCATGATATTCTCCTTCAACAATCGTTGTTTACAATATAGTATTTTTAGGTTTTATGGCAAGAGACGCATTTACCCAAAAACAGTGCCTGGCACCTGGGCCGCTCCCCGAAGAATTTAACCACAAGCCGCCTACTGGCGGCACGACACGAACGACACGAACTTTATTTGATTTTGTCCGTGTTGTCTGTGCCGTCCGTGGTTCACATTCCCGCCCCTATGCGTTTACGGCGTCGTTATAACGGTAGCACCCGGCGAATAAGGCGGGTATAAATTAGGATTATTACTACCAGAAGAAACCGTATTATTGATTATGTATCCCCCGTAGCCGTTAAAGGTTCCACCGTTGATATAAACGCCTCCCACAGCACCTGCCACACCACTACCTATCACAGGAATAATGACTCGGTTCCCGGTTATATACCCTCCGTACATATTGAAGGTACCACCAAGCACACGCACACCACCGGCTCCACAATTCAGACTACTAACTCTGCGGTTTCGCACATGAACATTATTATACATATTGAGCTGCGAACCAGAATTCCCCATATCAATAAGAGGAGTATTATACGTATAATCGGGATTCACCGGCTCAATATACAAAGTTCCGGTCGAATCTGCCCCGCCCAGGTTCAGAGTTCCACCAGTAAGATTGAATGCAGCGAAGTCCCCTGCTACGGTAATAGTTACGCTGCCCGATCCTCTGAGCCGTATCGTTCTTGTTCCGCTGCTTATCACATAACTCGCGGTAAGAGGTATAATCTGGTCTGTCGCAGCAAGATACACAACGTTATTGTTGGCGCTAAACGCGTTGTCAAGCGAAGTATAATCGTTACCGCTGCCGGCGCCGATTTTGATGCTGCGTCTTGTAGCGCCAAGGTTGTAGACCCGCGTATAACTGGTATGCTGGGCGGTTACGGTAACGGGTGTGGAGGAGTGCCAGAAACTTTCGGTTTCCGGATCGGTGGAACTAAAGGAGATCGGAATACTCTGCGCCTGTCCGGTATTTATGGCTGTGCCGTTCACCGTTACCGAAGAAATTCCCTGATCGTTTTGGTTGAATGTCGGCGTAACGCTGATATTGGCTGTGGTGTAATCTATCAAAGTTTCCGGGGAGCTGTTCTGCGGGTTAAACGTGCTGGTCAGCCCGTGGGTTGCTACCGTAAGGTTATTCAGTGTGGTAATCGTTTTAAGCGTTTTATCGGCTCTATAATCGCTGTAGACAAAGCGGTTACTCGTTGGATCAACAGTAAAAGAACGCACATAGTAATAATAGGTGTTTTCCGCGGTCATTCCGACTGTGCCCAGGGAAGTCTGCGCCTGCCCCGCTATATCGAACGGAATCCCGCCGGCCAGATACGTATTCATCGTGTTTTGGTACACCTGATAACCGTCAACCACTTCCTCGACTCCGTCGATAGACCATGTTACATCAACGCCGCCGGGGCGGTAATTGCTGAATGTCGCCGGTGCCCACGCGGGCGCTGTCGGTTTCCTGTAGGCTTTAATTTTGTAGTCTTTGGTTGTATTGTACTGGGTAGTTACATGAAGGGTCAGGGTATTGCCATCCGCCTTCACCGCCAGACTATTACTCCCCGAAATAGAAAGCGTTGCGCCGCTTGAATATGGTACCGCAGAAAATTCACCGGCGGTTAAAGTCGTTGTTGTATTGGGAAAGTCCTGCACAATTTCATAATCGCTAAGGTCAGGATTGAAAGGCGGCGAAAAGGTTTTTCCGCTTAAGGACAGGGCCGCAAGCCGCGGATCATCGGAGGGCGTCCGGGCGCTTTTGTCCGCGCTGTAGGGGCCGTCAAGGGCGAAGGTTCCGGTACCGGCAACAGCCCGCACCCACACATAAAAGGTGGTGTCCGCGGTGATGCTTGTATTGGTAATGGTTGTTGTGCGGGTAGTGGTTCCGGTAATGGGTTCGGCCGATTGGGTAGCGCCCGCAATGTTGCTGCTCTGGCCGTAATAGACCTTGTAACTATCCGCCCCTGTTACCTGCGGCCATGATACCGTAAGTTTTCCGTTGGGGGTTTGCACTCCCGCCGTTACCGTTAACTGGGGCAGCGTTGCCGGTAAATTGTTTACCGTAAGGGTGTAGG
>BNVF01000081.1 GCA_025997895.1 Spirochaetia bacterium
ACGCGCACCGAATTCTCATCGATCGGATTATACAGGACTTCGATGAGATTAGCGTTTCTGTCAAAGCCGATAAGTAAATGTTTGTTTTCCGTGTCCGGCTCGTCAAATTCCGCATCATATTTCATGGTTTCAAAGGCATGGCGGATATCCGCGTCTGTTAGCCCATGTTTAAAAGCTGACCGCCTGAACTTTATCCCAGCGTCCATACCCTATTATATCATAGCCGGGGATATTATTGCAAGAAAACCTGCTTGAGAGATTTATCTGATCACTTCGATTTTTCGGTAATTTGGGGCAAGTAAAAAACTGAGGACATTGCCTTCATTGCTGATGACAATGTCCCCATTGCTAAACCGTCACTTTTTGACTGATGATTTAATCCGGGTCATTTTGACACACCTCAAAAACAGTGCACCATAGGCGTTTACTCAATAAGCTTGAGTAAAATTGATTGTTTCAGTATGGAAATCGGCGTCCCCGTCTCTTTCAGACTTATACGTTATTTGCATGACCCTGGCATCGCCTGTTCCTGTGATCGTAAAACTGAATTCAAGCTTTTTGTTTGTCTCGTACTCATAGGCAATACAATCTTGCCCTGAAGTCGCGGTTATCGTGCCACTTGCGAGAGTATACCCATAACCTTTATACCAGATCTCAAAGGGGTCGTCGTGAAACTGAAAAGAACCCCACATCGTGCGATTAAGCTCGGCAGGCCAGGAACCGCCGCTTTCATCAGGGTCAGTTTTACACCCCGCCAGCCCAATGCCGATTATCGCCACTATGGCAATAATCCCGAAAATTTTGATAAAGTTCTTCATATAAGAACTCCTTGTTTTTGTATCGTAGTTTAGCGCAGCCAAATTTCGATACGTTAGATGTATCACCCGCCCCAACGGGGCAAGGCGCGGTTCAGCAACACTGAACCGCCTATGGGCCGCCGGAACCAGCAGTACAAACAGATAGAAGTTACGATTAACAAATCTGCTGATACCCGCGATTAATCCCATCGTTGTAAACAAATTTAACCGGGGGTTTTCGGATATGAACAGAGTAATTTTGCATGGAAAAACCGTGCGTATAATTCGTGCGTTGGAAGGA
This sequence comes from Spirochaetia bacterium, assembly GCA_025997895.1. Taxonomy (GTDB): domain Bacteria; phylum Spirochaetota; class Spirochaetia; order Treponematales; family Breznakiellaceae; genus WQXQ01. The sequence goes on from BNVF01000081.1 coordinate 1,099, forward strand.
ATATGAGACGGGGGAAAAGCTTACCTCGGCCCCTGTACTTTTATATTTCTTTAAATTCTCTTGGTAATAATATATTTTTTTCTTTAGGATAATGTTTTTTATTGCCGGTAATTATATAATTTGCATCACTGCTTCTAAAGACATCATAAAATATTTTATCATCTTTATCAATAAATTGTATATCTTGAGATTCCGCTACTATATATTCACCATAGATTTTTACAAATTCCAGAAAATCCTTAACTAATTCCTTGTTGAAATTGAATTTCGATCTGGTTAAAACATCCGTATATTCTGATAATATCTTATTGTCATAACAAAGGATAATTTTTTCTGATAATACTAACGATAATATCTCCCCGGGTATTCCTTTTGGATTTAAAAAGGCTGAAACAATGATGTTTGTATCTAAAACAGCTTTCATTTTTTGGATCCTTTCCGGATCCTTTTAATTTCATCATCTATCTCGTCCATAGTTATTTTGTCCATACCTTTTGCTATGGACTCTTGTTGAATTAATTTTACCGCGTTTATTGCCTTTGCTTTCCTTATTGAAGAAAGGGTGTTTTCAAGTGTTTTATCACTTATAGGAGTCAATAAGGCAATCGGTTTCCCATTATTGGTGATTACCATTTCTTGTTCTTCCGGCAATGTTTGCCAAATATTGGCCGAAGATGTTCTAAAATCCCTTACGGTTACAAATTTCATGATTTAACCCCTTATTCTTACATAATACACCATTGTCCCACGTTTGTCAACTGTTTGTTGATTCGAGCCCTACAATGCTTCCAGTTCTTTACGGGTTTTGACGGCGGTTTTGTCGTATATAATGCTCAGGTTGTTTTCCACAGTGCGGAGGGTAATGTCAAGTTCGGCGGCGATTTCCTTGTTGTTGTAACGGCGCTGAACCAGATCGAAAATCTGGCGTTCCCGTTTGGTCAGGGCCAACATCAGATCCGAAACGTCTGCCATTCGGGAGAGGTGGCTGGAGGAGAACCATGTGCCGCCGTCGGCTATTTTCCCCATTGCGGCTAACAGCTCCGTCGAGTCTCGGGATTTACAGACATAACCCCGGGCCCTGGCGCGGAAGGCGGCTTTGAGGTGGGCGTAATCATCGTACACCGAATATACCAATACCGGCGGCGCTTTTTCGCCGTACCGCTCCCGCAGCAGCGGGATAAGGTTCAGGCCCCAGGAGCCTTTTAAGTCAATATCTAAAAGCGTTAAATCTGGCGGAGTACCGGCGGCGTCCAGCTTCTCAAACAGCGAGACGGCCTCCTCCACAGAGGCAGCCTCGCCCAGCACCTGCCAGCGTCCGTCTTTTGTAAGCCAGGAAACAAGGCCCCGGCGTACCATTTCGTGATCGTCGATAAGTATCAGGGTTTTCATGGAATTTCCAATCGGACGGTCAGGCCGCTGCCGGGGCCGTCTACAAAAGAAAGGTCTGCGCCCAGAATGGCGGCGCGTTTGCGCATACCCCGCAGTCCCAGCCGGCCAGGGGATATATGGGCCGGCAATCCTCTGCCGTCGTCGGAAATGCAGAGAAGAATGGAAGAGCGGCTGGTCTTGTTACGGGCAGTCAGGGTTACCTCCGTGGCGTGGGCGTGTTTTTCAATATTCATCAAGGCTTCCTGGGCGATACGGTATATCTGGAGTTGGGATTCCGGCGGAAAACCCTCGGCGGAAAAATCCGGGAGTATGACAGACCGGCACTCCACGCCGGTGCGTCTGGTAAAGTCCATGCAAAGCCGGGTAAGGGCATCCGGCAGGGCAAGGTGGGAAAAGTCCGGCGGCATCAGGTCCAGGCATATAGCTCTGGTTGTTTCCATGATGCGCCGCTGCAAATCGAGCAGTTCCCCGGAACCCGCCACCGGGGGAGCGAGAAATTCGCCTGTGGCCCGCAGGAGCCGGCCCATATCTTGCAGCACTGTGTCGTGCAGTTCTCCGGCAATACGGGAGCGTTCGGTTTCCTGGGCCAGCAGGATCATCCGGGAAAAGGCGGCACTATCCTGTTCCTGTATGCGGGACCGGAGCAGCGCCCGGCGCAGCCGTTCGATAAGCAGGATCAGGCCGCAGGAAATCAAAATAAACACCGTAAAAAATCGCAAAAGACGCAAAAGCGCCTGGCCGGAAATTCGCAGTTCCATGCGCTGCCAGGCGATCAATTTTTCCCTGATGATGGAAGCGTCTCTGGCTGTTTCCTCCGCCTTCCCCGCTTCCACAGCGGCGGAAAGGCCGTCAACAAGGGTGAGTATGTCCACCCGGCTTTCTATTAAACTTTTCCCCTCGTATTCGGCATAGAGCGGGGTGGAAATAAATTCTTCAAGTGATTGTCTGAAATTGGCGATAGCAGAAACCAGAACCTGCTGCTCCGGGGCTCGCTCTATAAGAGCGGTATCGACCAGGGACCAAGCTTCCAGCAGCTCCATTACCGGCGTGGCCGTCTCGGCAGTCGCTGCCTCGGCAGTTGTTGCCGTGGCAAAAAGGCGCAGGGGGCCGGAAATTGCGAAAAGAGCGCATAAGGCGAAGATTACCCTTTGCATACAACGAATATACCAAAAATTATTAAAACATGGTATATTGACGCAATGATCACCGCTGGTAAAATACAAATGCGAAACTTTCCGGCTTTTCGCAGAATAGCAGGGATTTTGCTGTTAAGTCTTGGCGCCGCCGCCGCAAATAAAATCCTGGGATACCTGGCGGCAATAATCCAGACCGGACTTTTTCTTGATACGGCCTTTATCATCACTGCCACATTTTCCGGCGGCCTTGGGGCGGGGCTTCTGGCATCACTAATCACCACTGCAATTGGCGGGATTTGTCATCATCTTTTTTGGGGACTCGACTGGTTTTGGGGATGGTATTTCTACGGCCTTTGCTTTGCCGCAACGGCGCTTGTTACCTGGCTCTTTGCCCGTTCTTTTCCCAAAGAATGTATGCCCCTGCGCCTTAACAGCCGTCAGCTGACACCTTCCTCGGGCCCCGAAAATCCCCTGCTGGATCGGATTATCATGCTGTCCCTTCTTTCGCTGGCGCTATGGTTCATCATCAGCGTTATGGGCTCTTTTATTTCGGTTTTTAATTCCCAAATTTTACATGTCATTCCGGCGGAAGAATGGATAGAAAACGACTTTAAGCTGGGCCTGCTCCAGCAGGGTTTAAGTCCGGTGATTGCGGAATTTCTGGCCCGCGTTCCCATCAATATCATAGACCGGCCAATATCGGTGTTGATTGGCTACGGGACATCGCTGTTGCTGAAGAAAATCCAATCGTTGACAGTTCCGCCGGGCGCTGCGGATCATTGACAGGTTTTTTAAATCATACTTGTTGCATCATCCAATCCCAAGTTATATAAAGAATAGTTCACTTATAATGTTTCTCCTGCGATTTTCATGGCGATTTCTATAAGGTTGTCGGAAACCCATGATTGATTTTCTTTCAACTGGCGCAGCAATGAACCTATCTCGGGTATAAGCCCCTGGTCTTTTGCATTTAATAGAATGCCATAAGAATACCGCCAAATAACTCTTTTAACAGATCCAGCTTTCCAATTTTTATTAGTGATAAAATCGGTGTGGTGTTAGAAACGGCTTTTAACCGCTGAAAAATCAGCCTCCAATTCATCAGCATCGGCGAATATAGAAACATTGTAATTTGAAAGAATGTCTAAAAAAGCAACACGCGGGATACCCAAAACCTTTGCAGCAGTACCAGAAGAAACCTTCCCAAGTTCATACAATTTTATCATAGAGAGTGTCTTCATTTCCTGTCCAAATTCTTCGTTCTGCATTTTAAGAGAAAATGCCAGAGTTTCAGGATAAGCTATTGCAATATTTTTATCCATAAACAGCTCCTAATATCAATTATTTTAATTATACTTGATAAACTTTATAAAAACAAGGTCGCGTTTTCCTATAATCCCCCAACGCCGCATGAAATCACTGAACCGGTGTCAGGCGCCCCTGGGTTTACTATACTTGACATATTTTTAAAGTATGCTTTACTTTCATAAAGAAGAGGGAGTAGCCGGCGTGCATCAAGTACGCAGAATGTTCCGTCAGGACGAATCTTGCAAACAGCAAGGTTCCGGGTCATTCAGTAAAGGGCAAGACTTTTCGTTGTATGATTTTTTCATGCAATGGAAAGCCTTGCCCTTTTTTGCGTTTTTCACGGTATGCTCCCGGAAAACAGTATGAAGGAGAGGACATGGAATATTTGCTTGAAGGACTGCTTGCGGTAACCTGGAAACAGGGGGTCATGTATGCGGTGGGCATGGTGCTCATTTTTCTTGCTATCAGGAAACAGTATGAGCCGTCGTTGTTGCTGCCTATGGGGTTTGGCGCCATTCTGGTGAACCTGCCCCTGAGCGGCGTGTTGAACCAGATAATGCCCGGCGTGGGCGAGGTTCATGGCATCATTCAATGGCTGTTTGAGATCGGGATTGAATCGTCGGAGGCCCTGCCCATTTTGTTGTTTATAGGAATCGGGGCGATGATTGACTTTGGCCCGCTCCTGTCCCAGCCTATCATGTTTTTATTCGGCGCGGCGTCGCAAATCGGCATTTTTATCGCGCTAACAGCGGCGGTTTTACTTGGCTTCGACCTGAGGGACGCGACGGCAATCGGCATCATCGGGTCTGCGGACGGGCCGGTGGCTATTCTGGTGTCGCAAATTCTCAAGTCAAAATACGTCGGCGCTATTGCGGTAGCGGCCTATTCATACATGGCGCTGGTGCCCATTATTCAGCCCTTTACGATCAGGCTGCTTACCACCAAAAAAGAACGCCTCATACGGATGGATATTGTTTCTGCAGAGGTTCCCAAAAGAATCAAAATTATATTTCCTATTGCAATAACCATCATTGCCGGCCTTATCACCCCATCGGCGGTTTCGCTTATTGGCTGCCTCATGTTTGGTAATTTGATCCGCGAGTGCGGCGTTATGAATTCCCTCTCGGAGACTGCCCAAAAGGAACTTTCAAATTTATTGACGTTGTTTCTGGGAATTACGGTTTCGTTCAGTATGCAGGCGGAACACTTCGTTACTTTTGAAGTGTTGCAGATACTGCTTATCGGTCTTTTGGCTTTTATCGCGGATACGGCGGGGGGCGTCCTGTTCGCAAAGTTCCTCAATCTCTTTTTGAAAAAGAAAATAAACCCCATGATTGGCGGCGCCGGAATTTCAGCGTTCCCCATGTCCGCCAGGGTTGTCCAGAAAATGGCTCTGGAGGAAGATCCGGGAAACATTCTGTTAATGCATGCGGTAGGGGCAAATGTGTCCGGCCAAATCGCATCGGTTGTGGCAAGCGGAATCGTGCTTACCCTTATTACCCGGTATCTGTAAAGGAGAGACAAAATGACAGCTAATCTATTGATATCCGTTGAAATACTGTGGAAGGGCATGGCCGGAACTTTCATCGTAAGCGCCATTGTTATAGTGATGGTAAAAGCGCTTTCAAAACTGATACGGGACAAACCCGGGGAAGTGTAAAAGAAAAACATCGTTGACAGTCCCGCCCCGCCCCGGTACATTCATCTTATGAGCGAGTACCTGATCGACGGTGGCGTCCCCCTGAACGGGACTATCAAGGCCAGTGGTAACAAAAACGCCGCGTTGCCCTGTATTGCCGCCGCCCTGTTGACTGATGAGCCGGTAATTCTGCGGAATATCCCGAATATCGAAGATGTGCAGGTGATGCTTGAGGTATACACTGCCCTGGGGGGTGAGGTTGAGGCCCTGGAGCCCAACGCCTTTCGCCTGATCCTTCGAAATATTAAAAGCCCGGAAATCCCAAGGGAGCAGGCCAAAAAGATCAGGGCGTCGATTTTGTTCGCCGGGCCCCTGCTTGCCCGTACCGGCAAAGCGGTGCTGCCTCCACCCGGCGGCGATGTTATCGGCAGGCGGCGGCTGGATACGCACTTTTTGGCCCTTACCGAGCTGGGCGCAAAAGTTAAAACCAACGACGCTTTTATTTTTACCACGAAAACCCTGAAGGGCGCAGACATTTTTCTGGACGAAGCATCGGTAACAGGCACCGAAAACGCCGTTATGGCGGCGGTTCTTGCAAAAGGCAAAACTATACTCACCAACGCCGCCAGCGAGCCCCATGTGCAGGATCTCTGCCGTATGCTGGTTTCTATGGGCGCGCAAATTGAAGGCATTGGTTCCAACATACTCACCATTACGGGGGTAAAAAAACTTTCAGGCTGCGATTTTGAAATAGGTGCGGATTTTATGGAAGTGGGCTCATTTATCGGCATGGCGGCGGCCACCGGCGGGGACCTGCATATAGAAGGCGCCCGGCCCCAGGATATGCGGCCCACAAAGATCGCCTTTGGCAAGCTGGGCATTTCCTGGGCCCATGAGGGAACCATCATTCACGTACCAAAGAACCAGCCCCTGGAAGTCAACTGCGACCTGGGCGGCATGATTCCCAAAATAGACGACGCCCCCTGGCCCGGCTTCCCGCCGGATCTTATCAGTATTGTCATTGTAGTCGCTACCCAGATAAAGGGAACGGTTTTAATTCACGAAAAAATGTACGAGTCCCGTATGTTCTTTGTAGATAAACTCATCGGCATGGGCGCCCGCATTGTGTTATGCGATCCTCACCGGGCGGTTGTTACCGGCCCCGCAAAACTGCACGGCTCTGAACTTATCAGTCCAGATGTCCGCGCCGGCATGGCTATGATCATCGCCGCCATGTGTGCCGAGGGTAAAAGCGTTATACGCAATGTATATCAGGTTGAGCGGGGTTATGAGCGCCTGGTGGATCGCCTTGCGACTCTGGGTGCGAGGATTATAAGAAGGGATTGAATCAGTACTAATTGTTCAGCACCGGCACCAGTCCCACCAGCCCCTTGATCTCCCGGTCGGCAAAGCGTACACCGCCGCCCACAAAGATGTCTCGTTTATCGCTAAGGCTGTTGGTAATGCCGCCTTTTAAGTATATCCAATTCCAGGGTTTATTCGAGTCTGGATCAAAGAAGGGATACACCGTTATGATTCCCCGCAGATTGGGCGATTCGCCGGTTCTAAAATTAAAGATTTCACCGGAAACACTTACCCAGCGCACCGGCTGAATATCAATGCCAAGACCGGCGGTGTTTTCCAGCAGACCGCCCCGAATCGTAAGCGGGCCGAATTGGCGGGCCAGCTCGGCATCTACTGCAAATGAAAATTTGGTTTCCGTTGTATCCTTTACCGTGATGGCACCCAGGGCGTCAGTGGTTTCCTTAATCGTGCGTGTGCTATAACCATCGGGAACCGAGGCAACCCCAATCCGGTACCAGCGATCATTTGAGGCGGGATGCAGCCTGATAGATGCACCGGCCTGCACCTGGCCTGCCATTATATTGTAACTGCCCGAAGTATCAATCTGAATGCCAAGGCCCGTTGCCCGCTCCACAATCTCGCCGGCATTGTCGATCACCTTGCCGGCACTCGCCGCTGCGGAATTGATCGTGTCCAGGGTGGTCTGAAGTTTGAGTACCGTCGTTTCTATTCGCTGTACTGCCGAAAGAATACTCTCATAAAGCCGATCATCGTAAATCACCTGGCCCACATTGCCTTGCCCCTTGCGGATCTCCTCGGTTATCAGGCGGAGGTTTTCCAGTGTGCCATATACATCTGCCGCCGGTCCGGTTCCGTTGTATTCGGCCTGGGCCAGAACACGATCCATTCGTTCGACAATCGATGCTGTTGATTCAAGAATCCTTGAAATACGCTCCAATTCGGCTTCGGATTGGTTGTCGATTTTTTGCGCAATGGAATTGAAAGTCTCAAGGGAAATTGAAAGCAGGGCAAGCTGATTACCCTGAAAGTCCCGGAGCAATTGGGAAATTTGCCCGCCCAGATCCTGCACCGTGCCCATTACCGCAGTCATGTCGCTGTTGTCTTTCTTCGTATTGATCCTGCTGCCCGGAGACATGACAGGATTAAACTCGCCGCCCGGTTCAAGGGTGAGCACCGTTGTCCCCAATATTGAGGAAGCTTTCCGGGAAAGCAGGGCGCCTTCCCGAATCTGTATATTTTTAAGAAAGGCAACTTTTATAATCGCTTCGTTTTCCGCCAGGCTTATCGCCTTAACCCGGCCTACCGCCACTCCCGCCAAATAGACTTTTGACCGGGTTGAAAGGCCGGTGGCGTCCGCAAGCACCGCTTCGTAATTTCTGGTGCTAAAATCGCTCAGGCCGTCGGCGGAAACTATTATATAGACACTGCCGGCAGTGCCCAGAACAATAAAGAAAAGCGCGATTTTTATGTACTTCGAAACATTCATACTTGTAACTCGCTGAATGATATTCTTATAAAATCCTTCACCATATCATGATCCGAAGCGGCCACTTCTTTTGGGCTTCCTCCGGCAATAACATAGCCTTGATCCAGAAAGGCAATTTTATCCGCAATCCTGAATGCCGCCGGAATATCGTGGGTGATCATCACGCACGTTATGTGCAACTCACGGTTCACCCTGACCACCAGGTTATTGATGGTTTCGGACAGTACCGGATCAAGTCCGGTGGTGGGCTCATCAAAAAAAAGCACCTCAGGCTGCATAATCAAAGCCCTGGCCACGCCGATACGTTTTCTCATTCCCCCTGAAAGTTCATCAGGCCGTTTTGTCTCTGTTCCCGGAAGTTCGATCCATTCCAGCATCTCCGTCACCCTCCGCCGGATTTCTTTCCGGTCTTTAAGACGCAGCGCTTCTTTTAACGGAAAAGCCAGATTTTCGCCCACCGTCATGGAATCAAACAAAGCCGCATTTTGAAAAGAATACCCGAAACAGCGCCGTATGGCAATCAATGCATCCTGTTTAAGGGCGGTAATCTCCGTATCTTTAAACCACACCCGTCCCCGGTCAGGCCTGATCATCCCCATAATGGTTTTAAACAAAACGCTTTTACCGGTGCCGCTCTGGCCGATTACAGCACTGATCTGCTTTTCCGGAATTTCCAGGGTAACGCTTTTTAACACGTGGTTTGAACCGAAGGATTTGGAAAGGTCCTCGGTACGGATAATGACACTCATTGGTAAATAAACCTCAGTATGATAGTGGTGAGGAGATAATCAGCCACCAGTATCGAAACTGACGAAGCCACTACCGCCCTGGTAGCGCCATCTCCCACGCCTTTTGCGCCCTGGGAGGCCCTGAGCCCGGTAAAGCAGCAAATAGTAGAAACAATAATGCCCATCACTGCGGATTTTACCAGACCCATAAAAATATCCCTGGGGCTGAGAAAATCAAACAGATAATCCACATAACCGGCGCTCTCTATATTGAAGAGATTCACTGAAACCAGATAGGCCCCCAGGCTTCCCACCATATTCGCCAGGAGGGTCAAGATGGGAAAGACCAAAAGGCACGCCACCACCTTGGGCAGCACCAGATAATGTTCCGCACTGATAGACATGGCTTCCAGCGCGTCTATCTGCTCGGTAACCCGCATGGTTCCCAGCTCCGCCGCCATGGCGGAGCCATTTTTCGCAATAAGCATAAGGGCAGTGATAACCGGCGCAATCTCCCGCCCCATAGCCACCGCCACTGCCGCGCCGGTCCCGATTTCCGCCTGAAAATCCAGCAGCAGGGAAACCATTTGCAGGGCAAAGATCATTCCCATGGAGCCCGTGGAAAGGATGATCACAAAAAGCGAATTGAGTCCCAAATGTTCTATTTCCAAAAGATACTGCTTAACACGGAAAGGCCGCCGCCCCAAACAGCGGAACAGCTCTCCCAGAAAAGCGAAATATTGGCCTGTGGTTTCCAGTTTTTCGGTGATGATTTTTCCCATGTGTTTTTATTGTAATATGTGGTGAAGTTCTCCGCTAGTCTACACAGGAAGCGCTATTTTAGAAAATCAGCATTGCGAATCTCCGCCGCCAGATAAAACGAGCCCATACAAAGAACCGGCAGCTTTTCCCCGCGCGCCAGGTTTAATGCCTGCTTGAGCGCTTCTTTTGTATCCCTGACAAGCGTTACCCGCCCCGTTGCTGCGCAGCCCTGTACGCGCCGGGCAAGGCAGGCGTTGAAGGCTTCGTACACTTTGCCGGGGTCGCTCGTTTTAAAGGTTCCCGGCGTGGTAATGATAATCCTGGAAAAGCGGGGAAGCAGCATTTCCGCCATAGCGGCGGCGTTTTTGTCCGCAGCGCAGCCAAAGAGCAAAATTCCCCCTTCGCCGTACAGGGAGCAAAAAGTTTCCGCGCAGCCGGCGGCGCTCTCCGGCGTGTGCGCGCCGTCTATGATCAGCGGCGGGTCTTGCAAAAGCAGCTCAAAGCGGGCGGGCAGCCGGAAGTGTTCAAGCCCCCGGCGTATGGCGCCATCGCCAGTTTGGGGAAATGCGGCTTTCATGGCCAGTATCGCAAGGCCAGCGTTTTCTGCCTGGATAAGACCGGGCACGGGAACCGCGAGATTAAGCAGCGGGGGGAACAATGGCGCCTGCTGTAATTGCGCATAACGAGTATCAGCCGCCGGTTTTAAGCTCATGGTAAAGTTAGTACCAGCGGCGTGAATTTTTATGTCCCGTAATTCTACAAGTTCCGGGAAATACAAAAAGGGGCTGCGTTGTTCTTCGGCCTTTTTTCTGAAAACTTCCAGGGCTTCGCCGCGCTGCTTTGCCAGAATCAGGGGCCTGCCGCTTTTTATGATGCCCGCTTTTTCACCGGCTACCGCGGTGATGGTCTTGCCCAAAAAGGCGGTGTGTTCCAGTTCAATAAGGGTTATTACCGAAACAAGGGGATCAACGATGTTGGTGGAATCCAGGCGGCCGCCCATGCCGGTTTCCACCACCAGCGCGTCGCAGCCGGCGCAGCGGGCGCAGAGAAAAAAATACAGGGTGAGGAGTTCAAAAAAACTGGGGGCCTCCCCGTCTTCGCAGGCGGGATCAAAGAGACTGTGCTTTGCCGGTGGAAGCCGCTGTTCAACCAGTTCCCGCAGCTCATCCCCGGCGGCGCGATAAACCGCTTCGTCAAAAAACGAGTTGCCCAGGCTGATACGTTCCCGAAAATCGCTGATATGAGGCGACATATAGCGGGCTACCCGGCGGCCGTCTGCTTCCAGCATTGAGACGATCATTCCCGTTACCGAACCCTTGCCTTTTGAGCCCGCTATGTGGATCGAGGGTGCGCAACGGTCGGGACGGCCTGCAAGTTCAGCCAGCGATTCCATCCGGTCCAGGCGGAAACTTTTGGGGGTCTGCCCGCTTTCAAGGTTGATGAATTGGGACAGCCAGACAAAAACTTCTGATGATGATGAAAAAGCTTTACTCAGATCTTATTTCCTTCTATAAAGAACACGCAAGAAGTATTTCTGTCAGCGCTTCCCATTTATTCATGGTATACAGATGAATTCCGCCTATGTCCATATCCATAAAACGGCGAATGAGGGAGACCGTAAATTCCTTACCGGCTTTGGTAAATCCGGCGGGATCTTTTTCGTATTTTCCCATAATTGCCGCCAGTTCCGCCGGAATGGAACAACCGTTGGAAAGAGTCATGCGCATAACGGGATCCCGGCTCAGGACCGGCATGATCCCGGTGATCATCGGAGCGCTCACTCCGGCTTTGCGGATTTTTTCCAGAAAGCGCTCAAAACCGGACGCATCATAACAGAGCTGGGTCATAAAAAATTGAGCGCCCTTGTCCTGCTTGGATCGGAGATGGGTGATGTCTTCTTCAAGAGAAGGAGCGGCCAGATGCTTTTCCGGGTAC
>BNVF01000082.1 GCA_025997895.1 Spirochaetia bacterium
CCGTCTTCTGCTTGAAAAAAAAAAGCATCTTCCCTTCCCCCTCTCCCCCCCTTCTCTCTCCCCCCACCTCTTTTCCTCTCTCCACTTCTCCGCGTTTTTCCTTTTTTCCCCCCCTTCTCCCTCCTTCTCTCCCCCTCCATCTTCCCCCCCCCACCCCCCCCCACCCCCACCCCCAATAAGGAAGCGATGTGGGGGGGAAGGGGGAGGGGGTACTGTTGGCCTTTGCAAGGCCAGTCCCCGCCCACGCCATTCCGCAGCGGGGCGTACTATGCCCACCCGGCTTTTCGTATTCCCATCATGCCCATCGTACTAAGCCCCACGGCTGACGTAAGTGATGAAGCCTCCCCGAAACTCCGTAATGAAAAGTTTTCCGGCAATAACCGCCCGACCGCAAGCGGACAGGCGGCCTCCGTCCGGTGATGAAAAAGTGAAGAACCCCGAACCGCCACATTCCCCGCAGTGATAAAGCGCCGAGCCGCAACCGATGAAGCCCCTCCGTAAAACCCGCCGACCCTAAAGGGACGGCGGGCCGCTTCCCCAAATGAGATTAGTCGCAAAGCCCCGGCACAAGACCCTGCGGCGCAAGCGCCTCCGGGACTTGCGCCGGGGAAATCCCCGATGAGCCGCCTTCCGGTCTAGTGTATGAATGAATGATAAATTCACGAATTCCCCTTTCCCCTATATAAATATATATTTAATATATTTATCCTTTTTTTTATTTATGATACATAAATAAAATATAAAGAATAATAGAATAACCTCAATCCCACTCAATCACCATCGAAAAAGTGTAGGTTGATATTTATCGAAACCCGGCAAGAACCTACACATTCCGGCACTTCAATTACAACCTTGATGAATTTTTTTGCAAGCGGGGAGCGTGCGCACCCCGCAAAACAGCCACTTTTTGCTTGCCATTTTCAGATTTGTATGCAGGAAATATTTTTCAACTAAAAATCCGCTTGTTTTTACAATAATAAAATCCGGTTACGCCCACTTAACACCAGCCAATCACACGGTGGTTTTCCCGCTTTAGGTTACAACCATGCTTTTACGGCAAACCAAGGAGAGGGGGCAGGGGGGAGAGGAACAAAACAAAAAACTAAGCCGGCTGGCTCTTGACCATTATGCCTTTCCAATACCGCCCATCGGCAAGCCGCTTCTGCTCAAGCCCCAATTCCTTCAGGCGCAGCCCAAGGAACCTTTCACTACAGGCGTGTTCGTTGTTATCGTCGCACCAGTCCTGATAGCACTTGAACAGTTCCCTTGCCCTGATAGAAGCCCCCGGTTCCTGGGCGCACCGTTCCCGGATAAAGTTCCCGATAACGTCCATTTCCCCCCGGTATTCATCGGTTGCGCTGGTAATAATCTGCGGCGTTTTAAGCCGCTCCTCCGTCCAGCGTTTGGCACCTTCCAAAAGCCAATTCAGAATTCCGCTTGCCTCCGCCATCAATTTTTCTTCAAGGTTTTTATCCTGCTTTTCTTCCGGTATACGATTAGTAAAGGGTATCAGTTTTATGCGCCGCCAAATACCGTGGTCGGTTCCCTTAATGACAGGTTTATGATTAGTCGCCATGAAAATCTTGAACGTAGGCACAAAGCTGAAAAACTCCCCATACAGAAACCGTGCCGTCATCCGGTCATTCCCGGTAATTTGTTTTATAAGCGGTTCAGAAAGCCTGCGCCCCTGTTCCGCTTCCGTGGTGGTAACAAACCGTGTTCCCCGCAATCGGGCTATATCATTGGTAATCTGATCCCCGCTTTTTTTCATAAAAGTTTCTGTAGGGGTGGCAATGGCGTAGTCCCCCAACAAATTCATAATCGTGTTAAGAAACGTGCTTTTCCCATTGGCCCCTGTACCAAAGAGAATAAACATTGACTGTTCCGAGGTGTTTCCGGTAATGGCCCAACCCGCCGCCGTTTGAATAAACCGTATCAATTCGGCGTTGTAGTTCATTATCTCCATAAGGAAATTGCGCCAGATAGGACAGTCGGCGTTTTTGTCATAAGTAACGTGGGCAATTTTGGTAATCATGTCCTCTTGCCGGTGTTCCCGCAGCTCCCCGGTTCGCAAATCAACGGTGCCGTTCTCCACATTAAGCAGCCAGGGGTTAGTATCAAGGTGATCGGTTTTCACATTCAGATCCGGTATCCACGATGCAACCTCGATAAAAGCCTTGCGCCGCCGTGCGCTCTCGCTCTGCATGGCGTGTTTCTCAATATCAAGGCGATCCCGGTAGTCGGCTGTCTTAATCAGTTCAGCATAAATTCCCCTGATCATCTGGAGGCCCTTATCATGCACCATATAGCCCTCATCCAGTTCCCAATACGCCCCGTTCCACACCAGCCATTTTTTCCAAGGGGCATTATAGCGAATATCCTTGCCGTATTTTGTGAACAATCTAAATGCGTTAGTCGTATCCGTGTACTGAATAAGCCCCTTTTCAAATTGAGCTATCCGCAGATAAATACTCTCGTCTCCTATCGGCTCTGCCATTAGTCTATACTCCTTAGATTTAGTTTGCGTGAGCAAACAAGTACAATCGGAATTCTTGACCGCAGGTCAAGAAAATCCTCCCTTCTTTAACACCTCGGCGTACATTTTGAAGCGGAACGCCAATAAATCAAAAGCAATTTCCCTTGTATTTTCCGGCAATTCCCGCATACATCGCAGATACATTTCGTATACCAAAGTTAAAGACCCCGGCTTGCGGAGGTATTCCCGGTTTTTGAAAAACGCTACAGCCCGGTATTCATCATCGGAAATTTCCTCTTTGCGTATTCTGTACCACAAGAGTAAATCATCAGCCCACTCAATTTCATAGGCCGCAAATTCCTCAAGAGTTTTTTGTTGGTTGCGAATATTTTCATTGTATCGTTCTTCAATCGTTTTACGTTTCGGCATTATCCGTCCCCCTCATTCCACACAAATACCTTCGCTGTTTCCCCCGCCGCCGTTCTCCCATCCGCAAAAATAATGAAAGCCCAAAACGCCCACCAGCCGGAAGCGTCAATCTCCCCCTCAAGGCACTCATGGAAAATAACCCCCTTTGCGCTATCAGCAACGCCAGCGGAAAACTCCCCCAAGTCGCCGCCCGGTTTCCGGTATCTAATAACCGCAGCTTCTATCCCTTCCAAGTCGGTAAAGGTTTTAACCGTAATCCGTAAAGCCGATTGTCCTTTGTAAATTCTGTTCATACCAGTTCTCCCTTCCCGCCGCCACAGATGGCGGCTGTGATATGTCCGTGGAGTTTTGCTATGCAAAACTCCAAGCCTATAAATCTGCCTGAATGCAGATTTATAGGCAGCTATCAATTTCCAAGTCCCGGCATACCGGACTTTTCAAAACAATATCCTCATTGGATTTAAGAAACCGTTTTAGAATAAAATCCCGGACAAGCCCAACGGTAACCAGACGGATAATCATAAAAAGAGACCGCAGGAGAATCGCCTCGGTGTAAGCCGTATCCTCTTGTTTCCGGTAGTAAGCCGAAAGATGATCCGTTTCCGCCATGTTTCCTGCTTCCACAAAAAGCCCCCGGAAATAATCGCCCAAATGTCCTGCATTGTCCAAAGTGGAAGCCCACTCCGCAATGTTCCGGGTAAGGGCAATCAAGATATTGTTTGTATCGCTGGTATTTAGTACCATTAAGACAGACCTGAAAAATCCCCGTCCCCAGGTAATACCATCATTACTTCCCCCGCTCGTTAAAACCGTCCGCTTGTTATCAGCCTTCCGGGTAGTATCTGTAAAGGCCTGTGAAGTTTCTAAAATCTTCCGCAGGAAATCCCGGCAGTAACTCAAAGGATTTAATATCTTTATTGTCTCACTAATAGTCCGGTACATTCCCCGCAGCCAGAGCGCCGCATCCGTCCCCTTCACTTGGGCCGTATGTTCCCGGTAATAACTCGACCCATGCCCCAGGGCAGTAACATTTTGCCCATTCATGGTCAAAGTCTTTTTATAATCCACCGTCAGTTTCCGGGTATCAGTCAAACTCACGCCCTGGATAAGTGTCCGGGTATAATTTTGTGCGGAGGTATATTCAAAGTACATGGACATTTTGTAATTGTCATACCACTGCCCGTTAGTGGGATAGGTATTAGGAATCGTTTCACAGTCCCATTCACCATGGAAACTTTTAAGCCCGTAATCAAAACGGGCATACCAGAAATAAATCGCCGCCAATCCAAACCAAATATAAGAGCCGCTTGAAATCGCCCCATTACTCCGAAACGTCCCAATCCGCCATCCCACAGGCTTACCGGTATACACTTCAAGGTCAATATAATTTTCCTGTGTCGATTTGCGGGCTTGAGGCTTATTGCCATTATCAGAATATAATACCGGATAGCCCCCGGACTCCCATTCCTCATTACTGTAGGCATAAAATTTTGCCGTACAAAGGCCGTTGATTGTTTGATTCACCAGAAAACGGTTTACCGGTATTGATATTTCATTGGTTACCGGAACCCAAGGTTCCCCAGGGTCTTGTTCCCAAGTGGACTGGCTGCCAATCGTGGTAGTCCCAATCGTCGGATCAACAATCACCGGATAAGCCGCCTCCGCAAGCCACCTTTCCGGTATAATGATACAAAGGGTATTCCCAACAATGGACAAATCACCCCAAACCCACCGCCCCCTGGTATCAATAATTTTAGGCCGGTGAATATGGCAGAGTTTTCCCGTCCCTTCACCGTTGAGCGTTTCTTTCTTGTAAACAGCGTAGCTGCCCTTCAAAAATGGATCGTGGACAAAATCAGGCTGCCGAAAAAAATCGTAGTGTTCCGCCCCATCCATCGCAATACAAATGACATTGCTTTGCGGCTCCTTTTTCAAAATGCAGTCATACTCAAATGCGCCGTCATTCAGAATCGTAAAACGATGACTTTTTTCCCGGCCCTTATAGAGAAGCTGCCCTTTGTTTCCTCGCAGAGCATAAGCCTCATCACCGGGCGGCCTAAAGCGCAGTGGAGGAACAGAACCTGCTTTTCCCCATCGAGTAAGCCCCCAATCTGGAACTTTCCGCCCCAGGTCAACCGTAAGTGGAAAGTCAGATAGAGATTGCTGAAAGGCTATTGGCCGAGTATTGTGATTTCCCATAGTATTTGCAGGGTGTCGCTGCTCGTGACGTTTACCACCGGCGTAATCTGTGCATAAGCCAGACAGTTAGAGGAACCCGTATTGCCATTGAGCAAACAAGCCTCATTTATTCCGTTGACGTTTAAAGACCCTGCCGCAAAAGTTGCCCGGTAGGTTAAAGTCGTGTCCCCGGTACTTCCCCAAGCCGCTTTCAATGCGGGGTACCCACTATCAAGGGCTTTCATGCTCCCGGTCGGCGTATTACACCGGGTATTGGTTTTCGTGCTGTTCCCCGTCCAGCCCGTTCCCACCTGAATATATCCGCTGGAACTGGTAACCTTCGCCTTGTTAGGGCTTGCCAACAAAGCATCAGCAATTAAGGCGTCCCCTTCACGAGTAACAATATTATGAAACCGTTGCTCATAGGGCCGCCCCTGAATCCGCAGTAATTGTCTAAGGGGAGCTATGCTCCCCAACCAACCCGGCGCCCTTCGCTTGATTTTCCCGTCCTTATCAAAGACCCGAACCGTCACCATACCCTTAACCTTGATATGCTCTTTCATTACCTACCTCCGTAAATAGCAATAACCCCGCCGCCCACAGCGGCCCCGCCCAAAAAACAAATCACCCCGGCAATCACGGCGTTTTTAATGCCGTTTCGTTTCACTGTCTCCGCTTCACTCCGCCACTTTGACGCTTCTGCCTGCTGTTGCGCTGCTTCCCGGATCGCCGCAGCTTCCCGCTCAAGAGCGGCCAGGGCAGCGGCTTTAGCCGCTTCTGCCGCTGCCTTTTCTATTGCTTCTTCTGCCGCAGTTGTCAGATCGTCAATCAGCGTATCTACCTCGTATTCGCTGAACTGCCTCGTCCCGCTTTCGCCTGAAGTCATCGGCGGCGTTGTCGGCGGCTCCCCGAACACCGGGAACCTCGTCAAGAAACTCATAAGGATCACGATTGCCGTAATCTTCCCGCAGTTGTTGAATTTCGTTTTGTGTTTCAACATATTCCATCAACTCCTTATCCCGCCGATTGAAAAAACCAATGGCGAAAATAATACCAAACACAATTACAGAAGCTGCAGCCCCCGCAATAATCCCCTTCGTAAAATCCGTCATCTGTCCTCCTTCCAGCGAGACAGGACTTTCAGGCCCACAATGCCAAACAACACCGCCACCATCACACTGAACCAAATCCAATCACGGATAAGGCCCTTAACCAGAAGCCATGTTGAGAGATACAAGCAAAAAGGCTTAAAGCCAATCATTTTAGACGGCAAAGACAAGACCCTTTTCCCCAAAATGATCAACAGTTCCTTAACCGTATGTTCCCAACTCGGCCTGTCAGAAAACTGAATTCCGTCACTATCGCTCATTCTTTTTCCTTTCCGCCATGGAAGGCGGTGTTATAATGCTTTAGGCGGAGTTTTTGCAGAGCAAAAACTCCAACATGAAAAAATGCCACGGAGGGCATTTTTTCATGCCCTCATATCGTAAAATTCAGTACAGACTTTTTTGGTAAGCCAATACGCTTCCCGGTGCCGCTCCCACTTTTTGTTTTCGGCGCAGAAGCACAGCCGGTTGTTTTTCGTGGACTTCGCCGACACTTTGCAATGAAGGCAATCAACACAAAGATTCATTTTTTCCTTCCTCATTCCTCCCTCCTAACTTCTCCCTGTCTCAAAATACCGTGAAAATTCAGCGTCCAGCCCGTAGGCGGTTTTACCGTCCTTTGCCAGCCGTACCAGGGCTTCACGGTCTAACCCCCGGACAACTACTTCATGCCCCTGCTTTTGAAACCAGTCCGATACTTCGGTAATGCGGCGTACCTTTGCGTAAGGCTCTTGCGAATTAAGAATAACCCCATCTTCCAAAATCCCCGCAACGTGCGTAGCCGTTCCCGGCACAGCATTTCCATCCCCATGCTTCTTGTCTTTTTTCGTGATGTAGAACACCGCCCGAATATCGGAAGCCCTGGGGTTTACCTTGGTAAAAACCTGTTTCAAAAGTCCGTCCGCGGTAGTCCGTATCAAAAGCCCCGTAGCCGCATACAAAGCCAGACACACCGCCCCGGAACAGTCCGACCCTTCCGGGTTTTCCTTGCCCCACGAATACGGCGAGCCGAATTGAAGCAAGAGAAAATAAATGAACCTGTCCAATTCAGACATTTTCTCAAATTGCCGTTTTTCGTTTTCCATAATTCTTTCCCACTTAATCATTACTTCCCTCCATGTTTCACAAAATTAACGATGAAACTCACCGCCAGGGCTGCCGAGGAAATCAAAATGCTAATCACCGTCAGCCGCTCCTTGCTCCGTTCTCCCTCCTTTTTTTCCAAAGTCTGAACCCGTCCGATGACGTGTTCCTTGAATTCCTTCATTTCCCCTTTCAGTTGCCTCATTTCCCCAAGGGTCTCAACAATCAGTCGCCTGTCCTCATTGGTCATAGAATTTCCTCCTTGTATGATTGCTTTTTTATTCCTCATCACTTCCCCCTTCCGTTATGCGAAATGACGATTGAAACGCCTCATTTTTCCGGTAACGGAAAGTAAAAGCGTTAATCGTGCCGTTCAATAATTCTCTTTGTGTTAATATGCGGACTTTTGCGCCCACCCGTGCGTTGAACAATCCCCGGTGGGTTTTAACGGTGAATTCCCGCCTGTTTTGAATTCGCTCTGCCAGTTCACGGATTACCCAATCTTCATAATGCGGTTTACCATTTATTTCATATTCCGAAAAATAAGAGCCGGTAACATTCAATGCCGCCGTACCGTAGGCCGCTATCCCTTCGCTGTCATGCTTAAAGCAGGAACGGTTCAAATCAAGAACAATAGGCCGCCCATAAATCGCCGCCTTGTATAAATCACCGTCAGTTTCTCTGTGGAGTGTCAGAATAGCCTTGTCTGTGTGGGTAGTAACATCGTATGCCGAATAAGAAAAAGGCCCTCCGTCATAGTCAAGGCGGTTTTCCGTTTCCTCTTTACTGTCTATGTCATCAGCGAAAATTACCGCCCTTTCTTTGCCGCCAGTATCAATAATCGAATAATGGGCTTCATAGTTTCCCTCTTCAATTTCACGGACAAGCGGATATTTGAAAGGGTAATGCGCTTGCAGAAATTCATCATACAAAACCGGTGCTTCGTCATACCGCCAAATTTCCCGTTTTTCCAACGCTATAGGCAGGTTGATTTTTAACCGTACACTGTTCCGGTACAATTCCGCTCTATCAGTTTTTCGTAAATAAAAAATATCCTGCCCGGTAAAGGTGTAGGAGCATTCATCATCCTGCAAGGGCTCTGTTTGATAGGGCGAATGAGCGAACACCAGCGGTTTTTCAGGCGCACATTCCAGATGACAGCGGTACGCTGTTGCAAGGCTGGAAAGTTCCGTCCAAATGTTCTTTGTCAGTCGTACAAAGGGGAGCGTTACCGGAATAGTCGAACAATCAATATCGGTAACAGATAACCCCGCCCGTTGCGCTATGCCGTGGACAAGGGATTTTTCCGCTTGTGTTTTATCGCAAACCACCGAATAGGCAAACACAGCCGGAGAAGTCCAGTCCCGCTTCTCATCGGTTTTCCGTAACTGTGCCGATAAGTCCTGCAGCCCCAACCGGACATACCGCTTGCGCCCCGGCCCCCTAATGTCCTGTATGCCGTTATCGTCAAGGAAAAATACAAACCGTTCAAAATAGGGAAGCCCATCACCAAGAGAAAACGAAATCTTTACTTTCGTGCTGGGGCCAGCAGAGGTATATGAATAAGTTCCTTGCGGATTATCAAGAAGTATTTCCCCTCGTGCCGATGTTCCCCCTGCAACTTCCTTCAAACCGTAAAAATCCGCCTCTAAAATATCCTGTTCGAAAACGCTCTCAAATCCCCAGGGTAATTCAATCTGTATTTTTACCCGGACAGGCTTGTCAGCGGCAATAATTGCTTCTTGTAGGGCATTGTCAACTTCATAAAATTTCATGCTATGGTCTCCCCCGTAGAGGTAAAGACTTCACTACAGACAGTACCCGCCACATAATACCGAAGCGGCCCGATCACCCCGTCGGCGCAGTCAACAGCCGTTTCGTCAGAAATCAGCACCAGCCGTTTTATCGTTATGCGAAACATCCCAAAATGCCGGTATTCATATTTGTCAAGAGGGGAACCTTCACGCTCCGCGCTCGGTTGAGGTTCAGAAAGCAGTTGCGCCGTTATGGTGAGTTCCTCAATAAGCCCCGGCAAATCAGGCCCTTTATTCAAAGCCCTCTTAATCCACAATTCCGTTTTAGTCCCGCCCTCTCTTTTCGCCGAAAGGGTAAGGCCGTATATATTTTTGTATTCAATGCCGTTTATCCGGTAACAAACACAATCTCCACTAAAGCGTTCCCCGACCTCTGTTACAGGAATTTCTGAATATGGGTAAACAGCAGGGGCAAACTCCCCGCAAATGTCAAGTTTCAGATATACCGCTTCGCCACGGTGGAAGCGCAGTTCAAACCCCTTAACCCGGCACCCCTCAAAAAGCCGCCGTTCCCCGCCCCGGTCTTGCACCAAATCAAAACAGGCCCCGCCCTCCATCGGAACAAGGTCTAAGCGGTACTGATAAACATTCCGGGTTTCAGACACAAACAGGGGCAGTCCCGCCGACCCCATAGCCAGATACAGCAGCAGGGGAGCCGTCCCGATAGTCAGGGGAGTAACCACGCACCCGGTAACGCCTACGCTTTTTCTGATTGCCTTGCAGGAGCCGTTACCCTCAATAGACGCTTGCTCTTGCAAGAGCGATACCGCCTCCCTAATCGTTTCCTCAACATAGGGAACGCCGAATTCCCGGTAAGCGGTTTTAATCACGATGGAACAATCACAGCCGTTAATAATCATTGTTGCCGCCTTCAACCGTTACCCGCAGCGACAAGACCACTTCCCAACCGTCCCCGCAATGCGCTTTTTTCGGCGGTATATATTTTTTCCCCGCTAGCACCGCACGGCTAACCACGCCGCCCAAAGCCGGATCTTCCCCCAAAGCCCTATCCAGAGCGGCGGCGTAGGCATAACAACACAATTCACTTTCCGGCGTTTCCGGCAGGGTAAAGGTAATAGTCAGGGCGTAAGCGTCAAGCTGGATAATCCGCTCTTTTTCCGTGCGCTCACAAGTGGAAAGGGAAATCACCGGAACCACGGCGGAACCGCCCTCATAGCCGCCAAACTCGATAAGGGGCAAATAAAATTCCGTTTCCTTCAAAACCTCATTCACCCGCCCGGACAGGAGCCGCTTCACCCCGCCAATAATCGCTTCCTCAACAAACAACCTCTGGTTGTCCAAGGCCCGGCAATCGCTCATATAGTCCTCCGGCGATACGGTTCCAGTAGCAACCGCACATTCTCCGGCATGGAAGCCTCAAGGTGTTCTCCATCTTTCCCGCTTCCCCGGACATTCCCGGTAATCCCGATCCGCCGTCCCCGATACCGGCCCATGTTCCATGCCGCCAACTCAAGGCAAGCCGAGGCCAGATCAGGCGGAGCCTCCCCGCAGCCATACCCCGCCCGGTACCCCGCCTTTATCGCAGACACCCCCCGCCCACGAAACAAGGCAGGGGACAGCGACAGGGAATAGATCGTATCCTCCGGCAATCCCTCATTTTCCGCTTCCAGTTCAGGTATAACCCGGTAGAATTCCGGCTCAACCAGCTCCCCGGTTTCCCCAATCCCGCCCAGGGCATACACCGCTAGAACCTCCCGCACCGGATATTCCCGCAAGGGCAGGAGCAGATCGCCGTTAGTTTCAATTCGCTCAAAGTGTTTTTTAAGAAAAAGCCGCCTCATGCAGTATTGCTCAATGGTGTAAGTCGCCGTGATAAGGCAGTAGCGGCTCATCGGGTCTTCCCGGTCATCAAGGCCCAAAACTGCCTTGAAGTCGGCCAGGGGGATTAAGGAATGTAGTTGTGTTTCGTTATCCATAGGGACAAAATAAGCCCCTTATTATAGTAGAAAAATGGGACAAACCTGCAAAATGAGGAATTTTCGGAAAAAGGATAAATTTACTCTTGCCATCAACTCCTGTTTCTGGTAAATTTGACAGAGAGGTATTCAATTGGCCGTTAAAGTTAAGCCCGTCCAGCCAACGGAGATAAAAGACAAAAAAATGGTGCGGGAAGTCATAGAACAGATACTCAAGCCTATATCCCCCAAAGTTATCAAGCGGAACGAAAAACTGGTGGCATATTACAGGCAATTTGAGAAATAGACCTATGCGAACCCAATTTGGCAGTAAGGAACACAGCTCCGCCTATAAACTGGAGACTCTTACCCCTTCAACGCCCTTTACGGGTTTTTCCTGCCCCATTGAAGAATATAACGAGTATCTTTATAAAGATGCCCTTCGTTCGCAGAATGACCATATCGCAAAGACTTGGCTTTTAAGGGAACAGGCTACCGGAGCAGTAGCCGCTTATATGTCCTTGATAGCGGATGCCATCAAACTGTCGGCAACGGAAAAAGAACTTCATAACCTCAACTACCCCTTCAAGACCATACCCGCCATAAAGATCGCCAAACTTGCTGTTTCCCAGCCGTTTTCGGAAAAATACAAAGGAATAGGCTCCTTTATGATAGGCGCGGCTATATGGAAAGCCTTGGGTTGTAATGACGATTATTGTGCCGCACGCTTCCTCACTGTGGATGCCGACATAGAACACGATGAAGGCGTTTTGGCCTTTTACCAAAAAAACGGCTTCATCCAGAATGATGAACTTTTTAACAAAAACCGCAAGACAATCAGCATGAGGAAGGATATTTGGGGTTAGTGAAGTATATATGAACAAGCCAGTGATAATGATTAGTTCAACTTTTTATGACTTAAAACAGGTAAGGAATGAATTACATCAATTTGTTGAAGGGATGGGGTATGAATCCCTTTTATCAGAGAATTCCACTTTTCCTATTGATACAGACTTAAGTACACTTGAAAACTGTAAAAAGAAAGTTGAACTATATGCTGATATCCTAATATTGATAATTGGCGGTAGATATGGATATATTGATGAAAAATCAGGTAAATCAATCACCAACCTTGAATATATTGAAGCAAAGAACAAAGGGATACCCATTTATGTATTTATTGAAAAAAATGTTTTAACGGCATTTGAGCTTTGGAAGAAGAACAAGGAAAATGATTTTTCTTCTGTTGTTGATACTGTAGAGGTTTTTAATTTTATTGAACGTATAAGAAATACTGATTCTGTTTGGACTTTCCCATTTGACATTATAAAAGATATTGAAAATACTCTTCTGATTCAATTTTCTTATCTATTTAAATCCTCTCTTGCTGACAGGTTAAAAATGCGGAAAATTTCAACCGATGTTCTTTTTAGTATTTTAAGTACACAAGCATTATTAATGGTAATTGAGAAACCCCCATTATGGGAATATCGGTTGTTTTTTCAGGTTTGGCTAGACGAAAATGAAAAAAATGCCGAGAAAATTTATATATATCAGCATGGGCACTGCTGTCCGGTTTAATCATAGTAATCCCTCAAAAAGAAGCTGAGGAGAGTATATTTCAGGCGGCGGTGCTGTATTGGTACATAGTCCAAAGACTGAGTTTTTTGAAAGCAATGTTGTCTTAATC
>BNVF01000083.1 GCA_025997895.1 Spirochaetia bacterium
TGGATAATCCGGTCAAGAATGGCATCGGCCAAGGTGGGGTCGGGAAAGAGGTCATGCCAGGCGGAGTGTGGAAGCTGGCCTGAAATGATCGTCGCGGCCCTGCCATAACGCCGTTCCACTAACTCCAGGGTGAGCGCAGTGGTGACAGGCACTAAATTTCGATGAGGACTAGTAACCGCATATGGCGTCCGGCTCAATTCAGTCTTTAGGTATTTCTTTTAATACAAGTTGTAAAAATTTATTTTTCATTTCTTTATGCCGGGGGACGGGGATTTTTTTCCGGTTTTTTCATGTACAAATATATCATGCCGTGTCCCGTGATGATCAAAAAACACGCCATATCTACCTAAGGATTTTGATAAAATCCTGCCGGTTCATTACGCCATTTCCAAAACGCCGTGCTGTTTAGTGGTTTCGAGTGTTCCATCACGGATCATTTTGTATATGTCCAAAAGATTTTCCTCAAAATCTTTCAGATTTTCGCCTTGAGTTGGATATTCAGGATAGTCGTCAAGGTAGCCGACATAAAAATCATCATCCATTTCATAAGTATAGTGAAGCGCTATAATTCCTCCATGCTTATATTCAGTATAAGGGTTTGGGTGATAAAGGCAATCCCCCACCCGGATGTGGTACCATTTCGGATGAACGCAGAAGTGTCAGACGCCATTTCAGTTCCCTTTCCCGCCCTCCACGGTGTTTTGTATTACACTGCCAACAGGCCTATAATGTTCCTGGATACCCCGCAAGAAAAAGCCCTTAAATCCCTGTTGCCGCTTGTTAAGCAGGTGAACAATAATGTGGCCGGTAACGGCAAATCCGGCGTGATGTCCTTCTTGCATACCCCTGTCTTTTTCCGGTAAAATAATAATAAGGATAAGACCATGCATGAACAGATTTTGGATACCGCAGTCATCGCGGATTATGTACAAAGCCATTTTCACAGTGCCACAGTACGGGTGCGGGAAACCAGTGGAACA
Organism: Spirochaetia bacterium; assembly: GCA_025997895.1. Lineage (GTDB taxonomy): Bacteria > Spirochaetota > Spirochaetia > Treponematales > Breznakiellaceae > WQXQ01. The sequence goes on from BNVF01000083.1 coordinate 981, forward strand.
ATCACCCTGACCCCGGTAGAAAAGCAGCCTGGTTTTTCCAAAGAGGAAAAAATTGCAGCCGCCCACGCTCTTATAGGGATGCTTCCCCCCGATGTTGATTTGGATGCCGCACGCGAGGAACGGCTATCGAAGTGAAAGTGCTGCTGGATACCAATGTGGTGCTTGATGCTGTCGCCTGCCGCGAACCTTTCCGCAAGGAGGCAGAGCAGATTGTTATGCTCGCGGCGAATGAAGCGCTTGATTGTTATATTACCGCCAACACCATTACCGATATTTATTATATTACCCGCAAGTATTTTTCCGATGCTATAACACGAGATAAACTGCGGTATCTTTTTACGGTATTTTCCGTACTTGACCTGTATGCCGCTGATTGTGAGAACGCAATCAATTTCCCATTACCGGATTATGAAGACGCGATACTTGCACTCTGCGCTCAAAAAAACGGAGTTGATTATATTATTACCCGTGATGGGGATTTCCTGGACCATGCAGGAACACTGCCGGTTATTTCCCCGAAAGGTTTCCTTGATACCTTCATGAAATTATGAAGCGGAGTGCAAGGGTGACAGGTACCACACAAAATTGCGGTTTTCCACAAAACAGGCTGCAAATGGATATACAAAGACGGTAAAATTAACACCGTGTCGGTAAAAAAGGGAAAAACCGGCTGTAATGAGCCGTGTCCCCGCTGCGTGGTCCGCCTTTGCGTGTTCATTGAAAAAAACCCGCGACCTGTGATACTATTACGTATGAAGGAGAAGTGTATGAAAAAGCATATTGTTTTGGCGGTACTGGTGTAAGGAAACTAAAAATGAATAAATTGAATACAAAATATTTTTGGCCAAAAGTAATACAAGTATTACCAACCGATAATTTTGAAGTATATGCGTATTTTAATGATGGCTCACAACCCGCAGTTGCTGATCTCTGCTAAGGAAAGCACAGGAGTGCCTGGCGGCACCGTTTTTGGTTTACCAATGGGGGATAGCGCAGTAGACCGGAGCGAGGAGCGAAGCGACGAGTGAGGACTACGAAGCGTAAGGGGGGCGACGGAAAATGCGGCGGTATGCCGGAAAAGGCATGACCGCTAGCCCCCCTACCTGAAATACCTGACCCCTGCCTCAAAAATACGCTGTTCCTTGTTGCCCGGTATATTGATATGCACATACTCGCCGCAGCGTTCTGAATGTCCCATCTTGCCCAGGATTCTGCCATCGGGGCTGGTGAGGCCCTCAATGGCGAAATCAGAGCTGTTGGGATTGTCAGGCTCGTGCATGGTGGGCTGGCCATCCGCGCCGGCGTAACAGAAAGGGACCTGGCCTTTTTTAAACAGCTCTTCCCCTTCTTCATGGCGTATAACAAGGCGGCCTTCGCCGTGGCTGACGGGAATGACGTGTATGGCGCCGGGTTCCTCCAGGGCGAGCCAGGGGGAGCTGTTGCACATGACCCTGGTACGTACCATGCGGGAAACGTGGCGGCCTATCCGGTTAAAGGTGAGGGTTGGCATGGAAGGATCTGCGGCACGATAAGCGCCGTAAGGCACGAGGCCCAGTTTGATGAGGGCCTGGAAGCCGTTGCAGATTCCCAGGATGAGGCCGTCCCGCTTTTCAAGCAGTTCATTTACGGCGCAGGCGATTGCCGGGGCGCGGAGCACATTGGCGATGAATTTGCCTGAGCCTTCGGGTTCGTCGCCGGCGCTGAAGCCGCCTGAAAGGGCAAGTATCTGCGCTTCGCTTATTGCGGCCGCTAATTCCCGGATTGACTCGGCAATGTCTTCCCGGCTGCGGTTTCTGAAAATCACCTGCCTGGTACGGCTGCCTGCTTTGCGAAAGGCCCGCTCCATGTCCCACTCGCAGTTGGTACCCGGGAAGACCGGAAGCGCCACGAGCGGAGCGGCAGCACCGGAACGGGAAATATACGGCGCCTGGGGTTTTTGAATTTCGGTTTTTTGCGCCGCTTCGGGGTCATCGTCTACTTTGTAGCCGTCGTCTACTTTGTAGCCGTCGTCTACTTTGTAGCCGTCGTCCGCTTCGCGGTCGGGCGATGTTTGGGGATAGACCCTGGAGAGGGGATATTCGTAGGCCCGGCGAAGTACCGCCAGGGGAGTTTCGGCTATTTGCAATTCGCCGTTTTCCTCATCTGTTATGCGAAACACTGGTTCCTCAATGCTGATGGCGGCGATTTCCCAGGCGCCGGCTTTTCCGAGAATCTCGGCGATTGCGGGATTGTTCCGGTACGCGGCGCCGTCAATTTCCACAAGAATTGAGCCTTGATATGCGGCATTGGCAGCGAGGGAAAGGCTGCCGGACTTTGCTTCAATTCCAGTGTTGTTGCCAAAGGCCATGAGGGCAAGGCTTACAGCCACCCCGCCTGAGACTACGGGATAGGCAGAGCAGACGCAGCTAACGCTAACATCGGCTACAGGGCAGACGACGGCTGTGGAGCAGACGACGGCTGTGGAGCAGACGACGGCATTCAGGGCAGCAAGAGCGTCCATGTTTGCTTTGAAAGTGTCCCACTCGGGGGCGTTTGCGGTCTGGGCGAGAATGATGATCACATTGCCCGCTTTGCCACAGAGCGCGCCTGAGCGTACCGAAGCCGCCGGGGTGGTTCCGGCGGCAAAAGCAATCAGCGTTGGCGGCACGGTGATGTCGATGTTATGCGCTTTGTCACGGTAGTTACCTGACATGGAATCTTTGCCGCCTATAGCGGGAACCCCCAGTGCGAGCTGCGCTTCCAATGCGCCCAGCAGGGCCGCAGCCGGCTTGCCCCAGGATTCGGGGGATTGAGGGCGCTCAAAATATTCCTGCAGGCTGAGTTTTGCCTTTTGGGGATTGCCGCCCATGCAGGCAAATTTTGCCAGAGCCTCCCTTATGCTGCCCTTGGCGCCTTCGTAGGGGTTGCGTTCCATCAGCTCGGGATCGTAGCCAAAACTCATAAGGCTTGCGGTGCGGCTCTGTTTTTCCAGCGAAGGAAGCAGGGCTGCCATACCGCACTCCGGGGTTCCCTGTTCTGCGCCGCCCCAGGGGAAAAGCGCCGATGAAGCGCCTATGGAACCGTCAAAACGTTCCTGCAAGCCCCGGCGGCTTCCTGAACGGAGGGACATGAGTTCCCGCTCAAGATTGTCCAATAGCGCGGCAGGGGGCAGGTTTGACGCAGCGCCGCCTTGTTCACATGGCGCATAACTTTCTTGCATGGATGGCGCATAACTATCATGCCGTGGCGGCGAGGCATCGGCGGGGAGCTGCACCTGGGCCGAGCGGGACGCGCCGTTTGAATCGAGAAATTTTCTGGACAGGTCCACAATGGTCTTGCCCCGCCATTTCATGCGAACCTTTGGTTCGGGGAGGGCGGCCCTGTTTTTTGCTGCGGTATCATCACCTGCGGTTACGGTGGCAATAACCACCGCATCAAGGTTTTCGGCGGCGGCAAGCTGAATAAAAGTTTCGGCGTCAGCGGCGGCAACTACCACCGCCATGCGCTCCTGGGATTCGGAAATCGCAAGCTCTATGCCGTTGAGGCCGGCGTATTTTTTCGGCGCTTTGTCCAGATCGATGTCGAGCCCGGCGGCAAGTTCGCCTACTGCCACCGATACGCCGCCTGCGCCAAAGTCGTTGCAGCGTTTGATAAAACTGGTTGCTTCAGGATTGCGGAATAGGCGCTGGAGTTTGCGCTCTTCCACGGCGTTGCCTTTCTGGACTTCCGCCCCGGCGGTCTTTACCGATTCCCCTGAGTGTACCTTGGACGAGCCGGTTGCGCCGCCTATGCCGTCTCTGCCGGTTTTGCCGCCAACGAGGATCACCAGATCGCCGGGCGCAGGTTCTTCGCGGCGTACCCAGGCGGCGGGAACCGCGGCGATTACTGCGCCCAGTTCCATACGTTTTGCCAAAAATCCGGGGTGGTAGAATTCGGACACCTGGCCGGTGGCAAGGCCAATCTGATTTCCGTATGACGCATAACCGGCGGCGGCTTCATGGGCGATTTTTATCTGGGGCAGTTTTCCCGGCAGGGTTGCATCCAGGTGAACCCTGGGGTCGCCGCCGCCGGAAACCCGCATGGCCTGGTGCACAAACGCCCGGCCCGAAAGGGGGTCCCGGATTGCGCCGCCCAGGCAGGTGGCGGCCCCGCCAAAGGGTTCTATCTCGGTAGGGTGGTTGTGGGTCTCGTTTTTGAAAAGCAGCAGCCAGGGCTCAGATGAGCCGTCGCTGAATTCGGCCTGTACTTTAACGGTGCAGGCGTTGATCTCTTTGGATTCATCCACGTCGCAGGCAAGTCCCCGCTTTTTTAAAACCTTTGCGCCTATGACGGCCATATCCATGAGCGAGCGGGGGCGGGTGGAACCGGGGCCGTAGGCTTCATCCCTGGCAGTTTCGTATAACGCAAGGGCTTTTTGCAGCATTGGCGCAAAGGGGCCGTCGGCTATTTCGATTTTTTCCAGAATAGTGTTAAAGGTGGTATGGCGGCAGTGATCCGACCAGTAGGTGTCCAGCACCCGCAGTTCCGCCAGGGTGGGGTCCCGCCCTATGGAGACAAACCAGTCCCGGCAAAAACGCAGGTCTTCCGCCGACATTGCGAGGCCGTAGCTGCGGGCTATTTCCTCAAGGTCGTCAGTGTTAGCCGCCATGCCATCTGCCGTATTGTTAGCTGCAATGAAACCGCGCAGTACCGGAACGTCGTCAGGATTGGTTTCAGCTTCCTCAAGGGTTTCCGGTATATCCGGCGAGGCTTCACGGGAGTCAACAGGGTTAATAAGGTAGCGTTTAACCGCATCAAGGGCGGCGGCAGAAACGGGAATGTCGCCGGGTGTTAAAATATACACCAAAGCGGTGCGGATGACCGGTTTAACGCCGGTAACCAGGGCGGCGCATTGCTCGCCTGAGTCCGCGCGCTGGTTGTACTGGCCGCTTAGGTATTCAATGGCGAAAAAAACATCGCCCGCTTTGGCAGGAAGGGAGTCCCCTGAAAAAACCGTGTCGCATTGGGGCTCGGAAAAAACCGAGGAAATTGCCTGTTCAAATTGAGTTTCGTCAAGGCCGCTTGCGTCGTAGCGATTCAGAATGCGCAGAGACGCAAGTTTTGTCAGTTCAGGGTATTGAGGGCCAAGAAAATCCGCCAAATCGGAACGCAGACGCCGGGCTTCAAGATCAAAGCCTGCCCGCTTTTCAACATAAAGCCGCCGTACTTTCATATGCCGCTGTTACCGTTTCCGTTTCCACCTGATATAGACCTGCCTGCCGGTGCCGTTTGCCTGGGGGCGTTCCTCGGTTTCAAACTGGGGAATGGCGCGGAACATATCACCTAACTTTTTAAAGCCGTAGTTGCGGGGATCAAAATCGGCGGAACGGTTGTTGATTTTCTGGCCGACGCCGCCCAGATAGGCCCAGCCTGATTCTTCGGCAAGATCGTCCACCGCGTCGTGTAACAGTTTGAGGATTTTTCGGTCAACCTTGAAATCTTTTTTGGGCTTTGCGACCGATTTGGCGTCTTCATCCTCGGATTCTTCGGGGCTCTCTTTTAAAATTTCGGTATAGATAAATTTGTCACAGACCGAGACAAAGGCCCTGGGGGTTTTCTTTTCGCCAAAACCGTACACTATGCGGCCGCTTTCACGCAGCCGCGCGGCAAGGCGGGTAAAATCGGAATCGCTTGAAACAATGCAGAAGCCGTCGAGCTTTTCGCTGTAGAGCAGATCCATAGCGTCGATGATCATAGCCGAGTCGGTGGCATTTTTTCCCGTGGTGTAGGAAAACTGCTGAATGGGCTGAATAGCGTATTCCAGCAGACGATCTTTCCATGAGCGGAGGTTGGTACTGGTCCAGTCGCCGTAAATGCGCTTGACGCTGGCTATACCGTACTTGGCAACCTCGTTGAGCAGTCCCTCAATAATGGCGGGCTGGGTGTTATCCGCGTCGATGAGGACTGCGAGTTTGGCCTGGCTGATTTCGCTGGATTGGTTTCCCTGTGATGCGAAATTACCGAATGGCAGTAAAGGCATATTCACTCCTTATACCGGGCTGTTTTCAAAAATAGATTTCTTGATCCGCCTTAACAGGCTGATCTTGCCCAGGGGGATTCGCGCAGGCTCCTCTCCGCCGGGGGGAACAATGACCAGGACGGCTTCACCGCCTGTTTTTTCAAGCGCCTTTGGTATCCCGAAGATGCGCTCTTCTTTTGGGCCATTGCCTTTGCCCGCAGAACGGCCCGGCCAGACAAGCTCTACCGGCGCACGCTGGGCAATGGCCTGCTTGGCGATGTTCACCTTTCCCACATAGTCCAGCCCCCGGGCCTCAAGTTTCTCGTAACGCACCGAGGCGTCCCTGAGCTGGGTTTCACAGAGCACCAGCCGCCGGTCTATCCTGGCGGCAAGTTCATCCCGCTCGGCCCTGTTAAGCTGCATCTTCTCCAGTATAGTACGAAAGCCTTCAATTAAGGTAGACGCCTGAGCTCCAGGGTTGAGACCAGCGATGGCCCCGGTGTTCTCCGCGTCTTTGGCTGCAGGCGGCCGCTGTTTTGGCGGAGGGGATTTGGCGCCGGGGGAATGGATTGCGGCGCCAGGGGAATGGATTGCGGCGCCGGGCGAAGTGAAGGGATTGCGCTCGGCCTGGCTGCCGGCAGTATGGCTGCCGCCGGCATAACTGCCGATGACATGATTGCCGATGACATAGGCGTCACCGGCTTTGCCGCCGCTTTCACCACGCCGGGCGATAATGTCTACGCCGGCGTTTCGCAGGGCGTCGGTTGTTTCGATTTCGGCGCTTTCGGCGAGCAGGTAAACGCCGGGGGCGAGAGTCTCCCTGATGAGGTCTGCCAGAGGCGCGGTTTCGGCGAGGTAGCGGCGTTCCGCTGAAAGACTGAGCACCAGGCCCTGGCGGAGAGAAACTTCGCCGTAACGTTTTTCCCAGTCCTTCAGAGTCCAGGCCAGGGTATCGTCAATTCTGCCGCCGGAGAGCTGTTTCAAAAGATCGATCATCATGGCGGCGGAGATGTCCCGGTCAAAAGCGCGGACTGCGGATTCCCGGCTCAACTCAAAACGGACTGTGGGGCCCGCTTCGCGGATGCTAAGTATTGAGGCCAGGCCAATGGCGCCGGTGTAGTTGATTTCCGGATAGACCAGACAGGAGAAGCCTGAGTCCATAGCGATCACCGGGGCGCTTGCGGCAGCGGTATCCGGCGCGCTTGCCGCCGCGTCTGACACGAGGGGGCCAGGGCGGTGGTACTCTGCGGAAGCCGGCGCGAGCAGGCCGGCTTTTTTCAGGGCTTCAATCAGGACATCGCCATTAATTTTTTTCCACCCCAGGACGCCGACCCAGGTCTTCGCGCTCCGGCGTTCCAGAATACCCGCAAGCCGCTTCAGGGTTTTAACAGGGTAGAGGCGATCGGATTCAAGGGTATCAAGAAACTGATGGATGAAAACGGCAAGGGAATACACATGGGGCCGAAGCAGGTGAGGTGAAATTACGGCGGAAGATTCGGCTTCATGATAATAATAAATGCCGGCGGCGCAATATTCCATGCGTTCCCTGGGGTTCAGGATTCCGAAATTGTCAAAATGCCGGTAATCGGGGACAAGCTTGTCTTCGTTGACAAGGAAGAGCCCCAGCGCCCGCAGGCCGCCGGTCAAGGATCCCAGCTCCAGGCCGGGAAATACTGTTTTTCCGGCCTCAATGATCCGCTTGCGGATTTCCCCTTCGGCTTTATAAAAGAGTTCGTTCTCTGAAACAAACGAGAGCAGAGCCGCCAGTATACGGTCATTCAGGACAGTCCCATCGTTAGCTGTCATTATTTCGGCTTCCGCCGCCGGAACCGATGGCAGAAGCAGCGAACTGTCGCCGATAAAGGGGGCAAGAACCGGCTTGAGGACGGGGTTTAGCGCAAGGCGGCTTAAATCGTTTTCCGCAAAGCGGTAAAAAATGAACCGCTCTTCAAGATTCACCACATTGTCGTGAAGTTCGGCGTAATTCAGCTCGCCGGAGAAAAAACTCTCCAGCTCACCCGGCACCGGTTCACTGAGGGCTGCTACAGCTGCGATGATTTTGGCATCACCAGGGCTAATATAACCGGCGATGTTTTTTTGAATATCTTCGCGTAACAAAAAAACTTCAAGTTCGTTAATAAGCTGCTGTTTGTTAAAGGGAGTCTTGATTTTTCCAAAGACGCTTCGCAGGAGTTCAAAAAAAGAGTTGTCCGGCATGATCATAATGGCGGACTTCCAGAAATCAATGGAGCGGAAAGCAGAGTCGCTCATTGTTTTACCGCCCAATGCTGGATAGAGTATTTGTATCCCTGCTCGGCAAGAAATTTTTGCCTGTTAGACGCAAAATCTTCTTCTACTGTATAACGCGAAACCAGAGTGTAAAACCACGCATTGCGGCCTTTTGGCCGGAGTATCCGTCCCAGGCGCTGGGCTTCCTCCTGCCGGGAACCAAAGGAACCCGAAACCTGCACCGCCATGGAAGCGTCAGGAAGATCAATGGCGAAATTGGCGACCCGTGAAACCACGATAACCCGGACTTCACCCCGTTTAAAACTGCCGTAGATCCGCTCCCGCTCGGCGTTAGGTGTTTTTCCGGTAATAAGCGGCGCCTTAAGCAGCTTTGCCAGTGAATTGAGCTGCGAAAGATATTGGCCAATAACAAGAATCTGATCATCGCCGTGGTTTTCGATAAGCTGAACCACAATGTCTTCTTTAAGCGGATTTTCGCTGGCTATGCGGTACTTTTCCCTGGGCGGGGCTACGGCATAGGGAATTTTGAGCTTTTCAGGCAGATCCAGCCGTATTTCGGTGCAGAGAGCCTCGGCAATCCAGCCCTTGCCCTCAAGCTCCTTCCAGGGCACGTCGTAGCGCTTGGGCCCTACCAGACTGAACACCGCGTCTTCGGCGCCGTCCTCGCGGATCAAGGTTGCGGTCAGCCCCAGCCGCCGCACTGCCTGCAATTCCGCCGTTACGCGAAATACCGGCGCCGGGAGCAAATGTACCTCATCGTATATGATAAGCCCCCAGGGGCGCTCCCGGAATATTTTGAAATGGGGAAAATCCGCTTCCCTGTTCGGCCGCCAGGTGATAATCTGGTAAGTGGCGATAGTAACCGGCGCCACCGATTTGGAATCTCCCGAATACTCGGCTATCTGTTCCTTGCTCAATTCGGTTTTGTCCAGCAGCTCTTCTATCCACTGATGCACTGCCGCCACGTTAGTTGTCAATATCAGGGTGTTGGTCTTGAGCAGCGACATGATCAGCATACCCACAATGGTTTTACCCGAGCCGCAGGGCAGGGCAACCACGCCGTAGCCTGTACCGGGACCGCCGCTGCCCAGCACAGAGCGGGCAGCCTCAACCTGGTAATCTCTGGGCGTAAAAGGCCGCCCCGAAAGGCTTTCGCCGCGCAGCTTAAACTCCAGATCCTCGCCATTGAGCAGCATGGCTTCGTCCTGCACCGGCCAGCCTATATGTATCAGCTCACGTTTGACTGTTCCCCGGTCAATCAGGCGCAGTGAAAAACCATGTTCGGTTTTTTTCAGGTATTTCCCCAAATCTTTAACCGCCTCAACTTCGGCACGTACCGCCTCATCTTTGACAATCAAAAACAGTTCGTCAGGCAAAGTTTGGGCGGTATCAGCAGAGACCATCCTGATTTTCCCGTAACGGGACATAACATCGGAAAAACCTTCTACTATTCCCGAAGGAATCTGGTAGCGGCTGAATTCATCCAGCGCCCCGGCAATATCATCGGGGCCAAGGCCGGCGCTGGCGGCGTTCCAGAGCGAGAGGGGAGTGATGCGATAGGTGTGAATATGCTCAGGCGATTTTTCCAGCTCCGCAAAGGGCATGATCGCCGCCCTGGCGTCTTCGGCACGGTCGGCATGAACATCAAGCAGCAGAGTCTTATCGCTTTGAACGATCAGCGGATTCGCCGGATTAACAGACATGGCTATAACTTCAACTGATCGATATACTTTTGCAGATTCTGCTTGATAAAATGATGTATTGCCAGTTTGCTGTCTTGACCAAGCTTGGATGGATCGAACAGAAGAATGCACACATCTTTGTCGTCCCGGCGTCTGCCCATGAGCACTACATTGGCCATTACCAGTGTGCCATGCAATTTTAACTGAAAGCCCTTGAGTATCGAATTGAGAGGCAAATCAGGAAATTTGGGTATCTTTGCGGCAAAACCGGCGGAGCTGATGTCGAGTAACTTACCCTGAAAAATGCCAATATCATTTTTGTAATTTAGAGTGGCGTTTGGATCATTCTCGCAAAAAGTCCGGATATATTTGCGGCGGCCCCTGGCTTCGTTGGCCTGGAGGGCGCTCAGGATGATCCTGGTACTCTCCTGTATCCCCAGCTTCAACTGAATATAGCCGCAGGGAACGGAAATTTCCATCAGGTATTTTTCCATCAGTTTTTTATCCTGATTGTAGGAAAGAATGCCGATCCGCACCTCTTTTGTTTTGGGATTCTCCCGCAGTGCCCGTATATAAGTCTCCCAGTCCTTTTCCGGCATTCCGTCATCGATATTAATGAACACGATGGAATCGGGGAAATGCTCCAAAATTTTTATCGTCTTTTTATGATCCCGCAGGGTATAGGTTTCAAAGCCGTTCATAATGAGGGTATCCAGCATTTCCTCATGAATCACGCTGTGGGGATAGAGAATAAAAACTTTTTTTCCGTCCGATCCGGCTGTCTCCGCCGGGGCGGCATTGGATGCTGTTTGTGCCATAGGGCCCTCTTTCGCCATTTTTCCAGTGTGATATATCTACCTTAAACAAAAATCTCTTTGATGTCTATCAAAATGCGGTTAAATATTCTTCAAAACCCCTTGTGATTTCAAATAAAAATATTGTATTGTAATATAATACTGAAAATTGTAGAAAAAGGTGATATATTGTTCGATATGCAGTATGACCGTAATGTAAAAAGCAGCAAAAAAACTTCGCTTTTTTGTGCCCTGATGTGTAACCTTTCAGGCCCAGCGGTGTTTCTCTCTCTCTCTCTCTCTCTCTCTCTCTCTCTCATAAGTCTCACCTTAATTTATTTCACTATCATTATTTTAATTACCAATTTAGTCATATATTCTTATCTTTTTTAACTTATCCAGACGAGGTGTATCATGTGTAAAAAAAGCGGTATTTTATTGGCAAGTGTGGTTCTGTTGCTCCTTACCACCTGCGATCTGTTTAGTAATAAGCCGGACGAATTATTACAGAAAATTGACGCACAGGTTGCCTACGACAATGCCCCGTTTGCCACTATTAGTATCGGGATTATTCCCGGATCGCTTTCGGCGGTTCCTACGGAAGCGCCCAGAGAAAAAGTGGGGTACCCCTTTACGGTGCAGGCGGCGGCAAATTCCGGGTACGGGTTTTCCGGGTGGCAGGTGCTGACCAAAGCACAATGGGAAGCTCTTAATTTACAAGATTCCACGTTTGAGACGGATTTTATTACTGCCGCTCTAAACGCCAATGCGGATAACGCGCTGGCTACGATTAGCGATACGCTGGGGGTTGACGGCAAGCCTTCCGGCGGGGCTTCCATTACGGCGCATACGGCGAATCCGCTGGTGATTGTACCCTATGCGACATTACGGCCTGCTATCAGCAGCGCGAGCTATCCGGCGATGAACGCCAGGG
>BNVF01000084.1 GCA_025997895.1 Spirochaetia bacterium
CACTGCCCATATTTATGCTTTTTGCGGGTATGGGCAGTCCCCTCAAATCCCGGCAGGGTGTTCAAATATTCCGTATTCAGTGTTCATATGTTTCCATAATTGGTGTTCAAGTCAGCCGAAATCAGCAGCTTCAAATGTAGTATTGTATGAAGTGAGAATCTGGGAAAGTAATCTGCCATTAGTTATGATTTTTGCTTTACTCATCAAATATTGACATAGCATACAATATTTTTCAATATAATGTTGTCAAAATCCTCTCTTTTTAGTAGGATTTTTAGATATAGGAGTCATTATGAGTGTAAGAGCAACTGAAAGGCTGGTTGGAGATGTGGTTATAGTATCTGGACTGGAAAATAGCCCTAAAATGGTAGTTCAGGGGGTCGATATTGATGCCAAGCTGGTGACTACCATATGGTTTTCCGATGACCACCAGGGGCAGGTAGGGATATTCCCGGCCAGTTCCCTTGATAGGTATGAGGTAATAACTCAGGTTAAGACTGCTGGGAAGGCAAAGGCTCAGGTTAAGGCTGCCCCTGGGAAGCCAGGAAGGAAACCTGGGAAGAAGTAATGTTAGGGGGCTGGATTTAAGCCCCTCTATCTCTATGAAGAACAGATGACTTTAGAAAGCTAAATTATAGGGATTAAAAGAGGTTAGACATGGAAAACATAAATTTACTCTTAAAGCCTATAAATGAACTTTTGAAGGAAACTTTTTTAATTCCTTCTTATCAAAGAGGTTACCGATGGAGACCTGAACAGGTCAAAGAATTATTAGATGATATATGGAAATACCGTAAAGATTGTGAATCAGCCTCTCAAAAGGGTAAACCCTCACCACCATATTATTGTCTTCAGCCAATAGTAGTTTCCTATAGAAAAAATGAGAACTGTTGGGAAGTCTTGGATGGGCAACAACGTCTGACGACTATTTATATCATATTGTATGAATTAAAAGATATCCTTAAATTAATTCAGAAAGAAAGTTTTTCTATTAGGTATGATACCCGTATTGGGAATGATGAATTTTTAAATGTAATCGATTTGGATCAAAAGTATATTGATATTGATTATTATTTTATCTGTTGTGCTTTGGAAGCAGTAAAATTATGGTTTAAAGGAAAAAATGGTACAGATCGTTTTAATTTCATATCTACTCTTTTAAATGATAATGAAACTGGGAAAAATGTGCAGGTCATCTGGTATGATGTTACAGAAGAAAACAAGTCAAATAAATATGCTGTTGATATATTCACTCGATTAAATATTGGTAAAATAGCATTGACCAATTCTGAATTAATAAAAGCACTCTTTCTTCAAAAAGATAATTTCAATGAGAATAAATTGTCTCTTAATCAATTACAAATAGCATCAGAATGGGATATTATTGAAAATAAACTCCAAAATGATGATTATTGGCTTTTTCTTTATAATCTCGATAATGAATTTAAGTATGAGAATCACATAGAATATATTTTTGATTTGTTTAAAAATAAAACAATTGATAGTGAATTTTATTATACATTTCATGAATTTTATCAGAATGACTTTTCTAAAATAAATTCTCTTGAAATCAAAAATAGTTCCGTGTCAAATCTATGGTATGAGATCAAGAAGTATTTCTTAACATTTGACGAATGGTATAATAATTCTGAGCTTTATCATTTAACCGGGTTCCTTATTGATAGTGATAAAGAAAAAGTCAATATTATCAAGCAATTAAAAAAACAGTCTGGCCTTCTTTCAAAAGAAGAATTTAAAGTATATTTAAAAAGAGAAATTACAAAAATAGTAAAATGTAGTAGTATCGAAAGCTTGGAATATAAACCTGATTATACAAAAATAAAAGAGATTTTACTATTATTTAATCTTCAAACAATATTATCAGCTAAAAAATCAGATATGTATTTTCCTTTTTTTAGGTATAAAAATGATTCCTGGGATTTGGAGCATGTTCGTTCTCAGACAGATAAGCCAATTGTTGGCAATAACAGAAAGCCTTGGTTAATTGATATACTTGGATATTTCACAGGAATTGAGGGTTATAATACACCAGAAGAAAAAAAAGCCCAAATAATAGAAATTAACAAAATAAATAATGATAAAGAAAAAATATATTGTGATAGAATAATTCAATTACTTGATTCAGCAAAAATTAGCGATAAAGATTTTTCTTCTCTATACGAAGATATTATTGTTGAATTTAAAGAATCAGATATGCCAGATAACATTGATAGTATCTGTAATTTGGCTTTACTAGATTCATCAACAAACAGAAGCTATAAAAATGCAATGTTTCCTATAAAACGGAAAAGAATTATTAAAAATGATATGACAGGTATATTCGTCCCGATTTGTACAAAGAATGTATTTTATAAATCATATTCAAAAAGAATGGGAGAAGTAATGTATTGGAATAGTAATGATGCCAATGATTACATAGAATCTATTAAATTAATGTTAAAAGAGTATTTACCTAATACTGGAGTGAAAAATGCCAGATAATGATATAGCAAAACAGGCTATTCGGCTAAGCTTTTACACGTTATTTAAGGAAAAAGGCTATCGTATTGAAATCCCAATTATTCAACGTGATTATGCTCAGGGCAGAGAATCAAATTTAGAGATTAGAGAAACATTTCTTGATACTCTTTACGAATACTTAAAGAATGGAGAATTTAATAAAGATCTAGATTTTGTATATGGCAACATTATTGTTGAAAAAGATCATTCACGATTTATTCCTCTTGATGGTCAACAAAGATTAACAACACTGTTTCTTCTGCATTGGTATCTTGCAAATATATCAAGAAATAATGAAAAATTACAATTTTTAACATATCACGACGAAGACAAAAAAATAAGATCTAAATTCACATATGAAACTAGAACTAGTTCTAAAGAATTTTGTGATGCTTTAGTATCATATAAATTGGAAGAAATTGACTTAAAACTATTAGTTGATAAAAAAAGAATCTCTGATATTATAAAAGGCTGTTATTGGTATTTTATGTCATGGGATAATGACCCAACCATAAAATCTATGTTGGTAATGTTGGATTCAATTCATAGAAAGTTTTCTAAGAATCCTGAGTACTTTGATTTATTAGTAAATGATGAAAAGCAAATTATCACTTTTCTTTTTCTTGAATTAGACCAATTTTTACTTTCAGATGATTTATATATAAAGATGAATTCCCGGGGAAGGCCACTTACTCCATTTGAAAATTTTAAAGCAAAACTTGAACAGCATATAGGAAGTCTTGATATAAAAAAGAATTTTAACTTAAAATATAAAAACACAGATTTAGAAAAGAAAGTTAACCTAAAAGAATATTTTTCATACAAAATGGATACTGTTTGGATTAACTTTTTTTGGCAGTTTTGTATGCAATTACAAATAAAATCTGGTAATGAAGAAATATTATCTGATTGTGATAATGAAATAATGAACTTTTATCGAAACATTTTTACTAATGAATATGCCTGTTATAAAGCAGATGATAATCTAGAATATTTGATGGATTCAGAACCTGCAAAAAATCTAAAAAATTATAAAACATATGGAATAAAACCAACCTTTTATGTCTATAATTCAATAATTAACTGTTTGACTGAAAAAGCAATAATTTATCTTATTAATGCACTTGATGTTATTTTACAAAATGGTAAGAAGCCACCTTCATATTTAAACAAAATTTATTTTGATGAGAACGAATTCTTCGTTAAATCCATTAATCACAAATTGGAAATTAAGGAAAGAGTCCTTTATCATGCCTATTTTAAATATTTTCTACAAAATGAAAATGAATCTAATGGTTTGGTTGATTGGATAAGAGTAATTTATAATTTAGTAGAAAATACAATTACTGATAGCACAAGTGATTTTTCAAAATCATTACAAGACATCGAAAAGTTATTGCCATATTCAAATAATATTCTTGAGTATTTCAGAAGAGGGAAAATTGATTGTGATTTTTTTGATAAGCAACAAATAAAAGAGGAAGTAATAAAAGCTCATTTATTTAAAAGATCAAAAGAGTGGGAAATAATAATTAAGGATTCTGAATATGATAATTTCTTAAAAGGCCAACTTGGTTTTCTTATTGAATTTTCAGGAGTCCTTGAATATTATGACAAATATTCAAACTGTGAATGGAATGAAAAGAAGAATCTTGAGTATTTTAATAATTTTAAGACTTATACATTAAAAGCAACTACGTCATTTTCATATATAGAAAGTGAAAAATATGCAAACTGTTCTTGGGAAACGGCAGTTCTGTCAAAAGGAGATTATCTGATTGGTGCAAGTGCTGATAGATATAATTTTCTAAATACGAAATATCGTGTTCGAGATTTTAGTTGGAAAAAACTTTTAAAACTCCCACCAGAAAAGAGTGAAGAAGTAAATGATTTAAAAATGAAAAGGAATTTAATAAAAAAAGTATTTGATGATCCATTATTTGATACTTTAAATATAAGTAAATCTCTCAAAAATATAAGTAAAACAATACCAAATGATTGGAGACGATATTTCATAGAACAACCTAAATTAATAGAATATTGTAGCAAAGGCTTTATTCGATATTATGGAGAAAACGATATTTTGCTTTTCTCACAATCCCAACTGAATC
Organism: Spirochaetia bacterium; assembly: GCA_025997895.1. Taxonomy (GTDB): domain Bacteria; phylum Spirochaetota; class Spirochaetia; order Treponematales; family Breznakiellaceae; genus WQXQ01. Next base: position 4,632 of record BNVF01000084.1, read on the forward strand.
ATTATCATTGTGAGTTATTTTCTTATTATTTTTATCTAAAATACTGGGAATCGAAAAATGAAAAGGATAAGGACATATTCAAGCCTTTTTCTTCATTTGACCTTTATGCGGTTAAAAGTGGAGAGGAAACTGCTTGCGTTTATTTTACTTGGACTCATTCTAATGCTAATGACCTTATGGACATTAGATATTTACCTGATGAAGAACAATATGAAGTGAGATATTATAATGACAATCAAAAAATAGTAAAAAACATTGAGACTATTTTAAAAGATATGGATATGAAAAAGGGTGATAAATATGAAGATATTTCTTTTTATTTTTACCTCAGCAAAGAAACAGAAGTCTATGATTTTATCAAATCATTATGTTTAAAATTAAATCAGATAAAAATATAATGATAACATTTTACTTAGATGTCATCATTTAAGTTACTAATAGTATTACCAATATCTCATTTTCAAATAGTCTATATATGGGTTGAGTTCTTCTTTATCTATAAGGGGCTTGAATAATTCATCCGGGGAAATAATTTTATAACTATTTGAATCTTTTAATAGATCTTTCCAATTGAGAGGTTCGTTGATATTCTGTCTTAACGTAGTATTTCCAGAGGGAATAATATGTAGATGAATATACTCATCACAGCCATATTCACTTAATTCAATCATTTTCCATCCTAATAAGGTCTGTCTCATCAATTGATAATAAGGCTCAAAGAATAATTCTTTAAAATCTGAGGGTAAAGTAATAGGGCAATCCTTTTCTTGTAATAAATCAACATAATTTTTATGGTAGTCATCTTTTGCTATATATCTACATTCTTCATTTTCATATGTTTCAGTATATTTCCATTCAATCAACACTAAAATATTATTCCCATTTTTTTTCTTTCCAAGCATAAGGGCATCAATAGAAGTTGACTTTGAACCCCTCTTTCTTGATGAACTCTTTTCATTTAAGGGATTAGAATTTTTACCTTCCATTATTTCAAATTCAACATATCCATCATCAACAATTTCGGCACTTATGATACGATCGTCAATGTTTTGTAAAACAAAAGTGGATAGGTTTTGCCTTTTTCTTAAAGGAAACAAATGATTTATACATGATATATTAGATGATAATAAATGTCCCTCTGGGCCTTCTTTTGGTTCTCCATTACGATCTTTATGCCAATCTATATTATATTTGTTAAAATAAGATATAGCATCTTCCCTTATTTCCTCCCAAAGATTAAAAGGCCGATTCTTTAGGACAAAAGGCCATTTAATTCCATTATATATTCCAAACCCCGGGTCATTGAATATTTCATTACGAGATTTTATTGCTCGGTCTCTTTGTTCTTTAATATAAGTCATAAATAACCTCTATTTTATCAAATTATCCTTATACTTCATAGAAAACTCTTCAAGCAACTTTACAAAATTAGGTGGTAATAGAGCCAGGACATTCTCTACAATATTGTCAGGTACATTCTTATAAAAAGTCTCAGCAATTCCACCAGTGATACAGCCTATGGTATCACTATCCCCTCCAAGAGAAATAGCCAGTCTGATAGCATTCTCATAATCAGTGCTTTCCAAAAAGGCAATAATAGCTTCGGGAACTGAACCTTGGCAGCTCACATCAAATTCATAATGTATACGAATGTCATTTATTTTTCGATCCAAGTCATAGCCAAATTTTTCAATGACATACTGTTTTATCTCACCTTTGGTCTTACCTGTCCTTGCCAGAAACACAGAGGATGCCACAGCCTGAGCCCCTTTAATACCCTCCGGATGGTTATGGGTAACTTCAGCACTGGCCTTGGCCTGTTCTAAAACTTCCTCAAGTGTATTAAAAGCCCACCCAACAGGACTGACCCTCATTGCCGAACCATTCCCCCAACTGTTAAAAGGTTTAAGGTCATCAGAATGTAGCCACCCTTTGAATTTACCTCCATATCCGGCATGAGGGTAGTCATTTCCATATTTATGATAAGTCTCAGCAATGCTCTTATTGTTTAAAAGATAGTCCATTGTAGCAAAGGTCAAAACACTATCATCGGTAAATCTTGAATGACCTGAGAATAAAGTAAAGTCTGTAGTCTTCACATTATGCCATTCATAACAAGAACCAATGACATCACCAGCAATGGCCCCGATAATATACTGTGTACTATCCATTATTTCTTTCCCTCAAATAAATTATCATTCATTCTTTCAGCAAGATCCATTATGTCATCATATCTTGCTATGACTTTTCTATACTCTAATGGGATGTTGTCCATTCCATAGAGCAGCCCGGCCAGCCCTCCGGTTACAGCAGCAGTGGTATCTGTATCATGTCCCAGATTAATAGCTTTTAACACAGCATCATTATAGTTATCAGTAGTTAATAAAGACCAGATGGATGCTTCAATGGTCTCAATGACATACCCACCACTTTTAATGGTACCAGAATGGACATTGGAGATGTTTTGTTTTAATAATCTGTCAAAGTGACTGATTTCTAATGGATCTACAGATATGGACAACAGAAACTCTGGAATGTTCTTTTGTAAATCATTATAGATTTCTACTTTATCCATTCCCTTAATAAGCTTCATTGCAAATTCAAGGTAATAGAAACAGGCTATGACTGACCGTATATGCCCGTGGGTTATAGAGGAGACCTTCCGGGTAATTTCAAAACGTTCATTGATTGGTTTATCCAGAAGGTAGAACACTAGAGGGGCTATCCTCATCAGGGAGCCATTACCATTATCCCTTGGCTCAAATCCTCCGGCCAGTTCCGGCTTGACCCCGGCCTCAAGTTTGGTTATTGCCCTTGATGTGGTGATCCCAATGTCAAACACACACCCGGTTGCAGTCCAGTAATCCTCATTTCTCCATTTAATGAAGTTGGCTGCAATGGTGTTTAGGTCAAAATCCTGTGTCAGAGCCTCAGCCAAACAGAAGGTCAAGGAAGCATCATCAGAGAAGGTTCCAGGGGGCTGATTGTGTGTGCCATAGCCTATCATTTTAGTTACAGGGTGCTTCTTTATCTCAATGTGATCCTGGAACTCTACAGGAACCCCCAAAGCATCCCCTATAGCCACTCCCAAAAGGGTTGATTTAATTTTATCTAACATGATGACCCTATTTCCTCAATTTTGAGCCTACCAGAATGAAGGGCAACCAGTCCCTTGGGAGGAACTCTGGTTCTTTTAGGGCTTGTTCAGGCATAAAAGCCTCTTTTTGGAGTGTCCATCTCTTAAATAATGGCATAATAAAGATGATTCTATACAATATGGAAGCTTGTCAATATGGATTCACTTTGTTAAAATTCGGATAACAAGGAGTCGAAATTGAGTGTTGGAGCAACGAAAAAACTTATTGGGGAAGTAGTTGTGGCTGCCGGGCTTGGGAACAGCCCTAAAATGGTGGTTCAGGAGGTCGATTCAGAGACCAAATTGGTGGTGGAATGGTTTCGTCCTGGACAGTTTTATGACAAGGTATATAGTTCCAAGGTATTTGATTTTACTCCTAATAATATGCTTTTACCAAAAGGTAAAATTTATGGAGGTACAAGATATAATCTTAATAAACTACCTGATGAAATCGATCAAATGTATCCAGATTATAGTATATCTAATGTAGATTATGCCATAGGATTTATTACTAGAGGCTGCCCTAATAAATGTAGGTGGTGTTATGTTCCTGAAAAAGAAGGAGACATAGCTCCTTATAGGGAATGGCAAAGTTTAATTAGGGAAGATAGTAATAAATTAATTTTAATGGATAATAATATTCTTGCTTCTGATTGGGGAATAAAACAATTAGAATCATTATCTGAAACTAATATCCACATAGACCTTAATCAGGGGATGGATGCAATACGGTTAGTTGATAGTGCAATAATAAAGCTCATAGGTAAATTAAAATGGATATTGTTTGCAAGATTCTCCTGTGATACTATGGCACAGGTTGATAAACTTTGTAAGCTTTATAAAAAATTAAAAGCATTACATATCTATGCTCAGGCAGAAAGAGGTAAAAATATAGTTCCAACTAAAGAACAGAAAAGATTTCAAATGTACATCTATTCAATGTCTTATTTAAAATTTTCCTTTGAGGATTTTAAAAGAATTAATGGATACAAGTAATTTATTGTAAGGGAATATGGCATGATAACAAATTTTGACCTCACGTCATACGAGGAAGATTCCTGGAAATTCCTTTTCCTTATGGAGTATTTTATCCTTAATCGTTTATTGAGCCTGCTATTTATCTTCGCTATTTCGGTTTAATTTGACAAAGCCTTTGTAAACAATTTTCTTGTTGGGACAAATAAAGATGTTGTTTTCTTTATTATAATAAGTAAAATCCTGAGAAGTAAAGCGGTTCTTCTTTACCGGTTACCGCCTGCATATTTTCGTTAAGGGAATCAAGCATTTTGGGGAGATGTTCGCTTTCGGCACCTGAGCCGAACGCTTCGGCTGAAACAATAACTTGATGGGCTGAATCGGCTATCGCAATGCCATTATACCCTTGAATATAGCCATGGGGACTTTTAATTCGCGCGCTTTCTGGATCTGTAATATTTGATTGCACCTCCTGTCCCGATGGCCCGGTACGCTTCTCCGCTTTCTTGAGAAATTGATCCAGCTTAGCTATTTTATCTTCAATATGGTTGATGTGGCGCTGACGCCGCTCATGGTCATCTCCCATAGTCTTTTTAAACTTATCAGCCTGTTCAATCGGACGGGAAGTGATAATTCCCTGTGAATAACATATAGAAGATAATCTTTAATAAGGTAGCGGGTTGATAGGCAGGTGCGCCTTTTGCGTCATTATTATACACCAGATCAAATAAAGAGAGGTCTGCCCTATCAATTAAATAATCCAAAGTCCATTCAAAGGTACTGGGAATTAATTGATCTTTGAGGTTCACATTGAGAAATAATTTCTGGGAAAGGTCTTGGTATTTGTAACGTGCCATAATGTAATAATTTTATCATGCGGTTACCTGGTATTAGGAATAGACAAAATAAAAAGATGACGATATAATATAAATATGGGAAATGAAGAATTATCAAATTATATTGTAATAGATCAGGGAATTCGTTTTGGAAAGCCCTGTATTAAGGGCACAAGAATAACGGTTGGGGATATTCTGCAATGGTTATCGGAAGGAATACCTGTTTCTGAAATACTTGAAGATTATCCCCTGTTAAAAGGGGTACATATTCAAGCCGCTCTGTCTTTTGCTGCACGGCGTGAAGAAATTGTACGGGTAATAGCTTTAGCGTAAAAATTGTATGAAAATATTACTTGACGCAAATATTTCATGGAAACTGGTAAATATTTTAAGGCCGGTATTTGGGGATTGTGCCCATGTGGATTTAATAGGGCTTGCAGTACCGGCAGAAGATATAGATATATAGTAGCAAAGTATTGATAGAATTGCTAATAAATTCAAAGCAAACGATAGAAGACTTGGAAAGTAGTGAATATGGATTATTGGAAATAATTAAAAATAATTGGTAATGTGGAGTACGGCGCAACTGCACATAACGTAGGCCGAGCCCGCTACTGCGCCCGAAGCATATTCGGTACCGGTCTACGCCATTAAAAAGTTGCCTATTGCCAGTTATGCGGCGTTTGCCCGTACCCCATTAAGTATATTATTTTATTCTATACTCATATACGCTACCAGTTCCCCAACTACCTACATATAAGGTAGTTCCATGTATTAGTAACGCAACACAACCACTTATGCCATCAATTACAATTCTTGTTGAGCCGTTTGATAAAAGGAGCCGCACACATCCATCTCCATTATCAGTGGCAAAAATTTCATTCTGCGGGCTAATGTCGATGCCGACTCCCGGCCTTCCAAAATCATTGGAAAAAGGTCTAACTGTTCCGTCAGCAAATACTTTGATAATGCTGCCTCCGTAGTTCGTGACATAAAGATTACCGTCTATGTCCTCAACTACTCCAACAGGCGTTCTCATGCCCTTCGCAACCAATCCAACCCTGCCGGAAGCGTTCACTTTGACAATTTCGTTGCTGCTTCGGTTGGCTACCAGCAATTCACCGTTTTTATTGAACGAAATTCCTGTAGGGGTATGCAACCCTCTTGCAAAAATAATTTTGTTTTCGATTATATTCTTCAATAAATCATCTTTGCTTTTCGCAATACGGTAAATCACATTTTGCGAATAGTCGGCAACGTACAAATTACCGGCATTGTCAAAAGCCAGGCCGGCCGGTGACCCCATGTTATCAGCGAAAATAGTATGATTACCCTTTGTATCTACTTTCGTGACACTGCCTCCGCTCCAGTTTGAAACATACAAATTCCCCTCACGGTCTACCGCAATTCCAGTGGGAGAATGAAAACCTGTATGCGTTTTCTCCAATAGTAACTCAGTCGTTTTTCCCTGTGCATTGCCTTGTCCTATGGCCAGAAAAACTAAAAGAACAACATTGAGCATTAGTTTTAACATGCTATTTACCCTCCTTTATTTCTCTCTCCGCAAATACTTTTTTTGCAACATTGACGGCATTAAGCACTTTTGGAAAACCCGTATAGGGTATACATTGAATAAAAGTTTCAATCACTTTTTCTGGGGTTATACCCACATTCAATGACCCGTTAATGTGAACCGCTAATTGCGGCTCACAACCTCCTGCGGTCAACAAACTGGTAATGGTTATAAGCTCTCTTTCCTGTAAAGAAAGCCCCGTTCGGCAGTAAATGTCCCCAAAGGCAAATTCAATGATGTATTTACCCAAATCCGGCGCTATTGTTTCTAATGAAGCAATAACATTTTGCCCCGCACTGCCATCTACCTCGTTCAGCCTGTCTGTCCCTTTCTGAAAGCGTGTGTTTTCCATTGAAAAACCTCCTAAAATAGACTATATTTAAAAGGTACAACCTAGAGTGAACTCTAGGTCAAGTCTTTTTTGTTTATTTGATAAGGAATTTTGGGAAACAATGCTTCCCTTCCGATTTAACATTGTCCGCTTACGCGGACAAAATTTTAGGAATTGTGCGTTGCTTCGCAACGCTTCCGATTTACGGCGGCGCAAGCGCCGTTTTTTATAGGAGTTTTTATGGAATATTCGATTGTGCATAATC
>BNVF01000085.1 GCA_025997895.1 Spirochaetia bacterium
GCCGGTTCATTAGTTACGAGTATGACGGGTACGGGCGGAATACCGGGATAGGGTATCCGGATTCGGAAAACGTGGTGTATGAGTATGGGGGACCGGAGGTAAAAGACCGGAATCTCGCGGGGCGGCTGGTACGGGTGAGAGACGAAAGCGGAGAAGCGGCATACGAGTACGGGCTATTGGGGGAGACGATTCGGGAAAGGCGGCAGCTGCGGCAGGAACGGGATCGATCCGGGACGATGCGTGAAGCGGTTATGAGCTACCGGAGCGACTACCTGGGGCGGATGCAGCATATCACCTACCCGGACGGGGAGACGGTGAGCTACGGGTATGACGCGGGCGGGAACGTGAGCCAGGTGACCGGGAAAAAGGACGGGGTAACATTCCCCTATGTACAGGATATCGGGTATGACGAGTGGGGCCAGCGGGTGTATATCAAGCTGGGGAACGGGGTGGAAACGCACTACGAGTATAACCCTGCGCGGCGCTGGCTGAAGCAAATCCAGACTGCTAAAGGGACGGCCACGCTGCAACATATCAATTATACGTTTGACCGGGTAGGGAACGTGTCGGGGTATGAGAACACTGCGGACTCCTACCGGACGATGCAGGAGTATACCTACGACAGCCTGTACCAACGGAAGCGCACCGGTGCCTGACACCAAATTCAGTAGTCCTCGGGGCTGCGCCCCTACGATATATTCCGGTACCCCTACTTGTTCTGTTCATCATGTCATATTTTTTAAGCTAAGCCAACTTGGGTCATTTTGACCCAATGAGTTGTACTACACAGTTGGAAAAATATATCGCACAGAGCGTTTCCGCGTACACATATAAATCCTATCAAAATAATTAGTTGAACCATCCAACATCTCAATTGTTAATCCCAATTCTATTTTAATCTTTTTAGTTTTAAGGTACTTAATATCAACATTGGTAAAATCTATATTAATATGATCAAGGTTGGAAGTATTTTCTAACGAAAAAATACCATTATTACAAAACATTTCCAACTCTGAAGGGGTTAGATATTGTTTTCGATCAGAAAAATACACGCCGGATATTTGTTTTTTGATATTTTGCTTTGATTCAAGATCGTATAATGAAATCTTATTTACAATTATTTTATTAATCGGACTTAAATTCCCTGAAAAACTAATTTGCACTTCATATGGTTCACTCAATATTTGAGTTTTATCTTTTGTAAAGGATGATGTTGGCTGAATTCTAATAAATAAATAAACTCCCTCTTGTATTTGTTCAATAAACGGTTCCTCTTTAAATTTGTATGTGTATTCAATATATTTAACAATCATACAACTATTTAAGAGAAAGCATAATCCCGACACCAGTACCGCAACAAGATTTTTCATATTTTAATCTTCCCATCCAGGAGTCACATTGGGATGCGGAGTTGGTTTAGGGAAAAGAGCTTGGATTTGTTTTTGAGCATCTTTCTTGCTTATGTCGCCTTTTTCAAATGAATTATTTATTGATTCGATTTGACTCCATATCTTTTCATCCATAACTACATCTGCTTTATTATCTGCAGTACCATTTCCGACATCAATCCACGGATTTATATCTGTCCCTTTATGCGAAAAATATGGAATACCCGAAAATGGAGAATTATAATCAAATGTTCCTTTGTTAGTAGCATCGAGAACCAACGCCCCTTCTTTATCATAAATGAATTGCATCCCCTCAAAAATAGTTCCTGTTTTACCTCGGAAATCAATATTTGTACCAAACTGTCCAGCACCAACTGCTGCTCTACCAGCAGGAGTATCTTGATCAGGAGTAAGGTTATGTGTACCAGTATTATTTTGATTTGTAAATAATCCAAGTTTTACCATAATATCCATTCTTCCCCTATTTAAGGGCGCATACCCATTTTGATATTTGTTACGATTAAAATGTTGATCATGAGTTATCCTCCCATCCGGGTCTGTATATTTCAGCGGATTGAGACAAATAAAAAAAACAATATAGTTTTCCCCGGATTCCGCAGCAAGGTACAGAATGGTTATTTCCATCGGTAGTTGACTATTATTTCGATGTGTTTTATAGGTATTTGCGGTCTCCCCATAGGGGGAATACCAGGGGATATTACTCGGCAGGTAATTTCTCATAGCGTTCTTTGGAGTTAATAATTATCAATCGACTGCCAAAATATGCTGTACTCCATTACCCTCCCGCCGGCGCCAGTTGGAGGCCGAAATTCTGACTCGTTGGGCATTATGGCAAAATACACATCCCGCTGTATAGGTTGGGTATTGGGTATGGGAAACGCTATCCCATGCTCAATCGGTGTCGATTCTCCATATTTGGTAAAGAATTTAAACCAATTAGTATTAACATACTGGCTATAGCTCACATCCGCATCCCAGATAATATTCATCAACAATAAGTATAATATTCTGTATATACATGTCAATACGGCGTACTGGGTCAAATTCGGCGCTTGGGGGTAGAGGAGCGCACGGACGTCAGGCACGCTCTTTGCATATCAATATCGCCCCCCCTTGCGTCTCCCCCTCTATATGGTGTATACTCAAAAAAACAACGCTATATCTGGCGTAAAAAAAGAATTTAAGGATTTGGGGATGAAAATCAAGCGGTTTTTCACGGACCGGAAAAACGGCCCGTATTTTGATATTGTCTGGGAGCGGCGCAAAAGCGAAATCCGCAATCCCGATGGCAAGGCGATTTTTTCCGAGGATACGGTCATTGTGCCGGCTTTTTGGAGCCAGATTGCGGCGGATATTATCGCCCAGAAGTATTTCCGCAAAGCCGGGATACCGGCGGACAAAATTTATGCATGGAAGCAGTGGGGCCTGGGCGAGGGTGGTTTACAAACCGGGGGTAAAAGCTCCGAAGACCCCGGAAATGCCCTGCCCGAAGACGGCGCGGAACACGACGCCCGGCAGGTTTTTCACCGTTTGGCCTTTACCTGGCTGGACTGGGGCAGGCAGAACAAATACTTTGATAGCGAAGAAGACGAGCGGGCCTTCTACGACGAAACCTGCTATATGCTGGCTCACCAGCTTGCGGCGCCCAACAGCCCCCAGTGGTTCAACACCGGCCTCTACTCGGTCTATGGCATTGACGGACCTGCCCAGGGGCATTGCTACTTTGATCCGGAAAAAGGCGAGCTGGTAAAATCCGACAGCGCTTACAAACGGCCCCAGCCTCATGCGTGTTTCATCCTTTCCATCGAAGACGATCTGGTAAACGACGGCGGCATCATGGACCTGGTAATCAGGGAGGCCCGGCTGTTCAAGTACGGTTCCGGCACGGGTTCCAACTTTTCAAAAATCCGGGGGATGAACGAAAAACTATCAGGCGGCGGGGTTTCTTCGGGGCTGCTCTCGTTCCTCAAGATTGGGGATCGTTCCGCCTCGGCGATTAAGTCTGGCGGCACTACCCGCCGGGCGGCCAAGATGGTCACCCTGGACGCGGATCATCCTGACGTTGAAAAGTACATCAACTGGAAAGCCGGCGAGGAGCATAAGGTTGCTTCAATGGTAACCGGTTCGGCGATTGTGAAAAAACACCTTGAAGCGATTAAGAAAGCGCTGGCCGGTTTCCGCGGCCCCAATGAAGACCAATTCAACGCCGAGAAAAACCACGAGCTTGCCGCCGCCCTTCGCGCCGCGTTAGGTGATAAAATTCCCCCTTCCTACCTGTACCAGATGCTGCGGCGTATTGAGCAGGGCGATGATGAGGTGAGCGCGGCGCTGTTTTCCACTGCCTGGGACGATGAGGCATACAACACCGTTTCTGGACAGAGTTCCAATAACAGCCTGCGGGTGAGCGATGATTTTATGCGGGCGGTGCTGAACGACGCCGAGTGGGACCTGACCAGCCGCACAAACGGCAAGGCGGTAAAGACCATCAAGGCACGCAAGCTCTGGGCCGACATAGCCCGTACCAGTTGGCAGTGCGCCGATCCGGGTTTGCAGTACCACACCACCATCAACGACTGGCATACCTGCCCGGCGGGCGGGGAAATACGGGCATCCAATCCCTGCTCTGAATATATGTTCCTTGATGATACCGCCTGTAACCTCGCTTCGATAAACCTGGCGGCGCTGTACAATAAAAAGTCAAAATCCTTTAATGTTGAAGGCTATCTCCATGCCGTCAGTATCTGGACTACGATTCTTGAAATCTCGGTAGTGATGGCACAGTTCCCCGCGCCCCGCATTGCGGAGCTTTCCTACCAGTACCGGACTCTGGGGCTGGGTTACGCCAATTTAGGTACCCTGTTGATGATCATGGGGCTGGCCTACGATTCCGAAGAGGGCCGGGCCGTTGCCGGGGCGCTTTCGGCGCTGCTTTCAGGCGAGGCTTATGCCCAATCCGCCCGCATGGCCGCGGAGCATGGGCCCTTCCTCCGTTACGGTGAAAATGCCGAGCAGATGCTCCGCGTTATACGCAATCACCGCCGGGCGGTGAACAACGCCCCTGACGCTGAATACGAGGGGCTCCACACCGTTCCCCGGGGCATCGATCCTATTTGCTGCCCTGCCTATTTGCTGGACGCCGCAAAGGCCGCCTGGGACCGGGCGCTGGATCTGGGCAAGACCCACGGCTTCCGCAATGCCCAGGTGAGCGCCATTGCCCCCACCGGTACTATCGGCCTGCTCATGGACTGCGACACCACCGGTGTTGAGCCGGACTTTGCCCTGGTCAAATTCAAAAAACTCGCCGGCGGCGGCTACTTCAAAATTATCAATCAGTCGGTGCCGCCCGCGCTGGAAGCCCTGGGCTATTCGCCGCAGACAATCGAGGAGATCGTCGCGTATGCCACCGGGCGTAAAACCTTGGCAGGCGCTCCGGCTATCAACACCGAAAGTCTCAAGGCCAGGGGCTTTACGCCGGAGGCAATCGCCGCTGCCGAGGATGCGGTCAAGACCGCCCTCAATTTTGAGGGGGTTTTTAATCCCTGGATTTTGGGCAGGGACTTTGTCGAAAAGGCGCTCCACGTTCCCGAAGCCACCTGGTCCCTGCAGGGTTTCAGTTTATTGAAGCATCTGGGCTTTACCTCCGAGGACATTGCCGAGGCGGAACTCTACGCCTGCGGCACTATGGGTCTTGAAGGCGCTCCGGGTCTTAAAAAAGAACACTATGCGGTTTTTGACACCGCCACCCCGTCAGGAAAAAACGGCAAACGTTCCATTCCCTGGACTGCGCATATCGGCATGATGGCGGCGGTGCAGCCCTTTATTTCCGGGGCTATTTCCAAAACCATCAATATGCCCAACTCGGCGAATTACGAGGATGTGAAGGGTGCGTATATGCTTTCCTGGAAAAATGCCCTGAAAGCGGTGGCCCTGTACCGGGATGGTTCCAAACTGTCCCAGCCCCTTTCCTCGTTTGCCCCCGGTACCGACCCGTTAGCTGACACTATTCTTAAAGTGGAGCGGGGTATCGATCTGCCCCAGACCGCTCCTGACCGCAGAAAATCAAATGTCCGTGGTATGCGCAAGCCCCTGCCCAACCGCCGCATGGGTTACACCCAAAAAGCGAAGATAGGGGGCCACTCAATTTTTATCCGTACCGGCGAATACGAAGACGGCAGCCTGGGTGAGATTTTTCTTGATATGCACAAGGAAGGCGCCGCATTCCGCAGCCTGCTTAACGGCTTTGCCATTACTGTTTCCCTGGGTCTCCAATACGGCGTACCCCTGGAAGAATATGTAGACGCCTTTACCTTTAGCCGCTTTGAGCCCAATGGCATGGTTCAGGGCCACGATTATGTGAAAATGGCCACCAGCGTCATTGATTACATTTTCCGCGATCTTGCTATCAGCTACCTCAAGCGTACCGAATTGGGGCAGGTAAAGCCCGACGATTTGCTTGCTACCGGAACCCAGGGCGACTCAGACGGAACCGAAACAAAACACCGTCATGGCGAAAAACACAGTGCCGGTTTCAGGCCCCACACGTCTGGCGCAGGCTCCGCATCGTCGTCCGCTTCGGGGGCGTCCGCCCCAACAGCGGGATCTTCCGGCGGTGCGTCAGGCGCAAATTCAGCCGGCGGGCAGAAAGGGGCGGGTCTTTCAGGCACGGGCCGTACGGAAACCGGAAAGGGAAGCGCTAAAGCCCTGGCGGGAAATTCTCCAATCGCGGCACTTGCGGCGCAGCCGGCCTATGCCCCGGCGCAGGCAACGCTTGCAATGGAACAGTCCCGTCCCGAGCAGAGCGAGGTGATCAAAATTGTTCAGGCCCGGATCAAAGGTTACGAAGGCGACCCCTGTCCTTCCTGCGGTTCATTCACCCTGGTGCGCAACGGTACCTGTATGAAGTGCGACACCTGCGGCGGCACCACAGGTTGCAGCTAACGAAGTGAGTTATACATTTTACGCGGCATTTATTCCCGGGTTGCAGGAATGTATAGCGGAAATTATCCGGGAGCGCCTTCCCGATGCGGTGATACACAAGCTCCTTGACGGGGCGGTGCTCTTTGAGACTCAGTGCAGTTACGACAAACTCAATTTCTTTTGCTTTAACAATATTTTCGCTGTTGCAGGCATTATGGAGCAGAATGGCCCGGATCAGGCGCTGGAAGCGCACATAACGGCTGTTATCACCGGAAAAGCCGCTGCCGGGAAAGTCTCCGCCGGAATACCCTTGACTGCGGAAAAAATCATCGCCCAAAACAGCAAAAAGTTCCATTCGTTCAGGATTGTTGTTTCAAAAGAGAACAAACCGGCTGCGGTCAGTGAAAAGCTCCGGGCCCAGGCCGAACAGTACATAACCCGGCTCTCCGACCTCAGCGTCAACCGCAGCCGGCCCGACACGGAGTTCTGGTTTCTATACCGCAGTGAAGGCTTCTCGCTCTTTATGAAACGCCTCACCCTGCGCGCCTCCTGGGAAAAATCCCTGCACCCCGGTGAGCTTCCCCCGCCCCTGGCCTGGATCCTCTGCCGCCTTGGCGGACTCACGCACAGCGACACCGTGCTGGACCCCTTCTGCGGCTACGGATCAATTCCCGATGCGGTGCTGAAATATTTTCACATAACAAAATGTATCGCCTGCGACAACAACAGCGAAGCCGCCGCCTATACCCGGGGCAGGTTTAAAGACCGCACCCCCGGCTCGTTTATCTTTCACAAGACCGATTTCCGTTCCCTTGTTTCGCTTGTCTCTGAAAAAAGCGTGGATGTCATTATCACCGATCCGCCCTGGGGGTTTTATTCGCCTGACAAGAGTACACTTCAAGATGGAGAAGCGAATATTTCTATCAAGCAATTATACGAAGAGATGTTCCGTGTCTTTGGCGTTTTGTTAAAAGAAGGCGGAAGAGCAGTGGTGTTATGCGCAAATAAAGATGAGATTCTCGGCGCCGCCACAGGCCGTTTTGAGCTGCAAAAGAATATCCCCATTCTGCTGTCAGGAAAGAAGACGGCTATTTTTCAATTTAAGTTCGTGTAACTATTGCCGCCCCATCCGCTCAAAAGCATCCTTCCCTATATGACAATAGCCGCCGGGATTCTTGTCCAGATATTTCTGGTGGTAGTCCTCAGCTGGGTAATAATTTTCCAGGGGCAGCACTTCAATGGCGATGGGTTTTTTGTACTGCGCCTGTAATTCCGCGATAGATGTGCGTATAACAGGAATATCCGCCTCATCGGTATAATAAATGCCGGTACGGTACTGGGTTCCCCTGTCGGCACCCTGGCGGTTAATCGAAACAGGATCGATTACTTCATAATACAGGGAGAGGATCTTTTCCAGGCTGACACTCGACGGGTCATAGCGGACTTTTACTGTCTCGGCGTGGCCAGTGTCCCGATAGCACACATCTTCGTAGCTGGGGTTTGCGGTAGTGCCGTTGGCGTAACCCACCTCGGTCTCAAGAACACCCGCAATAAGCGAAAGGTATTTTTCGGTTCCCCAGAAGCAGCCACCGGCCAGATAAATTTCTTTCATATTATTCTCTAATTTATGGCTGCGCTAAATTCACGGAATTGAAGGCAGGCCGCACTGTGCGCCTAATTGAAAAGCCCGTTCCAGATGTGACGCCCGGTTTTGTTCGCGTAACGGAGTCTCCCGGCTGGTCCCGTCAAAAATAACAAGTTCCCTGGTCTTTACCCGGTCAAAAAGCCGGTCATCAAGCATAACCTTTTCCAAAGCGCCCATAATGCCTGTCCGGTGAAAATATTCCATCGTATTACCCGCTGAACAGAGCACCATGCCCTTTTCAAGCTGTTTCATGGTCCGATTCTCCCCATAAGCGAAGCCGTAAGTCCAGACCCGATCAAACCAGCCAACCAGTTTCGCCGGCGCGTCAGACCAGAACAGCGGGAAAATAAACGCGATAGCGCCGCTGGAATTAATTTTTTCCTGCTCGGCGATCACATCCGCCGGAACCGACGCTTCTCTTTTGTAGTAAGCTTCCCGCAAATATTCGGTCTCGCTCATGTCGGTCCTGAAATTCATTTTATAGAGGTCTGACTCAATATAACTGTGCCCCGCACTTTCAAGTCCCTTTATAAAATGATCCCGAATGTGCCGGGTAAAAGATTCTTCACTGGGGTGTGCATATACGATAAAGACCTGCATGACCGGCTCCTTTCTTTTTTGAAAACATATGCCATAATGGTTAAAACATCAACAAGGAGATATTAATATGAAATTGATTTTTTTGGGCCCCCCCGGAGCGGGCAAAGGTACCCTGGCCGCCAGGGCGGTAGACATTCTGGGCCTGCCCCATATCAGCACCGGCGCAATTTTCCGCTCGGCAATCGAAGCCCAAAGCCCTCTGGGCCTTAAGGTCAAAGCCATCATCGACGCGGGAAAATTGGTAGATGACGACACCACCATTGAGTTGGTCAAGGAGCGGCTTGCCCGGGACGATGTGCAAAAGGGCTACATTCTGGACGGCTTTCCCCGAACCATTCCCCAGGCCGAGGCGCTTGCAAAATTCTCCGCCGTGGACAAGGTAGTCAATTTTGATATTCCCGACTCAGGCGTTCTGGAGCGTCTGGGCGGCCGCCGGGTCTGCCGCAAATGCGGTCATAACTTCCACATGGTTTTTGACAAGCCCGCAAAAGACGAGGTCTGTGACCACTGCGGCGGTGAGGTCTACACCCGTGATGACGACCGCCCCGAAGCCATCCAGAAGCGGCTTGAGGTTTACCGTGCCCAAACCGCCCCGCTCATCGCCTTTTACCGGCAGCAGGGCCTGCTCCTGGATGTAGACGCCCGGCCCAAGGTAGACGAGGTAGTAACGAATTTTAAGAAAACTTTGGGGCTGTAGACAGGTCTTGCATAAATAGTATTGTAGTGCTATAATTTCTAGTATTGTGATATTGACATTTATGATATGATAATACTATAATTATAGATATTATGATACTATTTTTGTAGGGCGGTATTTATGGACTATTTTGACAGGGGCCTGGAGTGGTGGCTGGAAAAAACCTTTAAAACCCGGCCGCTGGTGTATTTGAACGGCCCCAGGCAGACCGGGAAATCTACTTTAACCCGAAACTTGCACATCAAAGGGGAAGCAAATTATATCAGTTTTGATTCCCCGGTAATCCTGGCGGCGGCAAACGCTGATCCGGCAAAGTTCATGCAATCCCTGCCTGCGGGCAAGCTCAATATAATTGACGAAGTTCAGATGGCGCCGGAGATTTTTCCTTACCTTAAAATCTCGGTTGACGAGAGCCGGACTAGAGGCAAGGGCGCGGGGCTCTACCTCCTTACCGGATCGGCTAATTTGATGGCCCTGCCCCGGCTCGCCGAAGCACTGGTGGGAAGGATGTCGGTTGTAACTTTGCTTCCCTTTTCTTCAAGCGAATACAAACAGACCGGCATTAACTTTATCGAAAACTTGTTCAAGGACAAGCTGGAGTACCGCCGCTATAAGGACTACGATCTGTTGGACATTATAGCCAATTCCACTTTTCCCGAGCCCGCGCTGAATCCTAAAATTGACCGTACTCAGTGGTTTGACGATTACCTCACCACCATACTACAGAGGGATATTCGTACCGTGGCGGACATTCGTAATCCCATCAAAACGTTCAATCTGCTCACGGTGCTCACCATGCGGGCCGGAAGTCTCCTCAACAACAGCCTGGCGGCCGCCGAGATCGGCCTGGACATAAAAACCTACGAGCGCTACAAGGCGGCGGTGGTTAATACCTTTATTATTTTTGAACTTCCATCCTGGGCAAAGCCGAACCGTCTGAATAAGCGTATTGCCAAATCCCCAAAACTTTTTTTTACTGATACCAATTTGCTGATCTATCTGATGCGGCGTGATCTGCGGGAAATGTACAAAAATGACCGTACCACTATGGGCCATGTCTTTGAAAATTTTATCGCCACGGAAATCATGAAAAACGCCGCACCTCTGGCGGACATTGAAGTTTCCCACTTTAGAACCGCGGATCAAAAGGAAGTTGATTTTGTTATTGAAAAAAGCAATGGCGAGCTTATCGGCGTTGAGGTAAAACTTGAAGGGGTTCCGAATAATCACGACTTTGCCGGATTAAAGCTGCTGCGGGAAGCGGTAGGCACCAAATTCAAAAAAGGCGTGGTGGTATATTCAGGGACAGAGCTGGTTTCCTTTGGCGATGGCTTGTGGGCGGTCCCGGTTTGCTATTTTTGGGAGGGACTGCAATGAATAACCCGGACTATGCGGAACGCATACGGCCCCTGCGGGTGGGTGAATTTTTGACTTTATGAAAATCATGAAGTGGATATTGTAATTTTCATAAGGTTGGAATATACTGGAATTATGGACTATATTGCCAGAAGTATTGAGAAAGAGCTGAAGAAAATAAGCGCCCAATTTCCGGTTACCCTGCTCACCGGTCCCCGGCAAACGGGAAAATCGACACTGCTTACCCACCTGTTTC
>BNVF01000086.1 GCA_025997895.1 Spirochaetia bacterium
GGTGGTATGTTTGTTCATAGCTTGTATTTCCTTATGGCATAATGATTTGTGGTGAATCCTTTATACCATTTCAAGGGTCAAAATACAAGCTATTTTATTGTTTTCTCATTTAAACCGGACAGCAGTGCAGCATGGGTTAAAATTTTTCCAAGCTGACGTTTTATCTGTGACTGATTTTGGTGATTGGGCTAACTTAAAGATACATGAAATATTGGGATATGTTGACAGTGCTAATACTTTAGTTGGCAAACTGGCTCAAGAAGCTTTTGGACCAGAAGGTTGTCCTGGTGATGCTAGAGAAATAATAATGGTTGCCAGGAATTTGGAAAAAATATTAGATATAATTCTTGATTGGTGTATGGATATACGTCGAATTAAAGCGGATGTTCCTTTAGCAAAAGTATTGGATATACTGGCAAAAGTACCAACTCAAATGATAGACGAAATGATAAGTTTTCCAAAACGAGCTTTGGAAAAGATACATGAAGCATTACCTCTTATACATGATAAAAGGCCTTGTCCATTGGAATTAACTATGGTTTTTGAAGCATTATTTATAGATGAGTTTAACCATGCTTTAGAAGAATGCACCAATTATTATTTAGGAAAGACGTAGAAGCAGAATTTTTCTCGCTCCCCCAGCTGGTTAAAATCCGCATATAAGAGATTTCCCGGTATAGTTTTGCCTATTCTTTATGGCCTCAAGTCAGGCGACATTTAGCAATAATAATTCTTTCCCCGGGAAAATGGCTAGGGAACTTTTAGGTGTTCTCTTGGGGCATGCCGGGACTATACCGGGGCATGGAAACCGGTCTACACAAGCATCAGGGGCGAAACAAGAAATAATCTAAGCGTTCTAAGGCTTCAAGGGAATACGCTTACCACCGCAGTATTGGGTTTCGAGGGCCTTTGCTACGGCGAAAAGGACATTTTTGCCTTCCTGCGGGAGTCGGTCGGCGATGATGGCTATATCGAGAGCTACGGCAGTGCAGGAGGATTGGGTCTTTTCCTGGCCGGTTACAAGGTATTCTACGGTGGTATTTATGGCTTCGGCAATCTGGACAGCTTTATCGGCGCGGGGAAAGGTTGAGCTTTTTTTCCAGGTTGAAAGGGTGGATTGGCGTATATTGGTCTTGAGTATAATCGGCAAATCTTTTTGGGTGAGGTGTTTATAACGTTTCCAGAACTGTGCGGGATCGTATTTGCCCATGTATCTATTTTCGGAAAGTCAGTCGGACACCATAATAACATCTGTAGACTTTTTCAATGTTTGAAGCACTTCGTTTTCCGCTTCTGCACCCTTATCGGTGATCAAATAGTCCACCTCTGTCCACGTACAGAATTGTATCATGGCGCTTGCCTGGAATTTCCGGCTGTCACAGACAACGGCGACCTTGCGGCTACTCTGGATCATCGCTTTTTTTACCTCCGCTTCGGCATAGGCGGAAGTAGTAGGACCGTTACGGTCAAAAAAACCATCAGTTCCTAAAAAACATATATCAGCCTGTATTTCACGTATCGTATTTATGGCCCACATACCTACCAGTGAGACACTTGTTCCACGTAATTCTCCACCAAGAGCATATACAGTATTGTCGGTATTAGCAAACATAGGCGGTATAGGGGCAGAATTGGTGATGATCGTCAGCCCGTGGCTCAGGGTCAGCAATTTTGCGATACTGTAGGTGGTACTCCCGGCATCCAAAATAACCACTCCTTTTTCCGGGATAAGCTCCAGAGCCGCCTGGGCGATCCTTGTTTTTATCTCATCATTCTCCTGAAAGCGTATAGATAAAGGCCGCTCCAGAAGGGCGCCGGACGAAATGGCTCCGCCATGCCCCTTCTTTGCAATCCCTTCTTGTTCCAAATATATCAAATCCTTGCGGATTGTCTCGGTTGTGACATCGAACATCTCAGCCAGCTTCCCTACCTTAACACTTCCTTCGGAGACCAATATTTGGGCAAGCTTGTTTCTTCTGTCTAATGTCATTTTTTCTCCTGAAAAATTCCCAATAATTCACAATTTTATACTAACTTCTTTGTCTTACCCCTGTCAATCCATCCTCATTAGGTAAAGACCGATCAGTTTACATGCTCAATAATTTACTAAAATATCGTATATACGATTATAATTAAGTATATATTGAATATACAATTCAAAATTGCAAAATATTTCGATTTATTACTTTACAGCAATATATCGCAATGATATGATATGTATTAATTGCAATATTAATTAATAATTATTGCGATATATTGTATTTCAGAGAAGGGGGATATTATGCATACAGGAAGATGTGTGTGGAGTTTTGCGTGTGTTCTGGTGTTTACTCTGACGATAGGGGCGTGCAAAAGACAGGAAGCGAAGCCGGATACCATGAAGGTAGGTATGGCGATTCAGGACTTGAGTAATCAGGTTTGGGCCGGAAGATGCCTGGCTCTGGAAAACCTGGTTAAAAGCAAAGGTGGGCAATTGACCTACGTTGACTGCAAAAACAATGTAACGACCCAAATAAGCCAGATTGAAAATCTGGTTGCCAGCGGCATCAATATTCTTATGATTCATCCGGCAGAAAAAAATGCCGTTGATGCAGCGTTAAAAGCAGTCCGGGATAGGGGTGTTAAGGTTTTTTGCTACGATGATGATATTGTCAACGCTGATATTTGTTTCCTGCTTGATAACTATAAAGCAGGATTTATGATTGGAGAACAGGCGGCGAATTGGATCAATGAAAAATTAGGCGGATCCTGTGAAGTAGCGGTCTTAAACTATCCGCAGATTGAAATATTACTCCAACGAGGAAACGGTATTGTGGATGCGATTAAACAAATTGCTCCCAGGGCAGCCATTGTCGCAGAAGCTGCTGCCATCAATCCCACTGAAGGTATGGCGAAAACAGAAACATTTTTGCAGTCATATCCTAATATTAAGGTTATTGCCTGTATAGGCGGCGGCTCTGCGGTTGGAGCAAACGAATCGATAAAGGCAGCAGGAAAACTTACTCCTGATTTTGGTATTTTTGCTTCTGATGCCACAGTCGAAGAACTTACCGCCATATCCAACAAAGAAGCTATTCGCATGACCGTTATGTATACCGGAACTCCTGAAATGTCCGCAGGAATAATATATGGCTGGCTTGAAAAGTTATTCAGGGGCGAGCCAGTGGACTCGAAGGTATATCATACGTTCATCCCCGTTAACAAGGACAATTATAAAGAGTTCTTGTAACCGTGCCAGATGGGAATGGACTGTATCACGGCGGCTCGGCGTTTGATTAATAAATACATTTATTTCAAAAAAACATATTTTATAAATATTAAAATAAAATAATAATATGGTACGCCCCCCACTTCACATAACAGGATTGTTTACGCTTCGCCGCCAGTAGGCGGCTCGGCCTCCGAAAAAACGCAGTCGGCCTACGGCCTTTGTGCATTTTTTCTCCGGCACATTTTTGCAGTTGCTGGAAACCGTAGGTTTCCTTTATCGCAACTGCAAAAACGTCGTAAACAACCGGAACGTTATGCGCAATTGTGCCTAAGTTGGTTGAGAAATAAAAAAAGAAATTTACTAGAAAATGGCTTGACAAAATAAAAATTATCTACTAAAATAAACGAAAAGATTGAAGGAGGCCTTAAAAAATGGAAACAAATAATTTTAGTTATTACTTTATTTTAGAGCACAATGCGGCTAATACCCCTTTACTGGAGAACGACAATAGAAAAGATTCAGGTGGGTTGATGTTTTTATACCAAAGTGAAAAAGTTCCTGAAAATCATGTTAGTCAACTTTGCTTCTACAAAAGTATCAAAAATCCGAATATGAATACAGATTGTTTAACAGTCGATTGCTTCAATGTTTTTTCTAAAAAAGTAAAGGATGCTTTGGAAAAACACATGCCAATTAAATATCTGCAATTAGTGCCTGCCATTATAGAACACGGCAAATATAAATACACTGATTTTTATATTCCAAACATTTTTAAAAGTATTCTCACTTTCGATGAAAAATTATCTGAATATGAAGAAATTGATGAAGATTTTGGTAGTTGGATGAATACAGAAAAGATAGTATTAAATAAAGAAATACTTTCAAAAATACCTTTGGAAGACCGTTTGGTATATACAGCCAAAGAAGATTCCCAGTTTAGGTTGTATCACCAGTCAATCATTGATATTATTAAATCGGTCAATCCGATTGGAATGATATTCGTGCCTGTAGAAGAATGGAATCCGGGAGCATTATTTGACTTTATGAGGCAGTAAAAACATATTTTATAAATTTTAAAACCATAGAAGGTTTTGGTGATTTTAGTTAAAAAATAATAAAAATAATGGAGTACGGCACAACTGCGCATAACAGGATTGTTTACGCTTCGCCGCCAGTAGGCGGCTCGGCCTACGAAAAAACGCAGTCGGCCTTACGGCCTTTGTGCATTTTTTCTCCGGCACATTTTTGCAGTTGCTGGAACGCTTCGCGTTCCTTTATCGCAACTGCAAAAACGTCGTAAACAACCGGAACGTTATGTGTAATTGGGGCTAAACTGGTTTGTAAAATATAAAATAATGGAATAAAAAATTACTGGAAAAAGGCTTGACCATATAAAAATTATGAACTAAAATAAACAAAATGGTTAAAAAGGAAACCAAAATGGACAATAAAAACAAACAAAAGACGGAATATGATGATGTAAAATTAAATACTCGGACGGTATTAATTGGTTTATGGACGGCTTTAATGTTATTATACATTTATTGTGATATATTTACATTTTTCAGACCAAATCACATAAATGAAATAATTGATGGTTTTATGGGGCCGTTTCCCGTTAATCAAATTTCCTTAATGGTTGCTGGCATATTAATGGCTTTACCGGCATTAATGATTATAGCAAATTTATTTATAAAAATGGTAAAAATAAAATGGATAAACATTATTGGAGGAATACTATTTACATTGGTAAATATTGGAAACATGGTAGGGGAAAAATGGGCATATTATATAATATATGGTATTATTGAATTAATAATCACTGTATTAATAATAATAAAATCAATAAAATGGCCTAAAAAAATATAAGGAAATAAAAAAATAGTGTACGCCCCAACTACACATAACATACGCTATACGCTTCGCCGCCAGTAGGCGGCTTAGCCTCCACAAAACCCCAGTCGGCCTGCGGCCTTTGTGGAGTTTTGTTCCGGCACATTTTGCCCGCCCTGGTCTTGCTTCGCAAGCCCTTATTTGGGCGGGCAAAACGTCGTATAGCTTTCACGTTATGTGCAATTGTGCCTAAGATTTGTGTGAAATATTGAATAAAACATATTGACAAAAAAAATATGATGAAGTAATATTTTTATGGAGAATAAAATGAAAAAATTTATTGAAAAATATAAAATCACTAATAAAATTGACAATAAAATAATACGGAAAGAATATTTTATAAAAAATTATGGCAAGGAATTATATTTTCTGTATGATATTATATTAAATTATGGCGGTAATATTTTTGATAACGGATTATTCAAAATACATACATTTGAATATACGGATAAATGGACAAAGTTATTATCAACATATTTTGAGAAAGAAATTAATCCTTTTAAAAAAGTATGTTTTGCATCTAATTGGCAAGGTGTAATGTACTGTGTGGATTATAAAAATGAAAATATAACATATTTTGACCCGGCAACTTGTGAATATTTCAATGCTGAATTTTCTCTTAATGATTTATTTGAGGATATATTGATAAATGGGGAATATGATATTATTTTTGAGGAATATTGGAAAGAGGCATACAATTTTATGAAAATAAAAAAATTGGATTATAAAAATAGTATAGGACATAAAAAATATTTACATCTTGACGGTAAAGATAATGTAAAAAATTTGGAAATAGTAAATACGGAGGTATTATGGGAAATGCAAATACAAATAGCGGAAAAAATAAATAATATAAAATAATGGTGTACGGCACAACTGCACATAACAGGATTGTTTACGCTTCGCCGCCAGTAGGCGGCTCGGCCTACGAAAAACCGCAGTCGGGCTACGCCCTTTGTGCGTTTTTTCTCCGGCACATTTTTGCAGTTGCTGGAAACCTGCGGTTTCCTTTATCGCAACTGCAAAAACGTCGTAAACAACCGGAACGTTAGACGAAATACGGGCTAAAATTTGTTGGGAATATAAAGAAACATATTGACAAAATAATACAATTATGAAATAATAAATAATTTAAAGGAGAAATTTATGAAAATGTTGTTTTTATCATCGTTTTTTTCAGGTGTAGCCCCTTTGTTTGCTGATTTTGCAAAAGAGGATTTAAACGGAAAAACCGTAACATTTATTCCCACGGCAAGCCTCCCCGAAAAAGTAACATTTTATGTTGGTTCTGACAAAAAGGCACTTCAAAAAATAGGTTTGACTGTAGATGAACTGGAAATAACAAAAGCAACAAAAAAAGAAATTGTAAAAAAACTGGAAACAAACGATTATATATTTATTTCCGGTGGAAACACATTCTTTTTATTGCAAGAATTAAAAAGAACAGGAACCGATGAAATAATAATTGAACAAATAAAGGCAGGAAAAATATTTATTGGGGCATCGGCTGGATCAATGATTTTGTCGCCAAATATTGAATATGTAAAGGATTATGATGACTTTACAAAAGCACCTGATCTGAAAGACAATTTTAAGGCATTATCTGTAATAGATTTTTACCCATGCCCACATCATACAAACGCACCTTTTAAAAAGGCAGTGGAAAAAGTAATTTCAAAATATGAAACGGAATTAAAATTAATTCCAATAAGCAATTCCCAAGCCATAACGGTAAAAGGGAATAAAATAAATGTAGAAACATTTGAAAAGAAGAAAAAATAATAAAATAACATAATGGTGTACGCCCGTACTTCGTCTAACACACGCTATACGCTTCGCCGCCAGTAGGCGGCTTGGCCTCCACAAAAACGCAGTCGGGCTGCGCCCTTTGTGCATTTTTGTTCCGGCACATTTTTGCAGTTGCTGGAACGCTTCGCGTTCCTTTATCGCAACTGCAAAAACGTCGTATAGCTTTCACGTTATATGCAATGCGCCCTAAAATTGGTTGGAAATATATTGAAAAATAATAAACCTTTTTGTAAAATAACCGATACATAAATAATGATTGGAGGAAATAGTATGAATGAAATAAAAAAAGCTATTGATTATTTTAATCAAGGATATGAGCTACTTATGCAAAAAGATTATGAGCATGCTAGAACGAACTTTACTGAAGTACTAAAATTGGAACCCAATAATGATGCCGCTCATTTCAACCGCGGTCTTTGTCTTTTAAATATTGGAGGAGACAACTGGTGGGGATATTGGCAAGTGGCATTTTTTGATTTTAAAGAAGCCGTACGAATCAATCCAATTAATCCAAAATATCGAAAAATCTATTCAGATTTTAAAAGACCATTTTTTTATATTATATTTATCGGTATTATTAGGATAATTCTCAGATTTGTTGCCCCGGGTATTGCCGCAATTATAGGAGGAATAATAGGTTCAAAAAGTGGTGGACCGATCAGAACTGTTTTAGGCGGAGTTATAGGCGCATCAATAGTAGGTTTAATCGGCTACCTTATACTTGTTTTAATTGGTTGGGTTGGGAATAAAAAATTTGGCTTTAATTTTGATTTACAGAAAATGGGTGAGAGTGGTTACGATGCGACTGATCCTGAAGCCCCTTTTTTTTAATAGTTCATTAAAAAAGATGAGTGAATAAAAATGGTGTACGGGCGCACTGCATATAACAGGATTGTATACGCTGCGCCCGCAGTAGCGGGCTTGGCTTCCATAAAACCGCAGTCGGGCTGCGCCCTTTGTGCGGTTTTATTCCAGCACATTTTTGCAGTTGCTGGAAACCTGCGGTTTCCTTTATCGCAACCGCAAAAACGTCGTATACAACCGGAACGTTATACGCCATTATGCCTAAAAGATAAAGGAACGTACTAACAAAACCAGTGTAAATACACATTTATTGTAAAAGTAAATAATTTTGCAAATAGCCGTTAGGTATAATAATTATTTAAATTAAACGAATGAAAATTATTTTGCCCCAAATTTTGTTGTCGCCTCGTGCCATCCTTAGAACGGGAATTTTATTCTTTTTTAAGAATAGAATAAAAAATATGGTGTAAAATAATGGGGGCGGGCTACGCCCGCAAATAGTAGAAAAATAATGGTATGCGCCTACGGCGCAGGGGGGTGTTTATGGGGGCAAAATAAATTTTAAAATTTATGGTATAAATAATTATTATAAAATAATGGGAGCGCCTATGGCGCAAAATTATTTGAAAATGATGGTATAAAAAATTATATTCAAAAGATGGTAGTCCGAAAGCGAGTGGTACGGCATAACGGCGTATAACAAGACTGTATATGCTGCGCCCGCAGTAGCGGGCTTGGCCTACGAAAAAACGCAGTCGGGCTAACGCCCTTTGTGCGTTTTTTCTCCGGCACATTTTTGCGGTTGCTGGAAACCTACGGTTTCCTTTATCGCAACCGCAAAAACGTCATATACAGCTGACGTTATGCGCCATTATGCCTGAAAGATAAAGGAACGTACTAACCAAACAAGTGTAAATACACATTTATTGTAAAAGTAAATAATTTTGCAAATAGCCGTTAGGTATAATAATTATTTAAATTAAACGAAGGGAAATTATTTTGCCCCAAATTTTGTTGTCGTCCCGTGCCATCCTTAGAACGGGAATTTTATTCTTTTTTAAGAATAAGAATAAAAAATATGGTGTAAAATAATAGGGGCGGGCTACGCCCGCAAATAGTATAAAAATAATGGTATGCGCCTACGGCGCAGGGGGCGGTTATTTATGTGGGTAAAATAATATTTAAAATAAATTGTATAAATAATTATTATAAAATAATGGGAGCGCCTACGGCGCAAAATTATTTGAATAATATATAAACAATTATATTCCAAAGATGGTAGTCCGAAAGTCAGTTGTACGGCATAACGGCGTATAACAGGATTGTTTACGCTTCGCCCTTACGGGCTCGGCCTACGAAAAAACGCAGTCGGGCTGCGCCCTTTGTGCGTTTTTTCTCCGGCACATTTTTGCGGTTGCTGGAAACCTACGGTTTCCTTTATCGCAACCGCAAAAACGTCGTAAACAACCGGAACGTTATACGAAATGGCGGCTAAAATTTATTAAAAAAAATAAAAAAATTTTGGCAAAAATAAAAAAATACATTGACAAAAAGAAAATTTTCCGATATAATAAATGTATGTGATTTACCTTTGTATGAAGGTAACTATTTATTTACGCAAATGGAGGCGTATATGTTTAAGAAAATAGCATTTCTTTTTGTTTTCATCGGTTTCGTTACTTTTTGGTGTGCCGCACAGTCAACCAATTATGAACCTAAAATTGTAGGCACATGGACAGACCTAGTGGGTGAAACATGGGTTTTTAATTCGGATGGGACAGGACAAAACCGCAATAGACAGCCTATTAAATTTGCTGCCATTGATGGTAAACTAGTAATCTATGAAAGTAGCCGTAGCGGTACTGGATATGAATTTGTTATTTCACCAGATGGTAAAACTTTGATTTTGTTCATCAGTGGTTCTGCTAGCGACGCTTTCGTCCTACAGAAAAAGACCTGATCAAGGTTTTTGAGGATGAAAATGGGATATGTTGGAAATCTGTTTTTTCAATATATCCCCAAATTCCTAATTGTAAACATTTAATCTTTTTGATTGGTTTTTATTTTTTGTTATTTATCAATAATATAAAGAATAGAATAATAGGGTACACCGCCACTTCGTATAACAAAGTGTATACGCTTCGCCGCCGGTAGGCGGCTCGGGCTACAGAAAAACGCAGTCGGGCTACGCCCTTTGTGCGTTTTTCTTCCGCCACATTTTTACGTTTGCTGGAACGCTTCGCGTTCCTTTATCGCAAACGCAAAAACGTCGTATACACACGAACGTTATGTGCAATACCGCCCTAAGTTTTTTTGAGTTATGTAAAGCGGCTTCACCGCTGATTGACAAAAGAGAAAAATACTAATAAAGTTAAATTTAGGAGATTTTACAATGTTATCAAGATACAATAAAATGTTGGTTATTATATTTTTTATATTTTTGTCAATTATTAATTTATCAGCACAACAGTTTACAATAGGATTAAAATTTACTGGATTAAGTATTCATCCTAAAGGTGCTTTAAACGCACATTTGATGCCTTATAAATTGGATAAAAGAGCTATTTTTGTAATAAACCCAGGAATAGCATTAAGTTTTGAATATTTCTTCTATAAAGATATCGCATCAATAAAAATAGAACAAGCATTCTATAAAGATTGTTGTAATCAGTTAGCGGGATTTACACATATAGGTTTAAGAGGACGGATATTTCAAATAGAAAAACATTCATTAAATGGTGGAATAGGGCCAACATTTATTTATAGAAGAAATTGGTATAAACTGGAAGGATATGATGATACTTTTGATTTTTTCAAAGGAGGAAACGCCGAA
>BNVF01000087.1 GCA_025997895.1 Spirochaetia bacterium
GTGGTGTACGTGCCGCGGTGCAGTTCAAGGTACAGTTCGCCGCGCCATTCGGGGAATTCGCCGCTGCTGAAAATTTCTTCCATCGCGGCGCTTACGGTTTTCCAGGCCGAGCGGGGAGCGCCTTCCAGGTCTCCCAGGCGGCGAGCCATTTCCAGATCGGCGCGCAAGGTTCCTCCTCCGCCGTCACCCTCGCCAATGGAGAGAACACTGGCGGACTGAACTTCCTTGTGCTGAACCTGGTTCCAGTTATCGGCAAGCTGATCCGGGGCGACCTGCGCATTGTAGGTTCCGGGAATCAAATGTGCTTTAACACCGGTGCCGTCAATGCCCCGCCAGATAAAAGTTTCATAGGGGAAATGAGTCGTATCGTTCCAGCTTATCTTGCTGGTCACAAAATACTTAATCCGGCAGCCTGCCAAAATCTGCGGCAGAGCGGCGGAATAGCCAAATACATCGGGTAGCCAGAGGGTATCCGCCTCATAACCGAGCATTTCCCGGTTTGCCTTTTTCCCCACCAGGAATTGCCGGACCAGGCTCTCGCCGGAAGGGATGTTGCAGTCAGCCTCAACCCACATACCGCCGTTGGGTTCCCAGTTTCCGTTTTTATAGGCTTCCTTAACTGCGGCAAAAACATCGGGGTACTCGTTTTTGACAATTTCCAACTGGCAGGGCTGGCTCTGGATAAAAATAAATTCGGGGTACTCCCGCGCAAAGCGGGTCATATTGGCAAAAGTGCGGGCAACCTTGCGCTCCGTCTCACCCTTGTGCCAGAGCCACGCGTGATCAATGTGGGCATGACCGATAATATGCGCCGCCGGGGTGGTGGGGCCGTTTTTCAGGGCGAGCAGTGGGGCGATTTTTTTTAATGCCGCTGCAGCCTGCTGTTCAAGCTCTTCACCGTTGGCGCTCAGGCTGACCCCTGCCAGGGCGTCAGATAACCCTTTGAGGATACGCGCCTTGCGGAGCGAATTGGCATCGGCGATTTTCGCGGTCTCGTACAGGGCGCGGACATCGTAAAACAGGGCGTGTACCTGTTCAAGGCGTTCCAGCAGGCAGCCACCGCCAAAGGTATTGGGAAAGGCAGGCAGGGTTTTGCCAATGTTCACAACAATTGAAGTCCCCTCAAAGGGACTGCAGCCACCGTGGAGATGTCCGGAATAAGCCTCAACATGCAGGGTATGTTCCTTTCCGTCGGCATCAATGCGGATTTTTCCGTGGTAGATATTGAACGCCCCTGCGGGTTTCCCGTCGATAAAAGCCAGAGAATCAGCGTTAGGTGTAACGCTCAGGAACACCGGACGCAAGACCGGGTCATCCTGTCTGTCAGCCATGAATTTGATGTCACGTAACGGAGCACGGTATTTGGAGCGAAACCAAAAACATGTCCACTCCTTTCCCCAGGGCGCGGGAGTTTGAATTTTTTTCCAATCAGCATTTTCCGGCGGGGAGCGGAGCGTTTCCACGGTTTCAAAAACCTCAAATTCCAGATCGGCGATTTTCCGGTAGGCGTTCTGCTCCAGAAAATTGATGTGTTGGTTGATCCGTTGTTCTACTTTGGGTATCAGCATTGTTTTTCCTTTTCAGCAGAATTCATGGATTACATTTGGAGAACTGGCTGTAATTGTCTTATGTCTCACTTTGGAAACACTATCAGCGGCCGCCGGTGGTTTTCCTGGTTTGCGACGCCTTCCGGGTTTGATGGGGGAACCGGAGCCTGGGCAGGGGGCTTTGGCGCCGGTGATGTTTCGTTTTTGGGGACTGCAGGCTTTGGGGCGGGCTTAGGTGCCGCTTTTTGAGACGCCGGCTTTGCCGGGACTGTTTTTTTTGCTGTTTTTGCGGTCGGTTTTTTTACTGTCGGCTTCTTGATGGCAGTTTTAGGCGCCGCTTTCTTGACGCCTGTTGCGGGTTTTAAGGGCGATTTAACGCTTGCGGCCTTTTTTACCGGCTTTTTGGCGGTTTTCGATACTGGTTTTGCCAGGGTTTGCTTTTTGATTGGCTTTTTAACGCTTTTCACAGCTGGTTTTTTGGAAACGGCTTCCTTTTTCATAATAACCTCTCATTTTTCAAAAAAAATACCAGGTTTTTGACCCGTATGATTCGTTCGGGCTGTTTTTTGGATTGTAACATAAAATATTTGGTTTGACTATTTATTTTTTATATTTTTTTGGGAATATTTGTCGAAATTTATACCTTTGCGCACAAAAGTACGCTTTTCCAGTGCCAGACCAGGGGGCCTTTCTGTATTCGCTTTCGCAGTAATTCTTCAGCAGCCGTAAAATCAGTTTTTTGCAAATTCTTGCTAATGAAAGCGCCCCAGCGGGAATGCTCAATATCAAACCAGGCGGCAAGGTCTTTTTCCGTGATGAGCCGTTCCTCGTTTTGGTCAAGAATCTCAAGCTGAACGGCAAAGCCCTGCGTCGTAAAGGCGGATTTAAGGCTCTCCGCGTCCCAGGTCAGGAGTTCGGCGCCATTTTTGCCAGTGTCTGGGCTTTTGGCGGTTTCCGCGCCGGCAGCGAAAAATGCTTCCTCGGCCTGGCGCAGGCTGGCGGCCAGGTCAGGCGGGGCTTCGCAGTCTTCCAGCAAAATGCGGGAAATGCGCTCGCCAAGGCGGGGAGGGGAGACGAGCAGGATGAGTTTGCCCCTGTCTGCCAGGAGGGGCTTCGCGGCTGCGGCAATTTGGCTTGCGGCCACGTTTAGCCGGGGGGCGCGGATCAGGATATGATCGAATTGGGTTGATGAAAACGATAAAGCGGCGTCTTCCACGGCGGGGAGCAGTTCCCCTTCCAGCACGGCGATTTCAGGCTTTTCCGCCTCATCCAAAGCGGCGGCATAGCGGAGCAGGGCTTCACGGGCGGCGGCGCTGGTTACCAGAGCGGCGCTGAGACCCTCGGGGCAGCGGCGGAGACTTTCCCAGAGCAGGAGGCCGTCGTTTGCCAGGGGGATGAGGATACGGTCGTGCCGTACCGGAGCGGCGGCGTTGAAAATCGCATTACGGTCGGCGAGTAACAGATTGCCCCGGCCTGATTCCAGGCGCTTGAACCATCCTTCCCGGCCTTTGGCCACCGCTGACCAGGTGAGGAATTCGCCCCCGGCTTTGGAGCCCTCGGCGCCATCGCCAGGGGTATGGATTGCGGCGCCCAGCACAATGGCAGCCTGGAGTTCCCGCTTTTGTAATACTTCTCCCCGGATTTTACCCTCATACCCCATCAGCGAGGGAAGGTAGAAAGTGCGGCCCCGCAGCGCCGTGGGAAGGTACTGCTGGGCGGCCCAGTGATCCCGGTAGGCGTGGGGGTATACATAGCCCTCGCCGTGGCCAAAACCCTCGGCGTCCCGGCTGGGGTCGCGCAAATGGTTGGGCACCTCGGCGTCTTCTTTGTCCACTTCTTTCAGGGCGTCAAAAAAGGCCATAGCGCTGTTTGATTTGGGAGCGGTGGCAAGGTAGAGGCAGGCGTGGGACAGGGGGAAATTTCCTTCCGGAAAGCCGATGCGGTCAAATGCCTCGGCGCAGGAGATAACCACCGAAAGGGCATGAGGGTCGGCAAGGCCCACATCCTCGCTGGCAAGGATGATCATTCGGCGGAAGATGAAACTGGGATCCTCCCCGGCGCGGACCATTTTTGCCAGCCAGTACAGGGCCGCATCGGGATCGCTGCCCCTGACGCTTTTGATAAAAGCGCTGATAGTGTCAAAGTGATAATCGCCGTCACGGTCGTAGAGTACCGCCCGGCGTTGTATGCTTTCCTCGGCGGCCTCCATAGACACAAAGATTTCCGTACCGGAACAGGGGGGCCACGCAGGCGGGCTGGTTTCTATAGCCAGCTCCAGGGCATTGAGGAGACTCCGGGCATCACCGCCGGCCACTTCTACCAGATGCTCCAGGGCGCCGTCTTCAAAACGCGGTTTCCATTTACCGTAACCCCGTTCGGCGTCGGCAATGGCCCGGCGGGCGGTGTCCAGCAGGTCCTGGCTGCCAAGGGGTTTAAGCTGAAAGATGCGGCTGCGGCTGACCAGGGCGCGGTTTACCTCGAAAAAGGGATTCTCCGTTGTGGCGCCTACCAGGATCACCGTGCCATTTTCCACCCAGGGGAGCAGGGCGTCCTGCTGGGCCTTGTTCCAGCGGTGTACCTCGTCCACAAAGAGTATGGTCCGTTTGCTGTACAGACGGAAACGTTCGTCGGCGCGGTCTATGGCTTCCCGTATGTCCTTGACCCCGGAGAGCACTGCGTTGAGGCTTTCAAAGGCCGCCCTGGTGGTATTGGCGATGACCCGGGCCAGGCTGGTTTTACCGGTACCCGGCGGGCCATAGAAAATGATTGAAGAGAGCCGGTCGGCCTGAATTGCCCTTCGTAAAAGTCTTCCCGGGCCTACAATGTGATCCTGGCCGATAATGTCTTCCAGGGAACGGGGACGCATACGGTCGGCAAGGGGGCTTTGGCCCTCGGCAGGAGATGTATTTTTAGCGGCAAAAAGCTCATCCATAAACACACCCCTGCAGCGGCGGAATTAACCGGGATTATTCCTCCGCGTTCCATTGGGGCGTATTGTCCCGGATCCGGTAAGACCAGAGACCATTTTTCTGGGTAGAAGCAAACAGTATCATTTCAGGATCAACAGAGTACGGAACCTGAAAAATATGAGTAACCGACAGTTTTCCGATAGTGGATTTATACCGTTCGTTATTATCAACACTGGAAGGATAGGTTCCCGGTTCGCGGGGAACACGCAGGGAATCTGCAATGATCTCAAATTCCCGGTAGCCATTTGCATACGAAGAAGACGAAAACGAATCCTGCTTTCCGGCAAGGAGCAGTTTTGGTGCCGGCGACGGGTTGCCAGCAGTTGCCTCTGTGGGATCTCTCCAGAGACTTAGGGCGCCTGTGGCATAGGTACCCATAGAGACTTCGTTGATGCCATCTTTGACTGGTTCAATAGTAACATCAGTGGTACCTGGGGCATATTTCATCTCGTAGAGCTTTCCGCCCCGGTCAATGGCAACAATTTTATGCAGTGTGGGAGGAATAGCATTTTCCAGACTGATAATATTCATGAATTCGACTTGCCCGGCGCTTAATATTTTTATTTCCGGTTTGGGAGCACTGGAAAAATACGTTCCCGGTACTTGGTAGATATCACTGCTATTGATACTCAAAAAGTAATTCTCCCCATCAAAAGCAGCCCCGTTAAGCTCTCTGATGGAGTATGGTGGGGTATCTATCGTCAGCCTTTTCATGGTATTTGTCGGATCTGTCTCATCAACATAAAAAATGTTAAAAGTATTGTATCCCTCTCTCTCGGCTCCGATGAATAATATACCCTTCGCGGCATAAATAGTTTGGAGTACGCGATGAGTCTCCGCCGTGTCACTAAAACCCAACTGCGTCCAGCTTGTTTCGCTCTTACCGATTCGCTTTAATACACTGCTCAGTGAGTTTTCGTTGGGAAAGCTTATTGCGTACAGATAGTCGTCTGTAGCCGCAAGGTATTTGATTCTGCCGCCGGGCTGCTCAATAGCGATATCCGCTCTGTCCCAGCCGGGAACTCCTGAATTATCATCCGCCGGTTTGGCGTACCAATGGATTTTTTTTCCTGCCGCGGCATAGAGAACCGAAAGGGAACTGGAACCTCCGCTAATAGAATAATCCCTGTTAAACACCGTAAAATTGGCGGGGCCCCCCGGAATCCGGGGATCTTTCAGCGCCACACCCCTGGAAATGGTATAAAAAATAGGATCCTGATTACAGGCGCCCAGAACAAGAAGCGACAGAACGATCAGGGTAAAAGTAGGCTTACACAACGTTTTCATTTTCATCCTTCAAAATTGCTAAAAATGATAGCGGACAGAAAGGGTAAGATCAACGATGTTTCCGTCCACGTTTTTACTTGGCTCCTTGGTCCATTCGGGAAGCCAGCACCAGTTGGAATTCAGGCCGAATGACCAGTCCGGGCTAAACCTGAAATACGCCGCAGCCCCCCATTTCATAAAAAAACCGAAATAACCCAGTTCAAGGTAACGCTGGGGGGCAAAACCAATAGTCATGGTAAGGGGAAATTCAAATCGTTTCAGAATAAATTGGTACCCAACCCGCATCCCTATAGGGATGATGAACACCGTACTCTTTTCCAGAGTGTAATTAAACATCCCCCCGATTTCCCCACCTACATTGAAATGGGATCCAAAAAAATAAGTATACGCCAACGAGCCGGTACCCCCCACCGGCGGGGAAAAATTATGATCGATTTTTGTTCCATTATTGAAAAAAACTGTAGGAAAAATCAACCCCAGTGAAATAGAAAAGGTTTGATCCCCTTTGGTATACAATTCCGGCATATAAATATCCCAATCAGATTCAATTGGAACACCCTCGCCGGGTTCTTCCTCTTCCTGGGCATAAAGCAGTGGTCCCCAAAACCCCAGCAACACTAGCAATAAAAAGGCCTCTGCCTTCTGCATATACTCAACTCCTATCTATTCGCAAAGAATCAGCATTTATAAAATTAAAGTAACTATACCCGAATAGGTTACAAAGTAGCAAGCTCATCTCCCTTATTCCCTATTCCTTAATTCTCCTCTCTCCAGCGCAAGATATTCCAGCAAAATCGGATATTTCATCAATAGCTCCCCGTAATGTTCCAGTTCATCAAACCGCAGTTGGGCATCAATGCGGCTTTCGGCTTTTTGATTGAGGGCGGCGGATACATATTGCCGCTGGCGGGCAAGAAAATCATCGTACAGGCCCCGGACTTCTGTATAGAGGGCAAAATCGGGAAATTGGGCGGATTTTACCAGCAGTGAAACATCGCTTATTGCCGGAAATTCCCGGTTTATCTCCTGTTCCAGTTCCGGATTCGACCCTGATTTGAGCAATTCCTCAAGCTGGCTTGTGCTTATTTCGGCGGAACCAAGGCGGCGCAGGACGAGCCCTTCGATTTTTTCGGCCAGCCCCTTTTGATAGGCGTCCAGGGCTTCCTGGCTGCCGATATTATTATCAGCGACAAGTGAAACCAGCGTGTCCGGGTTTAAGGAGAAGGAAAGGGAAGCGTTGAGTTCCCAGGAAAAACCTGCCGGTGGAATTCCCGCGAAGGATGCGTAGGATGCGCCTGAAGGCAGGGAATTTTTAACGTTGATACTGTGGCTTACCGGCTCAAGGCGGAGAACTGTGATTTCAACATTGGTGGGTATGAGTTTGTACCATATCCAGCGGAATTCCCCGGAGCGTATGAGCCGCTGGTCTACGCCGTGGGTTTTGGAACGCACCACGCCGTAAGCGCCGGGAGGCACCGTGAACTGCGCCCAGCCGAAAAAGAAGGCCGTGCCACCCAGAATGATAAGGATGAAGATGGTAACAATAAATTTTTTCATACAGTATTATAATACAATAGGTAAGTATTATTTAGCAACCAGATATGGAAACTATGCATAGCAAAATCCCGGCATTGATAAAAGGTGGGCTCGTTTTTACCCTTGGTCTCACCATTTTTACCCTGATTTTATATACTCTGGGCATACATTTTACCGATAGAACCCTGTTTTTGCTGCTCCGGGTTTTGCGCTATCTTGCGTTTTTGGTATGCCTTTTTTCCCTCTGCGCCCTTGGTTTCAGTATCAGGCTCATGATTCGCGGCCATTGGATCCGCCGTATCCCGGGAATCTGTCTCTACCTCTTGACGGGAACTTTTGGCGCTATACTTGTTATCTTTAATTCTTTTATTATTGCCCTGGCTGGAGGAAATGGATGAAAAAACTTTACGCCCTGCGCGGCGCGACCCAATGTCTCAACACCATTGAAGACATTGGTGAACAGACAGCGCGACTCTACGATGAACTACTGACCCAAAACAAACTTGTCGATGACGGCAAATTTGCCGATGACGACATTGTTTCCCTCATTTTCTCGGTAACTCGTGATCTGGACGCCGCCAATCCCGCAGCCGCCCTGCGCCGTTCCGGCCGCGGCCAGAACCTGGCCCTTTTCGTGGTTCAGGAAGCCGAAACCGCAGGCGCCCTTGAGCGGACCATCCGCATACTCATACACTGCTACCTGGAAGAGGGCTCCATCCCCCGCCATGTGTACCGCAACGGCGCGGAAATCCTCAGACCGGATCGCTCGCCAAGTGGCGCGCCAAGTGGCGCGCCAGATAGCAGTTGTACTCCTGTTATTTCACCCCAACACCCTGCCCGCCGCTGTCCCCGTTGTGGAGACTGAATGGGACCATTGCGGGAGAACAGCTTGTTAGGTATTGTATTTACAGGCGGCGAGAGTCCGCCCCCTGAATTGATAAAGCGGCTCTTTGCGGGGCAGGCCAAAGGCGCCATGACTGCGGCGGCAGATTCAGGGCTTACGGCTGCAGAGGGCGCGGGGCTGCGGCCCGACTGGATCATCGGTGACATGGACTCCCTGGATACTCTTTCCCGGCTTGACCATTATCTGCCGGAAAGAGTTATGCGCCATGCGGCTGACAAGGACTACACCGATACTGAACTGGCCTTATCCCTGCTGTGGGAAAAGGGCTGCAATGAACTTTGGCTCGTGGGCGGCGGCGGCGGCAGGATCGATCATCTTTTTGCCATACGTTCCCTTTTTGAGCGGGAACGCTTCCCCAGCCGCTGGATTAGTCCTGCCGGGGATATACGCTGCGTTGAGGCCCCAGGGCAGACGGCCAGCGGCGAACTGGCGCTGAATCTTGAGGCGGGTGCGCTGCTTTCGGTGTTTCCCCTGGGCGGCGGCCCCTGGCAGGCCCTGAGCCGGGGGCTCAAGTGGCCCCTGGACAAGGTGAGCTGGGATCGGGGATTTTTTGGGGTAAGCAATGTGGCGCTTACCGGTGAATGTGCAATCAGGGCGGAGCAGGGGCGTTTTATGGTAATTGTTCCCGGCCTGCCCAAAGTATGAGGAGGATTGTTTGCCGGCGGTACTCATTGACGGTAAGGCGATTGGGTTAAAGATACGGGAAGGCGCAAAGGCCAGAACCGCCGTACTCAGGGAAAGGGGCATTGTGCCCTGCCTTGCGGTGGTGCTGGCAGGTGAAGATCCGGCGAGTCTTTCGTATGTGAGCGCCAAGGAACGGGCCCTTGCCGAAGCGGGCATGGAAAGCCGGGATATTCGGCTCCCTGCTTCAACCACCGAAGCGGAGCTTCTTGCCCTTATTGCTGAACTTAACAGGGATGAAAAGGTGCACGGTATTCTGGTACAGCTTCCGCTGCCGGCGCATATTGCCGAGGACCGGGTGATCACCGCCATTGATCCCGCAAAAGACGTGGACGGCTTTCATCCGGTTTCGGTGGGCAATATGGTGCTGGGCAGGCCCGGTTTTCTTCCCTGCACGCCCTTTGGGGTGCTGACGCTGTTACGCGAATTACACATTCCCCTTGCTGGCGCACATGCGGTAGTGGTGGGACGCTCCAACATTGTGGGGAAACCCCTGGCCAATCTGTTGACCAGGAAGGACGTAAACGCCACCGTAACGATCTGCCACACCGGTACAAAAGATTTGGCCCGCTTTACCAGAGAGGCGGACATCCTGATCGCCGCAGCGGGGAAACCGGCGCTCATCAAACCTGACATGATCAAAAAAGGTGCGGCAGTGATCGATGTGGGGGTGAACCGGGTACCAGACAGTACCGCTAAAAAAGGCTACCGGCTGTGCGGCGACGTTGATCCCGCCGCCGTTGAGCAGGCCGGTTATATCACACCGGTACCCGGCGGCGTCGGCCCCATGACTATCGCCATGCTGCTGCAAAATGTAGTACAGGCCGCTGAAAGGAGAACTATATGAACGATATCGAAAAAACTGACCCGATTCCCTCAACTTCAACCCTGGCACAACAGGGGATCACCGCCATTGGCTGCACCGCCGGCGGCATTTTTCTGTTCGTCATGCAGGCCATTGCCCGCTTCCGGGTGCTGGGCCTGGTAATGGGCGCCGCAGCCTGCGTAGTGGGCATTGTCTTGCTTTTGTCAAAGGACTCTGCTAACCGGAAGCCCGGTGCGGTAATCACCGGCGCCGGCTTTTTGGTGGTACTTTCCAAAACCGGCATCCTCCTGCTCAAAGCTGCAGCGGGCACCCTGCTCAGCATAGGCGCCCTGGGGCTGCTGGCAATGGGTATCTGGAACGGCATTAAATTTTTCATCGGTCTGAAAAAACGTTCCTGAATTGAAAACTGCTATCTACTTACTCCTGGAAATTTCAATATGTGGGAAATTGCGGAAATGAATGTTGAGAATCAACAACTCAAAGGCCCACTGTACGGGGGAGCTAAAGGGCTAAACTTGACCCA
>BNVF01000088.1 GCA_025997895.1 Spirochaetia bacterium
GGCGGCGGGGACTCAGTAGCGGCGGTAAACAAATTCGGCCTTGCCGCCAAAATGAGCCACGTCTCCACCGGCGGCGGCGCGTCCCTGGAACTGCTTGAAGGCAAGAAATTGCCGGGCATTGAGGTTTGCAGAGGCTGACGGCATAGTATTTTTGCGGTTAAGAATAACGCAAAGGGCTGCCCGGAATTACCCGTGCAGCCCTTTTTTTAGCTAATCGATCTGCTGATTTATCTAATGTATCAATATCCGAATTTTCCATATCAGCAGTTCCCATGTCTGTGTGGGTCTGTGGTTTATCCTGTACGATGTATACATTCCCTTGCCGTTTCAAAATAGCCGTGATAAACTGCTTTATTATGCTATATTCCAAAGGAGACATATAATGAGTACAGAAGCGGTTATCGGGAAACTGGTTGAAAACGCGCGCAAGGCGCAGGTTGTTTTTGAGACTTTTTCGCAGGAGCAGGTTGACGCGGCGGTGCGGGCTGTGGGGAAAGCCATTTACGACAACGCGGAAATGTTGGCCCGTATGGCGGTGGAGGAGACCAAAGTCGGGAACTATGACGACAAGGTGCTGAAAAACAAGGGCGAGGCCAAGGCCACCTGGTACCGGCTCAAAGGCGTAAAAAGCCGGGGTATTCTCCGGCGGATTGAAGAACAGGGACTGGTCGAGATAGCAAAGCCTGTGGGCGTGGTCGGCGCAATCATGCCGGTTACCAATCCGACCCTGACCCCCGTGCACAATGTGATGATTGCCTTAAAGGGCGGAAACGCGATTATTATGTGCCCCCACCCCAGCGCGAAACAGGTGAGCATAAAAGGTGTGGAACTGATGAACGAGGCGCTGAAAAAAGTCGGCGCACCGGACAATCTTGTCCAGGTAGTCGAAGACCCATCGGTGGAAATGTCATCCGGCGTGATGAAGGCGGTAGATGTGTGCATCGCCACCGGCGGACCGGGCATGGTAAAGGCCACGTACTCAAGCGGCAGGCCGGCATTCGGCGTTGGCGCGGGTAATGTGCAGGTGCTCATCGACAAAGACGCGGACATTCCCGATGCGGTTAAAAAACTCGTTACCGGCAGAACCTACGACAACGGCATTCTGTGTACCTGCGAGCAGACCGCTTTTTGCCCCCGCGAAACCGTCGGCAAAATTATCGAAGAACTTAAAAATGCCGGCGGTGCGTATTTTGACAAACCCGAAGATATCGAAAAAATCCGCAAAGCCGTATTCCCCGAAGGAAGCATAAGCAAAAAACTCGTGGGGGCAAGCGCGGTAAAAATCGCCGAGGCTGCGGGAGTCACGGTTCCGGCAAGCACCAAATTCCTCGCCGTGCCGGTGCAAAAATTCGGCGCAGAGGAACTCCTGGCCAAGGAAAAACTCTTCCCCGTGCTGGCGGTGTACACCTACGACAAATGGGCCGATGCGGTAGCCGGCGCCATAACGAACCTGAAGCTGGAAGGCCAGGGGCATAGCTGCGTCATCCATTCCTTTACCACGGCGAATATCGAATATGCGGCGGAGCGCATTCCCGTTTCGCGCTTTGTGGTAAACCAGATTGGCTCCAGCGCACTGGGAGGCGCGTTCTACAACGGCCTTAATCCCACGGCCACCCTTGGCTGCGGCTCCTGGGGGAACAACTCCTTAAGCGAAAATCTCTGGTTCCACCACCTGATCAACATAAGCCGTATCGCGTATATGATCCCTGACGCGAAGATTCCTACAGACGAGGAAATTTGGAATGACTAGCACTGGCAATAAAGTGATGACCGCCGGGGAGGCGGTCTCCCAATTCGTCAACGACGGGGACTGCCTCGCCTTTGGCGGATTTGTGACGAACCGCCGGGCCTATGGTTTGACCATGGAACTTATCCGGCAGAAAAAGAAAGACCTGTACATCGAAGGCGGGCCATCGGGCGGCGACATTGATATGCTCATCGGTGCGCATCTGGTAAAGGCCATCAGCATCAGCTATATCGCCAATTCAGGTTACTCAATGGTGTGCAGGCGTTTCCGGGATGCCATCGAAAAGGGAACGCTTCTTTTTGAGGATTACAGTCTGGACGTGCACACCATTGCCTATCACGGCGCGGCCCTGGGCTTAAGCTATGTGCCGGTCAAGAATATGCTCGGCTCGGACCTGGTGAACAAATGGGGAATTTCCGAGGAGGAGCGCAAGAATCATCCCAAGCTCCCCTCGAAAAAATACGTCATCGCCGACGATCCCTTTGAGCCGGGCAGCAAACTGTGCCTCGTGCCCACTCCCCGCATTGACGCGGCGCTGATCCACGTGCAGATGGCAAGCCCCGACGGCACCTGCCGCATCGAGGGTCTGCCCTTCCAGGATCTGGACATAGCCATGGCCGCAAAGCACACGATCATTTCATGCGATCACCTGGTGACCGACGAGGAAATGCACCGCCACCCGGAGCGCAATTCCCTCACCGGACTCTGCATTGACGCGGTGGTACACATGCCCTACGGGGCGTACCCTTCCCAATGTTTTTCCCTCTACGATTACGATTCAAGTTTTTATTTGAACTATGAAAAAATCAGCAAAACACAGGAAAGTTTTGACGTGTTTTTAAATGATTATATCTATGGTTCAAAAGATCATGAGGAATTTCTGGAGAAATGCAGCGCCTACAATCTGTTGCGGCTGCGTGTGGTTAAAGGTCTGGGCTATGTTCCGGGACTCAAACGAAGGTAGGGGAAAAATATGAATTGGACATATAAACAAATGATGGCAATAGCCCTGGCCCGGCAGATCGAAGATGGGGAAACCTACATCATCGGGACGGGGCTGCCGCTGATCGGCGGAGCGCTGGCGAAAAATACCCACGCGCCGAACGCGCACCTGGTTTTTGAAACCGGCATTATCGAGGGCAGCCCCCTGGAAGTGCCCACCAGTGTGAGCGATTTGCGCCTGAACCACTACGCAAGTGTGTTATGGGCAAATTACCGCTACTTTGGTTTTCAGGCCCTTTCCGCCCGTTACGGCTACATCAACGCCGGTTTCCTTGGCGGCGCGCAGATCGACCCCTACGGGAATTTGAATTCCACGAGCATAGGCGACTATTATCATCCGGAGACCCGCTTTAGCGGCTCAGGCGGTGCAAACGGTATTTCCACCTACTGCGACACCGTCATCGTAATGAAACACGAAAAGCGGCGCTTTGTTGATAAGGTGGATTATGTAACAAGCCCCGGCTGGGTAGACGGCCCGGATGGCCGCAAGCGCCTGGGGCTTATCCCCGACAAGGGGCCGCGCTCTGTTATCACCGAATACGGCGTTATGCGCTTTGGCGAAGATAAACGTATGTACCTGGCGGAATATTTTCCCGGTGTCAGCTTAGAGACCATTGTCGAGAACACCGGCTTTGCCATGGACACGTCAAAAGCGGTCCAGTCCAAAGAGCCTGAGGGCGAAATTCTGGAGATACTGGCGACCAAAGTTGATCCGATGCATATTATGACTTAAAGGAAAAGACATGACACCCATACACTATCTCGGCGCGGCGGTGGTGATTCTGCTGATCACCGGAGTTGGTATTTACGCGGGCAGACAGGTAAAGTCCGCAAAGGATTTTACCACCAGCGGAAGAAAAGCGGGCGCCGGGATAGTGGCCGGTTCGATTATCGGTACATTGGTCGGCGGGGCTTCTACCATCGGTACCGCCCAGCTCGCGTTTTCCTACGGTTTTTCAGCATGGTGGTTCACCCTGGGCGGCGGACTCGGGTGCCTGGCACTGCTTTTTTTTGTAAAGCCCCTGTACAACAGCGGCATAAGCACCC
This sequence comes from Spirochaetia bacterium, assembly GCA_025997895.1. Taxonomy (GTDB): domain Bacteria; phylum Spirochaetota; class Spirochaetia; order Treponematales; family Breznakiellaceae; genus WQXQ01. The sequence goes on from BNVF01000088.1 coordinate 3,797, forward strand.
TGCCCCAGGTTTTTGAAAAAGAGTATGGAGTTTCGTGTAACACCGCGGCGACCCTGCTTACCTCAATGGGGAGTTTTTTAAGCATCGTGTCACAGATGCTTTCGGGTATCGCGCTTATTTCTTCCATCGCCGGCTTCATCCCGCCTGTTGTATCCACCGCCATTATCGTTTTTTTGATGCTGGCCTATGTGATATTCGGCGGGATCTGGGGCGCGGGGCTGGTCGGCATCGTAAAGACAGTGCTGCTCTACACGACTACTGGTATCTGCGGTGTGCTGGCCATAACGCTGCAAGGGGGAATTTCCGCCTTTGTACACAACGTGAGTCTCCCGGCGGCAAAATACTTCAACCTTATCGCCCGGGGGCCGGTTGTGGATCTGGGCGCCGGGCTTTCGCTGGTGCTGGGGGTGCTGACCACCCAGGCGTATATACAGGCGGCCATTTCCGCCCGCTCCCTGCGGGAATCCAGAAAGGGCGTGCTCATCAGCGTCATACTGGTCCCCATAATCGGCATAGCCGGGATTTTTGTGGGAATGTACATGAAGCTGAATCACCCCGATATAATTCCCGCCACCGCAATGCCCCTGTTTATTCTGGAGCAGACACCGCCTTTTCTTGCGGGCATCATTCTGGCAACTCTGCTGGTCGCCCTTGTGGGAACAGGCTCCGGCCTGGCCCTGGGCCTTGGCTCAATGATATGTAACAGCATTTTTCGCACCAAAAAAGCAAACGATAAAAAATACCTGCTCACCATGCGGCTGGTTATTTTCGCCGTTTTTATTTTGGCCGCCGCGTTCTCCACCGGGAATCTTGGCTCAATGATCCTTGGCTGGAGCTTTATGTCCATGGGCCTGCGGGGGGCGGTGGCATTCGGCCCCTTGTGCGCGGCCCTGTTTTTGCCCGGCCGCATCGGCGAAAAATTCGCCCTGGCCGCCATGATCGCCGGCCCCGCCCTGGTACTGCTGGGGAAATTTATCCTGCCCCCCAGTGTTGATTCCCTCTTTCTGGGCATCGCCGGGTCGTTTGTTATTTTGGGCATTGGGCTGGTTAAACGCCGGGCCCGTGGATTGCGTTCACAACAATGAGCGTTTCTCACAAGATAAAAGGAGCTGTATTTTTTAGAAAAAACTACAAAATTGTCTCAAAACACTTGATAAAAAAATTGAAATAATATAAGATAATCCAACATTTATTAATAAAATTACAAAAAAAACATGAAAAAAGTGGATTATTGCGAATTTCCTACATTTATGTAGTAAATTGACATGTTTTTTGGGACATAAAGGGTCAAAACCCTTTAGTATATTTTAAGGAGGTTGAAAATGTCAGATGAAAAAGTTGGGTTTAAGAAAGTGCTTAACTGGAGCGAAGTTCTTGCCCTCGCCTTTAGCGCGATGATCGGCTGGGGCTGGGTGGTTCTCTCCGGGGACTGGATCGGGAAGGGCGGCACCATGGGTGCAATCCTGGGCTTTGTGATTGGCGGTGTGCTGGTTGTTTTTGTAGGCCTGACCTACGCGGAACTCACCGTGGCAATGCCCAAGTGCGGCGGGGAGCTGGTGTTCTCCATGCGGGCCGTCGGAAAGTCCGGGTCATTTATCTGTACCTGGATGATCATTCTGGGCTATGTGGGTGTTGTGGCTTTCGAAGCCTGCGCCTTTCCCACCGTACTTCAGTACATCATTCCGGGTTTTATGGATGGTGAAACCTTGTACACCATCGCCGGCTGGGAGGTAAAGGCCGTATGGGTGGCTGCCGGCGTGGGACTTTCCATAGTTATCACCATTGTCAACTATATCGGCATAAAGCCTGCGGCGATTCTCAACACGGTTCTTACCGTTGTAATCGCAGCGGTGGGCATTGCCCTGGTTGCGGGTTCCGCAGTGAACGGCGACATGCAAACAGCGGAACCTTTCTTTAATATAAGCAGCGGCAGCGCCCTCAAGGGAGTATTCGCTGTGGCGGTGATGACCCCCTTTATGTTTGTAGGCTTTGACGTGCTTCCCCAGGCCGCCGAAGAGATCAACATACAGATAAAAAAAGTCGGCGGCATTTTGATTCTTTCCATTGTAATGGCCGTGGTGTTTTACACGGCGATTATCTTCGCGGTCTCCCGGGTGATGACTCTGACCGAATTAGAAGCTTCGTCCCTGGCAACTGCGGATGCGATGGCTAAAGCGTTTCGTATGGACGCGATGGCAAAGGTGCTGATTATCGGCGGATTGTCCGGGATTGTCACCAGTTGGAATGCGTTCTTTGTGGGCGGCAGCCGGGCCATTTACGCGATGGCCGAAGGCAAAATGCTCCCCAACTTCCTTGGCAAGCTGCATCCCAAATTCAAGACCCCCGGCGCGGCGGTCATCCTTATCGGCGTTATTTCCTGCATCGCCCCCTTCTTCGGCCGGCGCATGATGGTGTGGCTTACAGACGCGGGCGGCTTTGCCGTGGTTATCGCATACCTCCTGGTGTCGCTTTCTTTCCTTATTTTGCGGAAAAACGAGCCCGATATGGATAGGCCCTACAAGGTAAGGGGCGGCCCCGTTGTGGGTACCATTGCGGTTGCGCTGGCGATTGCGATGGGCGTATTGTACATTATTCCTACTTTTGGCAGCAACCTCATACCCCAGGAATGGATTATTGTCGGGATTTGGGCGGTACTGGGTATCATCTTTGGCATTTATGCCAAGATTAAATATGGATCTTCCTTTGGCGAATCGGCTAATCTTATTCAGCCGATTAAAACACGGACTGCCAAATAATATGAACGGAGGAAACTATGAAGCTTAAAGACGTTAAGAAAAGCCCCGATGAGATTCGGGCTTTGGTAAAAAAGTATATGGTGGAAACCTACGAACGCTACGACTTTATTTGCGAGCGTGCCGAGGGTATGTACCTGTACGACGAGAAAGGCAACGGCTATCTGGACTTTTACGGCGGTATTGCCGTAAACAGCACGGGCAGCCGCAATCCCAAGGTAGTGGCCGCCGCCAAGGAGCAGCTTGATGATGTGATTCACACCTTCAACTATCCCTACACCATCCCCCAGGCCCTGCTTGCCGAAAAGATCTGCACCACCCTGGGCTTTGATAAAATTTTCTACCAGAACTCCGGTACCGAAGCAAACGAGGCGATGATCAAAATGGCCCGCAAGTACGGCATCGAAAATTTCGGCCCCGATCATTACCACATTATCAGTGCAAAGGATAGTTTTCACGGTCGCAGCTTTGGCTCCCTTTCCGCCACAGGGCAGCCTACCACGGCCTGCCACATCGGCTTTGGTCCCATGCTGCCCGGCTTTACCTATGCGGAGTTCAACAACCTCGAAGCCTTCAAAGCGGCGGTTACCAAGGATACGGTCGCCATCATGCTGGAGCCGATTCAGGGCGAAGGCGGCGTCAACTCCGCAACGCCTGAATTTCTCCAGGGAATCCGCAAGCTCTGCGATGAAAAGAATTTGTTGCTGTTACTGGACGAAATCCAGACCGGCTGGTGCCGCACCGGCAAGGTGATGGCTTACGAGCACTATGGCATAAGGCCTGATATTCTTTCCATGGCAAAGGCCCTGGGCGGCGGTTTCCCCATCTCGGCAATTTGCACCAATGACAAGGTCGCCAAAGCCTTCAGCATGGGCTCCCACGGTACCACCTACGGCGGGAATGCCGTTGCGTGCGCCGCTGCCCTTGCCCAGGTAAACGTAATGCTTGATGATAACCTTGCCGCTCATGCGGCGGAAGTGGGCGCTTACTTTATGGAGAAACTCAAAACCCTGCCCCATGTAAAGGAAATACGCGGCAAGGGACTTCTTGTTGGCGTAGTATTCGACGGCCCCATCGGTCTTGATGTCAAGCACGGTTGCTTTGATCGCAAGCTGCTGGTAACCCTTATCGGCAAGAGTACTATCCGCATGGTGCCGCCCCTTATCGCTACCAAAGCGGACTGCGACAAGGCCTACGAAATTTTGCTGGAGTCGGTAAAGGCGGTAAAGTAGCGTATAACAAGGGAGTTGCAAAACTTCAGTTTTGCAACTCCAGTCTCTTGAAAACGCTGAGGCACGCTTCTCCTTGTCAATGTACCGGAAACAGTCTACAATGCCATAATGCCACATTAATTAATAAAGGAGAGATACATGAGCAATAGATCGTATTACATAGCGGGTAACTGGAAAATGCACAAAACCCGCGCCGAGGCGGCGGCGCGTCCCTGGAACTGCTTGAAGGCAAGAAACTGCCTGGTATTGAGGTGTGCAGGGGATAGCGTATAATCTCATCCAGTACCATGTTTCGGGCACAAAACGATGCGGAAAGACGGGATTTTATCCTGAATGGTTCAATTCTGCGGGTTCTACTGGTTATTTCGCTGCCGCTGGTTCTGTATAACGTAGTCCAGCAAATATTTTCATTCTTTGATGTCCTTATAGCGTCGTATATCAGCGCGGAAGTGGTATCCACCGTTTCTATCGTAAGCCAGATCCAGTCGATGCTGCAGGCGACGGGATCGGCGCTTTCGGTAGGCGGCGCTATTATTATTGCGCGTTACTTTGGCGAAGGGAATATAAAGGCGGCCAAACGATATATTAGCTCGCTCATCTTTCTTACACTCATTATATGTGCGTTTGTGCTGGTCGTCATAATCCCATTCGCCGCTCCTTTTCTACGTCTCCTGCGCACACCCGAAGATCTGCTCAAAACCGGCACTACCTATTTCCGTCTGGAAACGGCGATGCTTTCCTGCATTTTTTTTAATACGATATTCTTCGCGATTGAAAAAGCCAAGGGAAATACCAAAATTATTCTGGTATGCAATCTTATTGCGCTGCCGGTAAAATTCGGCCTTTCGTTGTTTTTTGTTTTTGTGGTCCGCGCCGATATACTGATGCTCTCCATTGCGTCGTTTATTGCTCATTTTATGATAAGCTGCGCCGGTGTGTATAAACTGAGCCGTAAAAATGACATACTGCGCCCCACGCTGCGGGACACCGATCTTTCGCTTAAGACGATACAGCCCCTATTGCTGCTTTCGGTACCTATTTTCTTTGAAAAGTTCACGTTCAGCTTTGGCAAAGTTATCGTCAATTCGATGAGCGCCGCTTGGGGCAGCATGGTTGTCGGGGCTCTGGGCATTTCAAACCGTGTAAGCAGCATAGCTACCACCCTGCCGCTCGCTATTGGGGACGCGGAATCGGCGATTATAAGCCAGAACCTTGGGAACAGGAACCCCAAACGCGCGCTGGATTTTTTTAAGTGTACATTTGCAGTGAGTCTGGTTGTGGGGATAAGCTGTTTTATTATGATGACGATACTTCAGATTCCCTTGATTTCGGCGTTTGCTAAGGGGAACGCTTCTTTTGCCAAAGAAATAACGGTTATTTACGGCTGGGAGCGTTACGCTACTATTCTGCTGGCGCTATCCAGCGCGGTAATGGGGCTGTTTTATGGTTTTGGGCATACAAAGATTTCGATGGTTCTCAACATAGCGCGCCTTTTTTTGTTCCGTATTCCGCCGCTTTATATCATGCAGCGCTATACGCAGGTGGGCAGCGAAG
>BNVF01000089.1 GCA_025997895.1 Spirochaetia bacterium
ATGCAAGCGAAGGAGCCCTGAATCCCGGGGTGAATCGGGAGCGCACTTTGAAAAAATGTTAAAGGGCGGTCTGGGGCGGAAATCACCTCTTGAGCCGAGTTATTTTCGAGGTGAAAGGGGTGAGTTTTCGCCGCAGACCGCCAAGTAAATTTTCTGTGCGCTCCCGGGGACAAATCAGGATTCAGGGCTCCTTCGCTTGTGGTAGTACGATAACGTAACAGCGCGACAAATTACCATTTATCAGCTATACTGAGCTATGGATTTTACCATAACCCCCATAGAGCAAAAGCTCCTGCTGGCCTGCGCCAGGGAGAGTATTGTCTCGGAACTGGAAGGCCGCAAACCCCGTTATCAGCAGGATGCGGCGGAGCATCCGGTACTGCAGGAACCCTGCGGCGCTTTTGTTACCCTGCATAAGCGGGAGACGTCGCCTTTAGGCGACGGCAAAACGCGGAGTCTGCGGGGCTGCATAGGCAGAATGAGCGCGAGCCTGCCCCTGGTAGAGACCGTCCGTGTCATGGCGCGGGAAGCGGCTTTTGGGGACCCCCGGTTTCCGCCGCTCAGGCCCGGGGAACTGGAGCAGTGCTATATCGAAATTTCAGCCCTTTCGCCCATGTCGTTATGTGCAAATCCCCGGCAGGTGCAGGTAGGCGTTCACGGCCTGTATCTGGTCAGAGGAGGACGGTCGGGGGTGCTGCTGCCCCAGGTGCCGGTTGAGCAGGGCTGGAATCTGGACGAATACCTGGACTATATCTGCGTCAAAGCAGGACTTCCCACCGGTTCTTATGAAGCCCCCGATGCAAAGTTGTATACATTTACCGCAGTGGTTTTTGGCGAAGCATAAATCAAATAGTGAAGCCGGTTTCAAAGCGGCGTAGAGCTTTTTCCCTGCGTTACCCGTGATAAGATTTGTCTCCTGAATGGCTTTTCTCAAGTTATAAGAGGAACCACTTATTACCCCCTGTTCTTTAGTAGGGATTCCATCTCTGAGTGGAAGGCCGATTGCTTCTCTAAAAGAGAGAGAATGCCAAGACGGAATCCACTCCGGAACCTTCTGTTTAATGCCAATTTCTGTGCCACAAGGTATTTTGGGTGATAGGGCATGCCATTTTAGGATTAGGACTTTGCTCTAATTCGTTATACTATAACAAATTAAGTCATTTTTCCCCAGGGAGGATTTGAACCCCCACAAGCAGATCCAGAGTCTGCCGTGCTACCATTACACAACCGGGGAATGTGTTCCAAATAACCGGAGTTATTGAACCTCTTTAAGTATAAATCCTATAAAGAAAACAATTTTTTGTCAAGCATTCTGTGGGAAGCATAATGCAAAAAACCCTTGAACTAAATGCTATATGTATGTATAGTATGTATATGCAATACAGTCTTGGCCAGCTATTTTCCCTATTGAACGAAGACCACGCCCTTACTGGTGCAATGCCCTGTCTCCCTGCTTTCACAAATTCCAACGGCCAGGGGGATTTGTTTGACGACCAAGGAGAGGAACCAGCACTAGTTTCGCATAATGGGCAGGAAGATATAACTATCATCGCCGGGCTGTATTCTTCCAATGGCCTTGATATTTCCGCTCTTTCCAAATCAGTGCGGCGGCTCTTTGAACTTTCGATAAATGCCTTTGACGCCTTTGTCCATGCCTGGATGAGCGAGTTCCCCATAGAGACGGAAACGCTCCGCTTTGGACGGAAGGTGCTGGCTGCCGCAAATGCCGTTATTGGCAAGACTGCCACCGTTGACGAAACTGAGACCCCACGGCGTGCCGCGGAAAATGCCGCCGCCGATCGGGGCGATGGGGATACCCGTATTGTACTGGATGCGGCGTACAAGGTTCGCCACGAAGTTGACCGACTCCGGGGGTTCTTGCGTTTTAGCCCCGGCGTGGACGGCGTGTACTTTGCCCGCTGTGCGCCGGATCATTTTATACTCCCTGCCCTGGGGGAACATTTTACCCTGCGCTTTGGGAACACGCCCTGGGCTATTATTGACGAAAAGCGTGGTCTCAGCCTCAGCCGTCTGCCGGGGGAGGGGCAACAATTCGGCGGCCTTCCCTTTGCTCTGTCCGCTGAACCTTTGCCGAAAGGCGCCGGGGCGGATTCCTGGGAAAAGCTTTGGCAACACTATCACAAGACCATCAACAATGAAAGCAGGAACAATCCTGGCTTGCAGCACAGGTTCATACCGCAACGTTACCGGAAATATCTTCCTGAACTGTAACTTACACTTTTTTTGTTTATTCTTATAGTATATAATACAAATATTCGATCCCTGTATGTTTCCTGGAGGCATGGTGAAGTACGGTCTATGGCAACGCGTTTTTCTCGTGGTATTCCTGTGCCTGCTGTGCCTGCCCTTTTCGGGCGCCGATGAGCTTACCCTCACCCTGGATGATGCCCTGATCCGTGCGCTGGAACATAACCTGAGTTTAAAGAAGAATCTTATCGATCTTTCAAGCGCCGAATATTCGGCGAACCGGCTCTGGTCAGAAATTTTTCCCTCCATAAGCGGAAATGTCAGCGCCGGGTACTCCAGCGCCCTTTTTTCCGGGGATGGATTTGTGGTGAATGAGCAGGGAAGGAGTCTTGGCGCCGGCTTGGGAATTACGCTGGGGTTGAACGCGGGAATCCCCTACGCCATGAGGAACATCCGCCTGGCTTATCAGTCCAGTCTCCTGAAATACGAAGATGCCCGCAATCAGCTTGCTATTCAGATAACGAAAAATTTTTATGGCCTTATAGCCGAACGTAATAATCTTGATTACCTTGTGGATATTCTGAATCTGGCGGAACGTCAGTATGAACGCAACAGGGTTGCCTTTAACAACGGCCTGGTAGGAGAACTTGCGGTGATGCAGAGCAGACTGGGGGTCGAGAACGCCCGCTATAATCTGAGCGCCGCCAATTCCGCTTATGTAACCAGAAAGGGAGAATTTTTGGCATCTCTGGGTATCATGCAGGATACGCAAGCCTCCCTTGAAGTAAAAGAAGTAAAAATCGAGGGGAAAATTGAAAACATCAGAATTGAGGCTGACGCCGAGATGCTGATCCGGGAGTACCTTCCCAAACGGCCGGACATCGTGAGCCGCCATCAGGAAATAACGCGCCTTGAACACGCTGAAAAGCAGTCCGCCCTTTCCGCGCGGGCGCCTTCGCTCAGTTTATCGGCGGAATGGAGTGCCAGGGATTTTGATCCATTTACTGATACGGTAACCGGAACCGCCCGGGTCAGCATCCCCATTGATCCCTGGATACCCGGTACCGGCAAAAACCAGACGATCCGTAACGCGAAACTTTCCGTGGAAAAGGCAATGCTGGATCTGAAAATTGCCGAAGATGCGGCAATAACCCAGATACGTTCCCTTGCGGCTAATCTGCGGAACTCCTGGGACAGCGTCGAGATTGCCCGTCTCAGCCTGGGTGTAGCCGAGCGCAGCTATGAACTTACCGAGCAGGGGTTCAGAAACGGTGCGGTTGAATCCCTTACGCTGGAAGATGCCCGGAACAATCTTGCCAATGCCCGGCAGCGTTTGCTGCAAAGTGAACTTTCTTATTTCAATATGACCCTCGATCTTTCCGCCGCTTTGAATGTTGACTGGAAAGATCTCAATACGATTCCAGGAGTGTCAGGTGAAAAAAAATAAACTCGTTACCGCGGTGATTCTTATCCTGATAGCGATTTTTGCGCTGCTTATTGCATATACCCTTATTCAGCGGAACCAAAGCGCAGCGCCGGCAATTTCTACAGGGGCGGCAGGCGGCGGTGGGATGGGTGCTCCTGGAGCCATGCAGGGCGCAGGTGCCGGACAAAACACCCAGGGCACTGCCGGATCGCGTAACGTACAAGCAGCGCGTAGTGCAACCGTAGTCAGGGTAACGCCGGTCGTTCCCGGTACTATCGAAAACAGCGTGGTGATAAATGGCGACGTGCTTGCCCGGAATCAGGTTTCGATTTTTCCCACTATGGGGGGAAAGCTGGTAGAAACCCGGCTTGGCGTTGGGGATCGCGTTAGCCGGGGCGATGTGGTGGCTATGGTGGACCCTTCCCGGCCCGGCGAAGTGTATTCCCAAAGTCCGGTTATTTCCACCATTTCAGGCACTGTGCTGCAGGCGCCTTACAGTATCGGCGATACCCTTACAACCCAGTCGGCAGTGTATGTGGTAGGCGATCTCTCCGGCCTCCGGGTGGAGACCTTTGTGCCGGAGCGTTTTGTTTCTTCGATCAGGCAGGGACTCGGCGCCCAGGTGCGGCTTGAGGCCATTCCCGGCGAAACTTTTTACGCCGAGGTCGATGAAGTAAGCCCCGTACTGGACCCGGCGAGCCGCACCATGCGGTTACGGCTTCGCTTTGCGGGCAGCGCAGACCAGCGCGTAAAGGCGGGGATGTTCGCCACAATAAGCCTGGTAACCAATACCAGGGCGAATGTGCCGGTCATGCCCAGGAGTGCAGCTATCAACACCTACGGTTCATGGATTGTTTTTACCGTGGATGAAAACAGCATCGCCCGGCGGCGTGAGGTGCAACTTGGCATTGAGAACGAGGAATTGTTTGAGATACTGAGCGGTCTTGAAATTGGAGACAAGGTAGTCAGTGCGGGGCAGAATTTTCTCTCCGATGGCGACCTTGTCAGAATTGTTGAATAGGCCAGGGGGCTTGAAGTGAACATAGCCGGATATTCGGTCAAACGGCCGGTTACAATTGTGATACTCTATGCCCTGGCAATGGGCATCGCGCTTACTATGGTTTCCAATCTGGCGGTGGATCTCTACCCTTCCACCGCACGGCCGGTGCTCTCGATCTTTACCCGTTTCCCCGGTGCGGGTCCCTCCGATGTGGAACGTAATGTTACCGATCGCCTGGAGCGTTCTCTCTCCGCTTCACGGGGTCTTACCAACATGACGAGTAACTCCCAGTTTGAATCGAGTTTTATCAATCTTGAATTCGCATTTGGTACCGACATGGACAAGGCCATGACCGATGCCCAGACTTTGGTAAACCGGCTGGTCAATTCCCTGCCCGATGGCGTACAGACCCCCATGGTGCGCCGCTTTGACATGAGCGCCATGCCGATAATGCGTCTGGTGGTACGGGGCAATTATCCGCCGGATCAGCTCCGCATTTTCGCCGAAGACGAGATTCAGGCGGGCATTGAGCGGGTTGAGGGAGTCGCCGCTGCGGAAGTTACCGGCGGTACTACCCAGGTGGTCAAGGTTGCGGTTGCCCTCAACCGCCTCGCCGCGTTCAACCTGACGTTAAACGACATTTCTTCATCGTTAAAGGGACAGAGTATACTTTCTTCCGGGGGGAATCTGCGGCGGGGTACGCGGGAGTACCAGATCATGACCCAGGAAGAACTGGTGAGTATTGATCAGATAAAGCGCCTGGTGGTAAAGACGGTGAATCTTTCCGCCGCCGGTTCCAATCAGGCCAATCGCTCCCAGGTGGTACGTCTTGAGGATGTGGCTGATATCAGCCTTGGCTATAACGATAACGCCGCCAGGGTGTACGTGAACGGCCAGAGCGGCGTGTATATTCAGGTTACCAGCGAAAGCGGCAGCAATCAGGTGCGGGTGGCCGACCGTGTCAAGGCCGCCCTTGCAGAGATCAACGCCACCCTTCCCCAGGGTCTCACCCTGGAAGTTCTTTCAGATAACACTACCCTGATCAAGGCTACGCTGGATCAGGTGTACAGCAACGCCTTTCAGGGCGCCGCACTCGCCATGCTCATACTACTGCTCTTCCTCCGCAACATCAAAGGCACCTTGATCATCGGTCTTGCCATTCCCATTTCGATACTGCTCACCCTCATGTTCATGTCGATTTTTGGCTTTACCCTGAACCTCCTCACCATGACCGGGCTCATCATGGGATTGGGTATGACCATGGACGGCTCCATCGTGATTCTGGAAAACGTCCACACATACCGGGAACGGGGCGCAAAAAGCGAAATTGCCGCCATTTTGGGAAGCCGCGAAATGTTACGGGCCATCATCGCATCCTCGGCAACTACCCTCTGTGTATTTATTCCGCTTATCATCTACAAAAACGATCTCCGTGAAATGGGACAGCTTTTCAGCGACCTTATTTTTACGGTGGTGATTTCCCTGGTAGCCTCCCTGCTGGTGGCGATTACCCTGGTACCCAGTCTCTGCGGTTCAATTCTCCGCCTCAATACCCGCAGGCAAAAGCCGCTGAAAAATCCGGTGCTCCGAAAAATCGATGACACAATGGAAGCTTTCTTCCTGGGAATGGAAAACAAATACCGTGGTGCACTGGATTACTGTCTTTCCCACCGGATTATCGTTTTGGCCCTGGTGCTCCTGATACTGATTTTTTCGCTCATGCAGTTTGGCGGTATAGGCATGAATATGTATATCCGTACCCGCACCGACGACAATGTGAATATCAATGTGGCTATGCCCCAGGGAACCGCCATTGATGTTACCGAGGAAACCCTGTTTGAGCTTGAGGATCTTATCAAGCGTGAGGTGCAAGGCTACCGCAACATTATTCTTACTGCCCGGCGCAGCGGAAATAATCAGGGCTCTATTCAGATAACGCTCCCTGAGCCTGCAAAACAGATCGATACGCCGGATTCGATTATCCGCAAACTTACGCCCTACGCCAACGCGATTCCCGGCACGCAGATCAGCTTCAGGGCAGGGCGGGGCATGGGAAATACCCAAGCGGTGGAAATTGCCGTCAGTTCCAGAAACTACGACGCCATTATGGAAAGCGCCGAAGAAATTCAGCGTATACTGATGCGTTATCTGCCGGAAATTGAGAATCCCACCATAAATATTGACGAAGGCGCGCCCCAGTTGCAGGTTGAGATTGACCGTGACCGTGCCGCGAGTTTTGGCCTTTCCCTTGCGGCAATCGCCTCTGAGATACGCACCGCCATGGACGGAACTGCCGCCACTACCATGAGCCGGGGAGACCGGCTCCTTGATGTACAGGTACAGCTCCGGGAATCCGACCGCCGGGGTCTTCCCAATCTGGACGCTATTTTTGTGATGGCTCGCAGTGGTTCCAGGGTTTCCCTTTCCAATGTGGCCCGGATAGCCGAAAGCCGCGCCCCTTCCTCCATACGCCGGGAAAAACAGGAACGGGTTATTCGCGTAACAGGCGATCTGGGTGCGGGCATTGCCGCCACCGAAATGCAGCGCCGCCTTGAGGACACGGTGAAGCAGTACCTCATCCCCCGTGAGGGCGTAACAATACGCTACCTGGGCGAGGCACAGGAGATTCAATCCTATTTCTGGCGTTATATGTTTATTATCGCCACCGCCGTATTCCTGGTCTTTGGCGTCATGGCAAGCCAGTTTGAATCTTTTGTAGACCCCCTCATCATTTTCTTCACCATTCCCCTGCTTTTTATCGGCGTTATCTGGATATACAAATCGACCGGCCAGGCCATGTCTATGTTCTCCGCAGTGGGCATTGTCGCCCTTGTCGGCGTGGTGGTAAACAACGGCATAGTGCTGGTTGACTTTACCAACACCCTGCGGGCCCGGGGCATGAAGGTGCGTGACGCCTGCCTTGAAGCGGGCCGCAGCCGCCTGCGTCCGATTTTAATGACCAGCCTTACCACGATCCTGGGCATGACGCCCATTGCCTTTTTCCCCGGTGCCGGCGCCGATACCATTCAGCCCATAGGCAAAACCTTTGTGGGCGGCCTCACGGTCAGCACTTTGATGACCCTCTTTGTGATCCCGGTGATGTACTCGATACTGAACAGCAGGCATGACAAAGTAAAGCAGAGCGATGATGACCAAACGCCGGATGCTTCCGCGGCAGACGCTTCTGTGCAGGACTAACTGTCATGGAAAAAGTGGAAGCCGCCATCATCGGCCTGGGCCGCATTGCGAGCCTGCTTGAAGAAGACACGTTACGCGAAAAACCATGCACCCACGCCGGCGCAATCGCCGCCAATCCCGAGTGCGTCCTTGTTGCCGGCTGCGATACCGATGAAGAACGCCGCCGGCTCTTTGCTGAGAAATGGCAAGTCCCGGTCTATGCCGATGCCGCCGAAATGCTCCGCACCCATTCGCCGGCGTTACTCGTCATTGCCACTCACCCCGACAGCCACTATCGGTATTGCCGCCTTGCCACCGCTTCGGGCGTTCGTGTGGTAATTTGCGAAAAGCCCCTGGCGGACAATCTCCGTGAAGCCCGCAAAATCGCCCACCTTGCGGAGGCCGCTTCCACCGGGCGCGGCTTGACCATTATCACCAACCACGAGCGCCGCTATTCGGCAGATTATATCCGCGCCAAAACCATTCTTGACGAAGAAAAAATGGGCAGGCTTTTAAGCATACGCGCAAATTTGTACATGGGCAAAACCCAACGGCTGCTGGACGTGTTTTGGCACGACGGAACCCATCTGGCAGATGCGATCATGTTCCTTTCAGGCGCCGTGCTAAAGCACAAGAGGCGCTGGGGCACAAAGCTCACCGCCAACAGCGGAACCGCCTGGCTTGAAGGTGAACTCCGCAGCCGGAAGTTCCCTGCGCCGGTACCCGCTATAATCGAAGTTGGCGCCGGCCGGGATCACCTTGTTTTTGAGATGGAGTTCTCCTGCGAAAAAGGCCGTCTGCGTATTGGCAACGGCGTCTTTGAAGTGTGGGAAAGCGCCCCCAGCCCCTACGCCGAAAAGTTTCGCTCTCTCAAACAAACCGGCGAAACCTTCACCGGCCCCACCGGCTACTTTGCCAACATGGTTGCCGATGCCGCCGTCTGCGCCCAAGAGCCGGAAAGGCAGCCCCGCTCAAGCGCCGCCGATGGATTGCGGGTGATTGAGTATCTTCATTCGGTGAAGGCGTGGTCTTGAACAATTCGATTAAACCGCTATAATAAAACTCATATAACGGAGGGTAGGCCAGTGGTTAAGCCGCCAGTTTTGGGAACTGGCTGTCGGGGGTTCGAATCCCCCCTCTCCGATAAAAGAATCGCCCAGCGAAAAATTTACCTGCATCCAGAAAATTTTTTACAAGCAGACAAAATGGGGATTCGAACCGGAACACCGTACCCCGGAAAGGCGAGAGCCTTGGAGGGGTTGAGGCGCCAAGGATGGCGCCGAAAGGTGTGAAGGCGGGGGTGGAGGAGCAAACACGATGTTTGCGACGGAACCCCGAATCCCCCCTTTCCGAAAAACAAAATCGCCCTGTGAGAAAATTTATCTGCATCCAGAAAATTTTTTACAAGCAGACAAAATGGGGATTCGAACCGGAACACCGTACCCCGGAAAGGCGAGAGCCTTGGAGGGGTTGAGGCGCCAAGGATGGCGCCGAAAGGTGTGAAAGGAAGGGGCTTTCGCCCC
>BNVF01000090.1 GCA_025997895.1 Spirochaetia bacterium
CTGGCAAAGCTGGGCCATGAAGTAAAAATCGCCATGCCCCGGTACTATTCGGTTGACCGCGGCAATCTGAAGCTGCTTCCCGGCGCAATGGGTGTGCCTGTGGGTGGCGGCGAGGAATGGAGCGCCGTGTACACCGCAGCCCTGCCGGGCTCTCCGGCAAAAAACCCGGTGCAGGTGTATTGTATCGATCATGAAATTTTCTTTGGCAGGGACGGCATTTACGGTATTCCTTCCCAGCCGGATTTTCTGGACAACCCCAGGCGCTTCACCTTTTTCTGCCGGGCCGTGTTTCAGCTCTGCCGCAAAATCAACTGGTACCCCGATGTGTTACACGCACACGACTGGCCTGCGGCAATGGCGCCGGTGTATCTGAAATTCGCCGAGCGGGTTTCAGGCAGCGTCGGCGGCTTTGAAAATACCGTCTCGGTTTTGACTATCCACAACCTGGGCTACCAGGGCATCTACAACAAGGACAATTTTGGCTATACGGGCCTGGGCTGGGATGTGTTTTACAACGCCGGTTTTGAAGACTGGAACATGATGAATTTATTGAAAGCCGGGCTCTATAGCGCAGACAAACTCAACACGGTTTCACCTAACTACGCCGAAGAGACAAAAATTCAGGCCCATGGCTTCAGGCTGGACGGCGTACTCCGCTACCGTTCCGCCGACTATTCAGGAATACTCAACGGCATTGACTCAGGCGTATGGAATCCCTCAAAAGATCCCTTAATACCCGAACACTACTCCGCCAAAAACATGGCCGGAAAAGCAAAAGCCAAGGAAGAGCTGCAGCGCACATTCGGCCTGCCCCAGGACAAGTCCGTGCCCCTTATTGGCATGGTTACCAGGCTCACCGAACAGAAAGGCGTAGGCGATCTCTTTGGCCCCGCCTACGGCTCGGCCTGGTCCATCTGCCGGGATATGAATCTCCAGATGGCGCTTATTGGTTCAGGCGAGGCATGGTGCGAGAATGAAATTAAAAGTCTCTCCTCCCGGCTTTCCAACTTCAGGGCCAGAATCGGTTACAGCGAGGAACTGAGCCACCTTATTGAGGCGGGCAGCGATTTCTTCCTTATGCCCAGCCGTTACGAACCCTGCGGCCTCAACCAGATGTACTCCCTTGCCTACGGCACCCTCCCCATAGTGCGTAAAACCGGCGGCCTTATCGACACTGTTGAAAACTACGATGAAAGTACCGGCGGCGGCACCGGTTTCATGTTCGACGACCTTACCCCGCAGGCAATTTACAATACCGTGGGCTGGGCCGTATGGGCATGGTATAACCGCCGTCAGCACATCGAAGCCATGCGCTTACGCGCCATGAAACATGACTTCTCCTGGGAAAAATCGGCGAAGAAGTATGTGGAGATGTATACTAAGGCGTTACTCCCCCAATCACCGTCAGCCGACCATCGGTAACAGGAACAAGCGCCCCTTTCTGTGCTCTGATGTATTCCACAACCACGTAAGAAAGCAGCAGCGAAGTATTGAAGGGGTCCTGGGAATTTTTCAACACCGTGTAACCATCGCCGCCGCCAAGAAGGTAATCGTTGGTGCAGAAGCGGTAGGTCTTGTTGGGATCAACCGGAGCGCCGCCAATGGTGAGGTCTTTTATCGCGCCGCCGCCTGCGGTCTTGTCTATCGTGTAACGCACTTCGCTTGAAAATTGAGGGAAGCCGCCCGCGCCCTGGGGAATAGTTGCGATAAAGTCAAAAAGTTTGACAATTTCCGAACCCTTGAGGGAGACAATAAAGAGGTAATTTTCAAAGGGGAGTATCGTAAGAATCTGCTCCTGGGTAACCGGGCCTTTGGGCAGCTCGGTGCGTATATTGCCGCCGTTGTGAAATGCAAAATCAATCTGCTGATTGTACACGGTTCTGAAATACCAGGCGTTCGCGTCGGTAATAAGATTGCCAATGGCGGTCTCCTGATAGCGGGTAAGCCGGTTGCCAAAAACAAAAGTATCGGCGGCCTCGCCTACCACTTCCTTAAGGCTGGCGTTGGCTTTTTCGATGTAGGGCTTTAGCATGGCGCTTACTTCCGGGTCAGGACCAATGGCGATGGGTTTCCAGGCAAAGCCGGCAAGTTTGCCGTTTTGTATCGTCAATTTACCGTAACCCACGTACTTGCCCCATTCATTTGCGCTCACAATCCAGGTTGAACCAGCCCTGGTGGGCGCTTCCATATAGCTATGGGAATGACCGTCTACAATGATATCGATTCCGGGAATCGCCGCAGCAAGTTCCAGTGAGGTGATATGATCCGGCGCTTCCTTCACATCCCCGATATGGGTAATGCCGATGACAATATCAACTTTTTCCCGGTTACGCAAAATATTCACCGCATCCCTGGCGGCGTCGATCTCGTTGATAAAAGTAAGGCTCTTGTCCGGGCTGGCAATGATTGCCGTACGCAGGGTGGTGATCCCAAAAATCCCCACGGTAAAGCCATCGTATTTTTTAACAAGATATTGATTTCCCCCAAGGAATTTACCGTCAGCGGCTTTGATGTTTGAACTGACAAAGGGATACTTGGCCTGGCCTATTTGTTTTTCCAGCTTACTCTGATTACCGTCAAATTCATGGTTGCCGAAAATCGCCGCGTCATAACCCATGATATTGTAGCCCAGAATATCAGGCTCAGCGGCAAACATATTGGAAAGGGCGCTACCGGTATTAAAATCGCCGGCATCCACCAAAAGTACCTGTGGATTGACAGCCTTTACCGCCTTGATATACGCCGCCATTTCGGCAAGCCCCCCCTTTCCATTATTGGGAAGGAGTACCCCGTGGTGATCGTTGGTATGGAGCAACACCAGCTCCCCTGTCTTCCCCTGCCCGGCTGCGTCCCGCACCGGCTCCGCATAAAGAGCGCCTGCAAAAAGGAAAACCAATACTAAGAACAAAAACCCAAACCGTTTCATAACAGTACCTCCGTTAAACTTTTGTCATTATAAGCTGAACTGGTTTTTAAATCAATGCAAGGGAACGCCGCATACAAGGGAACGCCGCGCCGATAATTAATCTTCTATATATAATTTATCGATAATTTATCGATGCAAGCATATCAGTAATGGCGGTGGCAGGATTGGCACTTTGAGGACAAACAGAAGAACACAAGCCGCATTGGGTACACTTTTCCATGCCTGCACCAAGGCACATAAGCGCGCGTTTCTGCGTATCCCTTGAGTCATAAAAAAGTTTTGCTTCCAAAGTAAAAACCGCCGGCCCAGCAAATTCGTAGGGATTTTTCCTCCATACGGGACAGGCAGCGGTACAGCACAGACATTCCACGCAACGGCTTACCGCTAGAAATTGCGGATAAGCGTTCATATCTATTGCTTCAATACCCTCCTTAGGAACAACTTCCCTTTCCAGAAACAAATGCATCTTTTGAATGGTTTCTTCATGATTTTGCCGGCTAATCAACAGATCCCGCTTGACCGAAAAGCCTGCAAGCGGTTCCAAACGCATATCAGGTTCTGCCATTTTTTTACAGGACAGATACGGTTTTCCGTTAACCATAAGGCCGCACAATCCGCAATGTCCGCTACGACAACAATAATAAAAAAACAAAGACGGATCCTGTTTAGCCGCAATCTGGTTAAGAACATCAAGCACGGTCATATACTTTTCAAATTCATATTCAAAGGTTTGAATGTAAGGCTCTTTATCAATAGCAAAGTTAAACCGCATAATATGGACAAACGCCGTCATTTAGAATCTCCCTTCTTTATTCTGGTAAATACAACATCTTCGGTTGACACCTCAAAGCCGCTTGGCCCCGGAGCGATAATGACATTTTTTAACCAGGCCTCGCTAGTCTCCGGATAATCGCTTCGATAATGGGCCCCCCGAGTTTCTGTTCTGGCCAATGCTGAAAGAATGACCGCTTTGGCGGTAAGAATCAGATTTTTGTTTTCGTATGCCTGCATTACTCCCTGATTAAGCCATCAAGGAATGGATTCTAACCGGCGCCTGTATTCCCGGTGAGCGTATAAATCAGGATGAATTTGCCGAAAAAATGGGGGTAAGCAGAGTTCCCATACGAAGCGCTTTGGATAAACTGGCGGCGGAAGGACTGGTGGTGATGCAGCCCCGTAAAGGGGTAATGGTCACCCCGATTTCGGTGGAAAATCTTACCCATATTTTCAATATGCGCTGTTACCTGGAACCCATTGCAGTATTAGAGGCTATTGCAAAATCAACGTCCACCGATTTTGTCGCCCTGCGGGAAACTCTGGATTGCCAGGATCATGTAACCGATGATCTTGAACTCATGCTTACCCAAAACAGGGATTTTCACTTTGCAATTTTTTCTTTGACCCGCAATGAAACCCTTATCGGAATTCTGAAAAATTTATGGGAACAAAGTGACAGATACCGTCGTATCTACTTTACCAAACCCAAACAGCGAGACCGGATCATCAGGGATCATTATGAAGTAGTTGATCTTATATCTGCGGGGAAAAAGCAGGAAGCCGCCGACCGGATAGTTCTACATACCCGGGAAAGTCTCAATATTCTGCTCCAGGTTATCTTTAGCGAGGAAGCTTCGCCCCTGATAGTAAAGATCCAATCGATCTGAAATAAACTCGGACAAGTAGGGGGGCCAAGTACCGAATTTCCGCATTGCCAAAACCGCCTATTCCCTATATTCTATTCTCTATGCTGCCAAAACTTATCAAACACATACTTGCCGCCACTCCCCAATCCCAGGAAGTAAAAATCTCCGGCTGGGTCAGGACAAAACGGGATATGAAAAATCTGGTCTTTGTCGAAGTGAACGACGGATCATGCTTCGCGGGCATACAGTGCACCTTTGACCGGGATGCGGCAGGCCCAAACAGCGTTGAAACCGAAACTGCCCTTGCCGCCCTCAGTACCGGGGCATCGGTTGAGATTTGCGGCCGCCTTGTGCCCTCCCCCGCTTCGGGGCAGGCGGTGGAAATTGCCGCAAGCTCGCTGCGTATCATCGGAGAAGCCCCCGCGGATTCTTCGTCTCCTGTGGAGCCGTCGTCTCCTGCGGAGCCGTCGTCTCCTGCGAAGACGGCGATTCCCCCATACCCCCTGCAAAAAAAACGCCACTCCCTGGAATTTCTGCGGGAGATTGCACACCTGCGGCCCCGTACCAATACCTTCGGCGCGGTTGCCAGGGTACGCAGCCGCATGGCCTTTGCCATTCATCAGTATTTTCAGCAAAACGGTTTTCAGTATGTGCACACGCCGATAATTACCGCAGGCGACGCCGAGGGCGCAGGCGCCATGTTTCAGGTTACTACCCTCAATTTGGAAGCCCTTGCAAAAGGCGGCAAACAGATCGACTATGGCCAGGATTTTTTCGGCAAGAAAACCTTCCTTACCGTTTCGGGTCAGCTTGAAGCGGAAACCTACGCCGCAGCCCTTTCCAGGGTGTACACCTTCGGCCCCACGTTCAGGGCGGAAAACTCAAACACCGCAAGGCATTTGGCGGAGTTCTGGATGGTTGAGCCGGAGATCGCCTTTGCCGATCTTGAGGTCAACATGGCGCTGGCAGAGGACTTTTTAAAATTCATCTTTAACACCGTTCTGGAAGACTGCGCCGATGATCTCGCCTTTTTTGACGCCCATATTGAAAAGGGAATTATCGAAACCCTGCGGCAGGTGGCGGATTCAAAGTTCACCCACATCACTTACACCGATGCCGTCAGCGAACTGGAAAAGGCCGTTGCAGCTAACGCATCGGTTTTTGAATTTGTTCCCCGCTGGGGATGCGACCTGCAGAGCGAGCACGAAAAATACCTTACCGAAAAAGTCGCCGGCGGCCCGGTGATCGTTACCGATTATCCCAAAGAGATCAAAGCCTTTTACATGAAACTCAACGGCGATAACAAAACCGTCAGGGCAATGGATGTGCTGGTGCCACGGCTGGGCGAAATAATCGGCGGCTCACAGCGCGAAGACAATCTGGAAAAACTCTGCGCCCGCATGGACGAAATGGGAATGAAAGCCGAAGACTACTCATGGTACCTGGACCTCCGCCGCTACGGCACAGTCCCCCATTCGGGCTTTGGCCTGGGCTTTGAGCGTCTCATTCAATACATAACCGGTATGGCAAACATCCGGGATGTAATCCCCTACCCCCGCGCCGTAGGCCAGGCAAATTTCTAACCAGTAGTACCACAGCGAATGATGAGACCCCAAAACAAGGCCCCCATGCGATCACTAAATTTGCGCATAACACCATACTTGCTGCTTGCTGCTTGTTACTTCCTGATAACAAACATCACATTCGCCCAGACTCCCCTGGTTCTCACCACCCCTCCCCTGCTATTACCCTATCTGGCAAACGCTCCGGAAATCACCTCACAGTCGGCAGTGCTCATTGACGCCGAAACCGGAACCGCCCTCTACGTGAAAAACCCCCACGAGGAAATCCCCCCGGCTTCGCTTACCAAACTGATGACCATGCACCTGGTGATGAATGCAGTCGCCGCAGGCAGGGCTTCGTTAGACGAAATTGTGCCCATAGGCAGGGAAAGCTGGGCACAGAGCCAGCCGCCCCGCTCCAGCCTGATGTTTCTGGCACCGGGGCAGATAGTAACACTGCAGGAGATCATGCTGGGGCTGGCAGTCTCATCGGGGAATGACGCGGCAGTGGCGGCGGCCCTGCGGCTTGCGCCCTCGGTGCGGGACTTTGCCGCCATGATGACTCTGGAAGCCCGGCGCATGGGGCTTTTCAGCACCCGCTTTGTTGAGCCTTCGGGAATTTCAGAAAACAACATAACCACCGCTGCAGAGTTCGCCGCCTTCTGCAAAGAGTACCTCAGGCTGCACCCCCAGAGTCTCGCGGAATTTCACTCGGTAGAAACATTCGCCTACCCCAGGGCAGTCAACGTGGCGGAGGCTTTTCGGGATAAGCCCCAAACCATTGTACAGGCAAACCGCAACGCCCTGCTCAAAACTTTTCCCGGCGTTGACGGCTTAAAAACCGGCTACATTGACGAAGCGGGCTACAACATCGCCCTGACCGCAAAAAGGGAAGGAACCCGCTTTATTTTGGTTATACTCGGCGCGCCCGCCAGCCCCGGCGGCGACCGGATACGGGATGCCGATGGCGAGCGCCTGCTCTCCTGGGCCTTCGCCAACTTCAAAACCGTCCGCCCCATCATCGGCGAAATTGCGGCGCCCCGCTTGTGGAAAGGAAAAGCCAATACAGCGGCGTTGAAACTTGCCGAAGCCGCAGACTTTACCGCCCCTGTCGGCCGGGCGCAATCCCTCCGGCTTTCCACCGCAATTATCGATCCCCTTGTCGCTCCCCTGCCTGCGGATTACCCCGTGGGGCACATCATACTCTCTGACGAACAGGGCGAAGTTCATCGCGTAACGCTGCTTACCGCCGGGACGTATGAGCAGGGAAACTTCTTCAAGCGGCTTTGGCACAGCATAGTGCTGTTATTCAGAAAGCGGTAACCCAATTTCGGTGCCAGGCATCAGTGCCGCTCCCTTGCCTAGCCTAGTCTTTAGGTATTTCTTTTAATACAAGTTTTAAAAATTTATTTTTCATTTCTTTATGCCGGGGGACGGGGATTTTTTTCCCGGTTTTTTCATGTACAAATATATCATGCCGTGTCCCGTGATGATCAAAAAACACGCCATGGTCACCAAGAGTTTTGATAAAATCCTGCCGGTTCATTACACCATTTCCAAAACGCCGTGCTGCTTAGTAGTTTCAAGTGTTCCATCACGGATCATTTTGTATATGTCCAAAAGATTTTCCTCAAAATCTTTCAGATTTTCGCCTTGAGTTGGATATTCAGGATAGTCGTCAAGGTAACCGACATAAAAATCATCATCCATTTCATAGGTATAGTGAAGTGCCATAGTTCCTCCATGCTTATATTCAGTATAAGGGTTTGGGCGATAAAAACAATCCCCCACCCGGATGAGCGCAGTGGTACCAAAAAGTGCCAGGCACCAGTGCATTGCCTCCAGTGCCGCCGCCGCGCCACCTTGAAAATTCCTGAAATTATCGGTATTATGGACTGTAGAAGTATACATGGATGTTAACCGGGAATACAAGGACAGCGTTTTTTCCCTTCTTTTTGGCGATCCCGCAATCCTGCGGGAATTGTACAACGCCATGGAAGGGGTGTCCCTGCCTCCAAACGAGCCCATCACCATTAACACCCTGGAAGGGGCTTTGTACATGGATCGGCTCAACGACCTTTCGTTTACCGTGGGTAAAAAACTGGTGGTTTTAATCGAACAACAAAGTACGATTAACCTCAATATGCCCCTGCGGATACTGATGTACATAGCCAGGGTATACGAAAAAATCGTAGCAACAAAAAATATATACGCCAAAGGGCTTATCAAAATTCCCCTCCCGGAACTCATTGTTTTGTATAACGGGCCGGACACTGATTGGGATACCCAGGAATTAAAATTGTCAGATGCATTTGAGGACGCTTCGGCCCTGGGAGTCGATATGACAATGCCGTCCCCATTGGAACTTTCCGCCACCATGTTTAACATCAACCAGGGCCATAACAAAGCCATGCTCCAAAAGAGCGAAACATTGAATGGGTACAGTGCCTTTGTTAGTAAGGTTCGTGAATTTGAAAAAGGAAATAATGATTTAGCCACTGCCATTAAAAAAGCCGTGGAGTATTGCATAGACCGCAATATCCTGAAAGAATTTTTAGAATCACATTCGTCGGAGGTGATAAATATGTTATTTGCAGAATGGAACCAGGAAGAAGCCCTGGAATACCGGTTCAACGAGGGCATCGGTATAGGCATGGAAAAAGGCATCGGTATAGGCATAGAAAAAGGCCGTAACGAAGGCAGGGTGGAAAGTGCCAAAAAATTTCTTGCAATGGGGCTAGAGCCGGAAAAGATCGCCCGAGGCACAGGTCTGTCCCTTGAAACTATTAAAGGAATTGCCTCGACACTCGGCACACAAGCTCCGAGACAGTAAACCCTCACCACGAATAAGTGAAAAAACTCAAAGGAGGCGGTCATGCAAAACACCGAAATAGTCCCTGAATCTCTTGAAGCCCTCAAGGCAGCCTGGCGTAAAGAAATTCTCATTGAAGTTGCAAAAAATGCCATGCTGGAAGAAGAAGTCGATATTGATAAAACCCAGCGATTTACCGGCCTGGACGATGAAACCATGAACGAAATCCTGCCCGCTTTACGTAATGCAAAATCCGGCTAACTTGAACACTAAATCCATTTTTATCTGAACATGAATCCGGCAACATTTGAACAGCTGCCGCTCCGAAGTGAGAATATCCCATGCCTGCAAAACTTGCAAGCACAGGATAAA
>BNVF01000091.1 GCA_025997895.1 Spirochaetia bacterium
CGGCATAGCCCTGCTGTAGTTGTGTTTCGGTTTCCTTCAGAGACGCCACAAAAGCAAGGTGCAGCCGCAGGGGTTCTATTGGGGTAAACACGTACTGCCCCGCCAGGTACTGGCTGTGGAGTTTGTCTTTTCCTTCGTTTACATCGAACTGGGCAATAGCGTTCAGCGCCAGACTGGTCCGGCTGCTTAAATCCGGGAACTCCCCGGTCAGGGCCGCCACTACGCGCCGGGAGGCAAAGTAACTGTCCGCATCCCCATAGTTCAATGCTTTGGCGTAGTTGCTCCCATCGTTAGGTGTCATTAATATTTCCGCCTGCTCTTTGTACAATAAACCGGTATAAAACAGCGCCGCGCCAAGCCGGACACGGGGAAAGGCGACGCTGCCGCTCAGTCCGTCAAATAATCCCGCAACCGCCAGACCGGTGGAATCCTGAAACCGCTGTCTGCCCAGAGTCAGAAATACGGCGGAGGTGGGACGCCAGCGCAGTTCTGTCCGCCCCAGGGTAAAAACAGGCGGAAACGTATCTTTATCATCCTGATAGTCAATGATTATTTCGCCGGACACGTAATACGAAAGCCCTGTGCGTACCAGTCCGGAAATCCAGGGAGTCGCGGTTCCGGTCAAAGAAAACCCTTCCGGCGAAACAGCGGAACCGTATACCGGCTCGGCGTTCAACGCCAGCCCGAAATCCGCGCCAAATGCCCCCAGGGCAATACCGAGTAATACTATGCACATCAGAAAAGTTGTTTTTCTGTTCACTTAGATTCCCCCGTCCAGAATGGTAATCTCCACCCGCCGGTTTACGGCCTGCCCTTCCGTAGTCGTGTTATCCGCCAGGGGACGTTCCGCCCCGTAGCCCCGGACGGTAATCTCTTCCGTGGTCCGGCAGCCCAGGTACACGAGAAAATCCGCTACCGACTGCGCCCGGTCACGGGAGATTTGCAGACGCCCCGCAGCGGAACCGGCAAGCGCCGTATGGCCGCCCACCAGAATGGGCCGCCCCGGATATGTGGAAAGGATAAACGCCACTTTCATAATTTTGATCCGTTCATCTTCGGTAAGCACCGCAGAATCCGGCAGGAATTGGATATTGCTTAACGCGATGG
The DNA here is from genome assembly GCA_025997895.1 of Spirochaetia bacterium. Classification (GTDB taxonomy): domain Bacteria; phylum Spirochaetota; class Spirochaetia; order Treponematales; family Breznakiellaceae; genus WQXQ01. Next base: position 1,108 of record BNVF01000091.1, read on the forward strand.
TTACCCCTTCGGTAACTACCCGCACCGTCGTATCCGCTACGCCCCGCGCTTCCAGTTCGGTACGAATTTCTTCGGCCATAAGTTCACGCGCTGAGACCTGCTCCGTCGGTGCCACCGGCGCAAGTTCCGGCGCCAAGGGAGTCTCACCCACAAGGCTTAACACATTTCCCAGGATATGGAAAAACTGTTCACCCGAAACCCGCATGGCGGGGTCGCTGGGGGGCAGAATACAGCGGAGGTATACCAGTTCCCGGTATGCGTACCGGGGCCCGGTAAAAAGCCGGTAGAGAAACCCGCCCCTGAGCGCAAAAGCCTGCATGATAAGGTGGGAAAGTTCCCCCAGCCGGATAGGCGCGTCCGCCGCTGCCTTGGAGGGCAGCCAGCGCTGATCCGCCGCGTAGGAAAAGGCGGCGGCAGCATCGGAATTGATAGGAATACATTCTGCGGAAGCGAGGACAAAATACGCAGCCTGGGTGTAATTCAGCGCATGGCTTGCAAGGGCCTCATCCATCAGAGACGCGGTCTGGGCATACGCGGGTACTGATATAAAGGAGAGAAAAATCAGAAATAACGTCAGTAAACCGCAATATTTGCGAAAATTGCAAGATTTTTCAGTTACAACCCGGGGATACATTATCAAAACTTTCTTTGTGAGCATTATTTTCCCTTAGTTCTGTGTATACTCATAATATACACATTATTTTCAGGAAAATCTACCTATCGCCTATATAGCACAGCACCTGACAAATATCTCCATGCAAAGCCGGGCGTCGTCCAAAGCCCGGTGGGCCGCCTCAGCTTTGAGCCCCAAATCCGGGGCAAGGTTCTGCAGGCTGTAGCGCTCCCTGCCGGGAAAGAGCCGCCGAGCCATGAGCAGGGTATCGGCGGTTTTATTGGGCAGGGTGGGAAAGGGCGGCGTCCAGGGAGCGGCGGATTCGGCAAACAGACGTCCCCCCGCAGTCTCGCCGCCGCGTGAGAGCCGTCCGGCTTCGTAAAGCCGCTGGAGACTTGCGTTGACAAAGCCGCAGTCAAAAGGGGCATTATGCGCCACAATAATAGTATCCTTTATAAAGCGGAGAAAATCAGGCAGCGCTTCCTCTATGGCAGGCTGGCCGGCGAGCATGGCATCGGTAATCTTGTTCACCCTGCCCGCATCGGGAGGCATGGGAATACCCGGATTGACAAGTGTCGCATAACGGGCGATAACTCCCCGCCGGTCAAACTTGACCGCCCCGAATTCGGCAATACGATCCTGTTTGGGATCAAGCCCGGTGGTTTCAAGATCAAAGGCGGTAAAGGCCGCTCCTTCGGCGTACGCCTTTATAGCCCAGTCATAGGATTCCAATGGCAAGCGTTAATCGCCAATGACCTGGCGAATGTCCTTCTTGATGGCATCCAGTTTCCGGGCAGCTTCCGCTTTTGCGGCATCCAGCCCGCCGGACCCGACAGCGGCGCAGCAGGTGGCGTAGAATTTGATCTTTGGCTCGGTGCCGCTGGGGCGGGCGCTGACCATGGTGCCGTCTTCCAGGTAGAACTGGAGCACATCGCTGGGGGGGAGACCGTCCGCGCCTTTTTCAAGATCCCGTACCCTGGTTATTTTTATGCCGCCCAGAGCCGCAGGCGGGCCGGAGCGGTACTTGTCCATGATGCCTTTCATGATTGCCGGGCCTTCGGGCCCCTGGAAGTATTTGGAGATTCCCATTTCCTGCCAGTAGCCGCAGATCTTGTAGAGCTCGTCCAGCCGGTCAAGCAGGCCCTTGCCCTTGCTGCGCCAGTAGAGGGTCATTTCCGCGGTAAGGGCGGCGGCGGAAACCCCGTCCTTGTCGCGGACTTCGGTTTCCACCAGGTAGCCGTAGCTTTCCTCAGTACCGAATACAAAACTCTTTGCGCCGCTTTCACCGTTTTCCCATTGGCGCATAACATCGGCGATCCATTTAAAGCCGGTAAGGCACTCAAAACATTCGGCGCCGTAGTATTGGGCTACCCGTTTTTGCATACCCGTAGTTACGATGGAGTTCACCATAGCGGCGTTTTGCGGCAGCTTCCCCAGCTCTTTGAGGGAGAGGAAAATATAATCCGCCAGCAATACGCCCATCTGGTTTCCCGTAACAAGGGTGTAACTTCCCTGCGCAGGCGAGTTCGAGGGAACGGCAATACCAAAGCGGTCGGCATCGGGGTCGGTGGCCATTACCACATCGGCCTTTTCTTTGGCGCCCAGTTTGATTGCCATGTCCAGGGCGGCAGCTTCCTCCGGGTTGGGGAAGGCCACTGTGGGAAAGTTCCCGTCGCCTTCGCGCTGCTCCGGCACGGTAATCACCTTGAGTCCCAGATCGCCTAACACCTTTTCAACGTGCATGGCGCCGGTGCCGTGCAGGGGCGTGTAGACAATTTTCACTTCGCCGGCTTTCGCCTTTATTAAATCGGGCCGGAACAGTTTTGACTTCACCATAGCCTGATAGGGCTCATCCACTTCTTTGTCGATTATGGTGAGGAGCCCCTTGTCCAGTGCTTCCCCTCTGGCAATTTCTTTGATAATTTTGACCGCCGCAACTTCGTCGATGATTCCCGTATCATGGGGGGGGATCACCTGGGAGCCGTCGTTCCAGTAGGCTTTGTAGCCGTTGTACTGGGGCGGGTTGTGGCTGGCGGTAACCACTATACCCGTATCGCAGCCCAGGCTGCGTATGGCAAAGGACAGCTCCGGCGTGGGCCGCAGGGATGAAAAGAGCCAGGTCTTGATGCCGTTAGCCGCAAAGATGAGCGCCGCAGCCTCGGCAAATTCCGCCGAATAATGGCGGCTGTCAAAGGCGATAACTGCCGAGAGTTTTCCCGTTGCGGCCTTTTGGGGGAAGGCTTTGATAAGATAGCTTGCCAGCCCCTGGGTGGCGCTTTTTACCACCAGGGTATTCATGCGGTTATAGCCGCCGCCTATTACCCCCCGTAAACCGCCGGTGCCGAATTCCAGGTCCCGGTAAAAGCGGTCTTCCAGTTCCTTCCAATCTTCAGCGGCAAGAAGTTTTTCCACCTCAGAGCGGAAGTTGGCGTCCTTTTCCCTGGCGATATAATCTTTGGCGCGTTCAGTAATGGCGTTTTTATCCATCTTTTTTCCTCTCCTCATTCAACCTTAAACTTCGAAACTTCCCGTACCAAAGTGTCAATATTCTCCCGGTTCTTGCCGCTTATCTCGTTCACCCGGTTGACCGCCACATTGATCTGCTCGGCACCGGAGGCCATTTCGTTCATGCCGCCGGTGATCTCCTGGGTTACCACTTCAAGATTTTTGCTCTCCTGAATGACTTCCTTTGAGCCTTCAAGCATTTCCTCTGCGCCGCCTTTTACCTGCTGGGTGATCTCGTTCAGGTTGGCAATAGCCTCCAGTATCTGCTTGCTGCCTTCGCTCTGCTCTTCCATAGCGTTGCGGATGTTCGCTTCCTGATCCGACACAGTCTTCACGCCGCCGTCAATGGCTTCAAACTTGTTGAGCACGTTATCGGTGGAGTGGGTTATCTTGTCGATGGATTCCTTGATCTTTTTGAGCACCGTGGAAATGGTCTTGGACTGCTCGCTGGAAGACTCGGCAAGTTTACGGATTTCATCGGCGACTACCGCGAAGCCCTTGCCCGCCTCGCCGGCGTGGGCGGCTTCAATGGCGGCGTTCATACTCAATAAATTGGTTTGGCTCGCTATGTTTTCCATTACTGCGTTAATTTCCAGTAAGCCCTCGGATTCACGGGAGATTTCCTGAATGTCGGTTGCCACTTCCTGCAGGCCGGTACGGCCCACCTCGGAAGCGGAGGTGAGTTCGTTCACGTTTTCGACGTTTTTCATCAGAGTTTGGGTAACGGACTGGATATTGGCAAGCATTTCCTCAATGGCCGAGGAGGACTGGGACACGCTGGAGGTCTGGTGATCCACATGGCCATTGAGCTTGTCGATATTCACCGTTATCTGCTCCATAGTGGCGTTGGTCTCGGTAACGCTGGCGCTCTGGTTGATCACCCTGCCTTTAATACTTTGAATATTGGCGGTGATCTCGTTAATCGCCGCAGCGGTCTCGGTCATGTTGGATGCCAGCTCGTTGCCTATGTCAAACAGAGTTACCGCCTGCCGCTTGATGATAATGATCAAGTTTTTGATCTTTTCCAGGGTGAGGTTGAAGTAACGGCTCAAGTCTGCCACTTCATCATTACCATGTACAGGGATGGTTTTGGTCAGGTCCCCTTCACCCTCGGAAATATCCTGGAGGGTCAGGGCCACGTTGACCACGGGCTTTATCGTAAAGCTGATAGTAAAGAAGATGACCAGTGAGGCGATGATCACCATGGATACCCCGAGGAAGGCGGTGAAGTACCGCATACTGTATACCGCCGCCAGGACGGTCCCCATCGGCGCCACGGAGAATGTGGTCCAGGCGGTTGTGCTGTCGCCGGTATAGAAGGGATAATTCACCAGGATATTCCTGTTGTAGTTGATCTGGTGGTAGGTGCCGGTCTTGAGGGAATCTTCCACCAGTCTCATGCCTTCGGTTCCCAGTACTTCCGTGCCGACATCGTGAAAGTTTTGACCAACTCTATCGCGGATGGGATGGGCGACTATGACACCGTTGTTGGCATACAGCGCCGCATAGCCGTCACCGTAAGGTTTTGATTCCTCAACCAGCTTCTGGACCGGGGACAGATCCACCCCCACGCCCACATAGCCAAGGACGGCTCCGGTGACGTCGTCTTCAATCGGGGAAGTCATCAGGACAAACATGACATCTTTCCCGTTATGATTGAAGGGATAGATGGGATCGCTTATCGTTTCCGTCTTGTCATTGGCGGCGATGGCGGCAAGGCAGCGGTTGTATTCCGGCGGGTTCCAGGTTGAGAAATCGTGGTATTCAACTTTACCCGTCTCCCTGGTGTAGATGGTGCTGTACACCGGATTTCCCCGGTCGATGAGACCGGGCTTCCACACCGAGTAGATCCCTATCATGTCGGGGTTCGATTCCAGAGTGCTGCGCAGGGCCATGTCAAAATAGGGCCGCCGCGTATTTTCGTCCAGGTCCTTATAGCCGTTGAACACATTGGACAAAGTATCAATGGCATCCATAGACAGCTCAAGCTGCTGCTGCATATGCATGGACAGAGCCTCGCTCATATTCCGCATATTCTCAAAGGCAACTTCAGTCTGCAATCTCCGGGACTGGCCCAACAGGATGATGGACACCGTGGCGACCACCACCACCATCAATGCTGCAATAATAAAGGTAAGCCGGAATCGTAATTTCATAGGGTGTTCTCCTTTAGTTCAACTGGAAGTAATGTAACTATATAATGTAAGTATACTATACATTGAAAATATATTCAACAATTGCTGGCCTTGCTGTCATTTCCGGCCTTGCCATTCAGCGCCGGTTTTGAGTATGATACAGCATACAAACAACGGAGGAAATATGACTATAGTTGAAATGTTGGAGCAAAGCGGGATTCTGACCCTGCTTGGCATGGGAATCGTGTTTAGTTTTCTGATTATCCTGATTATCTCCATTACCCTGGTGGGGAAGCTCATCCATGCCCTGGGGGTGGATAAGGATGTGAGCGCTCCGACCAAGAGCGCCCCGGCTTCCGGCGGAAACAACGCTGCGGTAACCGCCGCCATAACGGCCGCAGTTAATGAATACCAAAAAACTAATTGAAGGAAGGAAAAATGCCTAAAGTTAAACTCACAGACCTTGTACTGAGGGACGCCCATCAGTCTCTGTTTGCCACTCGCATGGTTACCTCGGATATGCTGCCCATAGCGGATAAACTCGACAAAGTGGGGTTCTTTGCCCTGGAAGCCTGGGGCGGCGCCACTTTTGACTCCTGCATCCGTTTTTTGAATGAAGACCCCTGGGAGCGGCTGAAAAAACTGAAAAAAGCCCTGCCCAATACCAAGATAATGATGTTGCTGCGGGGTCAGAACCTGCTGGGCTACCGGCACTATGCCGACGACGTGGTGGCCAAATTCGTGGAATATGCCGCCAAAGACGGCGTGGACATTTTCCGCATTTTCGACGCGGTAAATGACCCCCGCAACTTCAAAGCCGCCACTGAAGCCGCCAAAAAAACCGGCAAGCACATACAGGCGGCCATTTCCTACGCTGTCACCCCGTTCCACACTATAGAGAAATACGCCGAACTGGCAAAACAATACGCCGACATAGGCGCGGACTCCATCTGTATCAAGGATATGTCCGGCCTCCTCAAGCCCTACGAGGGCTATGATCTGATAAAGGCCATCAAGAAGGTGACTGACCTTCCCATTGAAATCCATACCCACGCTACTACCGGAATGTCAGTGGCCACCCTGGTCAAATGCGCCGAGGCCGGGGCGGAAGTCCTGGATACGACCATTTCCTCCCTTGCAATGGGTACCAGTCACAGCCCCACTGAAACCATGGTGGAAATTTTCCGGGGCACCGAATACGACACGGGCCTGGACATCAATCTGTTGCTGGAAATTGCCGCCTATTTTCGGGAAGTGCGGAAGAACTACAAAAAATTTGAATCCAGCTTCCTGGGCGCGGATACCCGCATCCTGGCGAGTCAGGTGCCTGGCGGTATGCTTTCCAATCTGGAAAGCCAGCTAAAAGAGCAAGGCGCTTCGGACAAGATCGACGCGGTGCTCAAAGAGATTGCCGTAGTGCAGAAAGATGCCGGTTACCCGCCGCTGGTAACGCCCACTAGCCAGATTGTGGGTACCCAGGCGGTGTTCAACGTGCTCTTTGGCTCATACAACCGGCTTTCCGGCGAATTCCAGGACCTCATGGCGGGCAAGTACGGCACCTGTCCGGCTCCCAAGAACCCCGAAGTGGTTAAAAAGGCCCTTGAAGCCCTTAAAATGGAAAAAGAAATCACCCACCGCCCGGCGGATGATATTCCCCCTGAGTATAGCAAACTGGAAGAAGAGGCCAAAAAAGCTTTGGGAACCGGAACGGTCAGCCCTGAGGATGTCCTCACCTACGCCATGTTCCCCAAAGTTGCTCCCAATTTCTTCAAAAAGCGGGCAGACGGTCCGGTGGTCTTCAAGCCCGAGGATGCCCCTGCCGCTGCTGCCCCCGCAGCCGCGCCCGGTCAGGCCGCCCGCTACACAGTGAACGTGAACGGCGCAAACTACAACGTAGTGGTCGCCCCTGCGGGAACCGTAGCGGTTGCGGCAGCTCCCGCCCCTGCGGCGGCTCCCGCTGCCGGTGCAAGCAGTGGCGGCGGTGCCACCGGAGGTGGTATCACCATCCCCGCGCCGGTAGCAGGTACCATACTGCGCTACGCCGTTGACGAAGGCGCGGAAGTGCAGAAAGGCGATACAGTTATCATTATCGAATCCATGAAGATGGAGCTGGAAATCAAATCCACCGCCGCAGGGAAGGTTCACTTTCTGGCGGCCGCCGGAGCCCAGGTTGCGGCCCAGCAGCCGGTGGCGGACATTGGCGGGGGTGCTGCCCCTGTGGTTGCCGCACCTGCGCCGGAAGCCGCTCCTGCGGCAGCCCCGGCTGCTGCAGCGCCGTCAGGCGGCGTCGCCACTGGTGGTGGCGTTGTGTTGCCCGCGCCGGTAGCGGGTACTATCCTGCGTTACGCGGTGAATGAGGGCGCGGCGGTGCAGAAAGGCGACACGGTTATCATCATTGAGTCCATGAAAATGGAACTGGAAATCAAGGCCACTGCGGCCGGAACGGTGCATTTCCTGGCGGCCGCCGGAGCCCAGGTTGCCTCACAGCAGCCCATAGCGGAAATCGGGTGAGGAGTATAGAAATGTTAAACACAAAAAAAGATCCGGTATTTATTACCAAAATATGTCTGCTCATCCTGATAGGCGCGTTCGCGATTTCCTTTGTCAGCTCCGCCTTCAGCCCCCGGGTTCAGGCGGCAGGCAATGCTGAGCAGATAACGGACTCAACTTCGGAACTGCCATCCTTCAGGAATCTGCAGGGAATTATTCCCAACAGCAAGGATATTCCCCAGGTTACCCTGGGCAGCTTTGCAAAAAATATTGCAGAGACTACCGGTATTTATGCTTTTATACATGATATCAAAGAAGCCAAAACCCCGGCCGGTTTACCCATCACTATTAAAGGCTGGCAGGAACTGCTCATGGTTCTTGTTGGTTTCCACGTAGTGTACCTCGGTGTAGCCAAGAATTTTGAACCCCTGCTCCT
>BNVF01000092.1 GCA_025997895.1 Spirochaetia bacterium
GGCGCTTCAAGGTTGGCGGCATCCAGCATGGCGCCGCTGTGCTCCCAGGGAGTGCAGGGTACACAGGAAGGCGCCATAAACTTGATGTCCAGGGCGATCCCTTCCGAAACCGCAATCATATAGTTAAGCCCTGCAAGTCCGGCGACATTTACTATCTCATGGGGATCCGCAATGATCGTTGAAGTGCCGCAGGGAACCAGCAGCTTTCCCAATTCAGGAGGGCTTAAAAAAGAAGATTCAATGTGAATATGACTATCGATAAAACCGGGAAGTATATACTGCCCGGCTGCATCGATAATTTCATTTCCCTTATAGGTCCCCGGCTCGCCAATAGCGGCGACAAGACCGTCAGTAATTGCAAGCTCACCCTCAAAAAAACATCCTGAATACACATCTGCGATTTTGCCGCCCCGTATCAGAAGATCCGCCGGAATATTTCCCGCTGCAGTGTCGATAAGTTTTTTTAAGGCGGCTTTAGTCATGCTTCCATTATACATGCAAATGTTTCATTTTAGCAAATTTCAACGATAAACCACGTCCAGCTTTACACTGCCCGCTATTATACGGGAAACATCCGAGCGAAAAACAGGCGGCAGCAGGGAAATCAATTCCTGCGCCTGAGCCAAGCGGGTTTCATCTTCTATCTGATTAAAAAAAAGAACCTGCTTCCCCCGGGCCGCGCTGAAAGACTTTTGGCAGCGGAAATTTCTCCGGCTGTAGTGTTTGCTTTTGTACCGCTGATTACTGCCGCCAGGTGGGAGACGCTGAGAACTTCGCCGGGTGAAGCGCCGGAAAGATCGCAGAACAGGGGAAGGCGGTGGACGATTTTTTCGCTCACCGTCATTCCCAGGGGCCAGAGGGGAAGAACTCCAACGGTAATAGTAGTAAATGGAGGTACCACGGGTTCAGAATCCGCCCAGCCTTTCAGGGGCAGTTCTCTGGAACCGTCCCCTTCAATAAGGACTAAATCGAAATCGGGGATTATACGCTCAAGCTCATACAGCGGAAGGGATTCCAGCTTACCGGTCTTTTCGTTGAAGCAGCCCACAGTGGTAACACCATCCAGGGGCGGCAGGGGAAACATTTTTGTAGTAGTGGTAACAAGTACCTTCCGCCGCTCTTTTACCAGAGACCGGGAAAAATGCGCCGCAAGCAGCCTGATAAGGGAAGTTTTTCCCCCTGAACCGATAACGGTGATTACCGTGGGTCCGGCCTTAATACCAAATACCAATTTTTCAAACCAGCCGCTTAAGGATTCCACGGAACAAATGTCTCCCGATTTTTATTCGTTGCGGAGGGGCTTGATTGATCAGCGCGGAAATATATTCCGCCAATGGTTTCACCTAACAGCGATTTTGCCATTTCCAGGTCAGCCGGATCAATGCGCAGGGCGATTCCGCAGGCAGGGCCAAGCTGTATTGGCATGGGCATTACCCGCACATCAAGACCTGAATCAAGCAGGATACGCTCCCCCATGATTGCGTCATGGGTATTGGGAAAGGTTATAATCAGTTCCGCCCGGGATGTATCGCCCATTGCTCACCGCCGAAATATGCTACAAATTGACAAGTTTCCCCGCATCGCCCATAGCAGAGGCAATGGCGTACATATTGGTTACATTCCCAACTAACAGTTTTTCCTTTAATTGGAAAAAATCAAGGCAGGTCCCGCAGCTTGAAATAATCGTTCCCTTTGCTTCCAGTTTCTTGAGATCTGCGATGACATTGGAGCCATCGGTAGTGAGCTTGACGCCAGAATTGAAAAAAAGCATGGTCTCAGGGGGCGTGTCCAGTTCGGTAAGCGAATAAATGAAGGCTTTGATCAAAATTGCGCCTAACTCATCGCTGCCTGCGCCCATAATGTTCCTGCCGATAGCTACCACCAGACCACCGGAAGCGCCTTCTGCGGTTACTGCGGCGGCGCTGTTTCCGGCTACGGCACCGTCGGCTGCACCGGAGGTAATAGTTACCAGAATATTCCCATCACCCTGCGTTTCATGGGAGCAAGGCAGCCCCATGCCATTGGCCATTTTTTCAAGGTTCTGCCTGCTGATGTCATTATCCACCAGCACCCGCACCTGCTCCCCGGCGGTGGCTTTGCGCAGAGCCTTCTTTGCCTCTATTACCGGAATAGGGCAGGGTTTGCCAAGTACATTGATCACATCCATAATATCCTCCTTATGTTACGCGTATTTACACTGCCAAAACCGCGGCGTCTTCCCGTTCAATAACTTCGCCGATAATCGCAGCGGCGGGATCGTCTTTTCTGATATCATCACAGAGTTCCTGCGCCGCTTCCGCCGCAACCGAAATGAGCAGGCCCCCGGATGTCTGGGGATCAAAGATGATCTCCTGCATGGCCGCCGGAATTCCCTGCATATCAATTTTGCCTTTCATATAGTTGCGGTTGCGCTGGCCTGCGGCAGTGGCAAAGTAATTTTTAGCAAAACCAAAAGCGCCGGGCAGCAGCGGGAGGGATGCGCAGTCAATTACCAGAGTATGAGAAGTTCCGGCCATTTCCGCTGCGTGAACCCCAAGGCCGAATCCGGTGACATCGGTACATGCGTGGATACTGCTCCTGCCTGAAAATTTTTCCGCAGCCCAGCGGTTTAGCCGTTCCATGGAACCGGTTGCGGCTTTTACTTCCGCATCACCGGCCTGCCCTGCACGCAGCGCCGCCATGACAAGGCCAACCCCCAGGGCCTTGGTAAGGATCAGAGCATCGCCGCTTTGGCAGGAATCGTTGCGGAGCACTGCGGCGGGATCGATTATACCGGTTACCGCAAGGCCGTACTTGGGCTCGTGATCAAAAATCGAGTGGCCCCCGGCTATCACCGTACCGGCTTCCAGCGCCTTGGCTGCGCCGCCTGAAAGGATGAGTTTGAGAATGGAGCGGTCGAGTTTTTCCGGGAAGCAGATAAGATTCAGGGCAAAGAGCGGCTTACCGCCCATAGCATAAATGTCGCTTAACGCATTGGCGGCGGCAATTTTACCAAAGAGGAAGGGATCGTCCACCATAGGCGGAAAAAAATCAACTGTGGAAACTAGCGCCCTGTTTTCATCAATACGGTACACCGCCGCGTCGTCCCTGCCCTCAAAGCCTACAAGAAGATTGGGATCGTCCTTTATCTGAAAATCCCTGAGCAGTTCCGAAAGTTCGCCGGGACCTATCTTTGCCCCACAGCCACCTGAGGTACAATTTGAAAGAAGGCTGAATTTCTCAACCGGATTCATTGTATCGATCATACCGCCGCCGCCCGCACTTTTATCAGCTCCGCCGCTATGCTCACTGCGATTTCGGCGGGAGTTTTACTTCCGATGTCCATGCCGATGGGGGCATGGACTCTGGGCGCGTGTATCTCCGCTTCGGTAAAACCCGCTTCTTTAAGCCTTCCCTGTACAAAAGCGTGCTTGGACTTACTGCCGATAACGCCGATATACGCCGCTTTGCCGCGAAGGGCAAAAGCCTCGGCTTCGTAATCCCAGCGGTGGCCCCTGGTAAGAATAACTACATAATCATTTTTATCAAGATGAATATATTTTTCTATAACTTCAAATTCTCCCCGGATGACATTCGCGGCGCACGGAAAAAGTTCCTGCCTGGTAAATTCAGCACGATCATCAAAAACAACGCAGCGGAAACCCAATCGGTCAAGCAGGGGAACCAATTCCTGGGCTACATGGCCGCCGCCGAACACATAGACAAAACCGGCTGCAGCCAATGGCTGTGAAAAGCAGCGCAGCCCGTCACGCTCCAGTAAAATACAGCTTTGTTTGCACATAACTTGCGGCAGCGATTCGGTATCAGCGGGAATTTTTCCCAATGACGCAATTACGCGATCTTTTGCGGCAAGGATCAGGGATACGCCCTCAGGATTCCCGGAAACATCCATGATGAACCAGGTTCCTTCTTTTTCGGAAAAGCGAGCTAGTCCTTTTTCAATAAAATCAATCAGGCCGGGGATCTCCACGTCAAGGTATTGGGAAAAGACGGTAAATTCACCGCCGCACTTGGCGTCTATATCGGCAGTTTCGTTTTCATGAAGTATGTAATTGCCCAGGGAAGAGCCGCCCCGTTTTGCGATAAGCGCCGCAGCTTCTTCAATAACCAGGTGTTCGGCAAGGGCACCGCCGACACTTCCCCAAATCCGGCCTGAGTTGCCAACCAGCATACGCGCCCCGGCGTCTCTCGGCGTGGAACCGGAACCGGCAATCAGCGTTGCCAGAACCAGCGGCTCGTTTCGCGTAAGCCGCTCATGCATGGTTTCAAAAAGATCCTTCAATACCAGACCTTCTTCAGCGCATCACCGCTTGTTACATACTCAGCTCGCGTTTTCCTGACAACTTAAAGAACACAAGCAGCGAGATAATGGTAATAACCGAAAGCATTGAAGAAAGCGCCGCTGCGGTTCCATAATTTCCCCGCAAAACCTCGGTATAAATCGCTATGGTCATGGTGCGGGTTGCCGTAGTGTATAGAATTATCGAGGTGCTCAATTCCGTCAAAATCGAAATCCAACTGAGTATGGCCCCGGAAAAAATACCGGGTAGTATCGCCGGCAGCGTGATACGGGTAAAGGTTTTGAACTTCGATGCACCAAGGCTTATGGCGGCTTCTTCCGTGCTTATACTTACCTGATGCAAAATCGCGCTGCTTGAACGTATGGTGTAGGGAAGCCGGCGTATGGTAAAGGCGATAATAAGTATGAAGGCGGTACCGCTTAAATAAAGCGGCTGTTTGTTAAAAGTTACCAGCAGCGCAATGCCGAGTATGGAGCCGGGTACAATGTAGGGGAACATGGTCGAAATATCAAGGGCATTGGTCAGCGTACCGGGACGGCGTACCGTAACATAGGCGATAAGGCTTGCCGTTACGACAATGACGACCAGCGATGATAATCCCAGTATAAACGAATTCTGTATGGCGTCCCCAATCTTTGAAAACGCGGTTACATAACTGTTCAGGGAATAACCGGGTACAAATATTTTTCCGCTTGTTTTAAGGAACGATGTATAAATCACATACAACTGGGGCATAATCGCAAGGATTATGTACAGGTACACAAAACCGTGGGCCAGTATATTCCGCAGCCCCTTTTCTTTTTTTGCCTCCATAGGATGCAGTGATGACATTTTGAATGCTTTTTTTTCGGCGATAAATTTCTGGAACAGAAAAATCGATGTCGCAAAAATAACAACCATAACGGCAATGGCCGCGGCAAAACTGTCATCTTCGCCCATTTCGCTGATAAACTCGTTAAATATAAGAACAGGTATCGTTCTGAATCCTTCGCCTATCAGCATAGGCGTTCCAAAGTCCGCCAGGGCGCGCATGAATACCAAAAGTCCGCCGGCCAGGATTGTGGGCAGTATCAGCGGGGCGGTGATCTTCAGCATTTTTTGTACGCCGGTACAGTTCATACTTTCCGCCGCTTCCAGCAGCGAATTATCCACAGTTTTGAGGGCGCCTGCAACATACATATAGACAAGCGGCGTTAGCTGCAATGTTAATACCAGCAGAATGCCTGTAAACCCGTAAATGTCGGGTATGGTTATCCCCATTGCGGTTTTGAAAAATTTGGTAACAACTCCGCTTCTGCCCAAAAGCAGTATCCATGAATAGGCGCCGATAAAGGGAGCGCTGGTGCTTGTTATAAGGATAAGTATTTGTATAGCCGAAGCAAAACGTATTTTTACCGTAGTAAGCACATAGGCCAGGGGAACCGCCAGAATGCAGGTGCAAAAGGTAACGCTCACGGTTACAGCCAGGCTGTTCAGGATAACGCCGTAGTAATACTTTGACGAGAAAAATTTTCCAAAAGAAGCAAATGAGATTCCCTGGGGGGTCATAATGCTTTTTCCAAGCAGGGTGAGAAGGGGATACAGCAGAAAAACAAGATACAGAAGCGAAATTCCTATGGTTATAAGAAACCAAGCGTCTCGTTTTTGTTTCATTTTGAAATTCCCGCCGGGGCCGAAAGGCTTTTTGCGCCTGTTTCATCAAAAATGTTGATTTTTTCCGGGTACACCTTCAGAGTCACTCTGTCGCCTGCATTGAATTCCCGGTGCCCGGTCTTTTCATCAACAATAAACTTGATAAAACTTCCGTTTTCAAGCTTGATAAAGTTTTCCGTATAAAAGCCAAGCAGAACAGAACTGGTAATGACACCTTTCAGTCCCGCATCATCATCGCCGATATAAAATTCTTCGGGACGGACGGAAACCTTGACCTTTGTTTCCCCGCCGTCAAAACCGGGAACGGTTCCCATAGCTACCCGGTAATCACCGATGGAAAGTTCCGGGCCGCTTCCTGTCTGTTTCAACGCTCCATCCAGTATTGTTGAATGGCCGATAAAAGTTGCCACAAACATATTTGCCGGCCGCTTGTAAATTTCCTTGGGCGTACCAATATGCTGAATAACACCGTCTTTCATTATGGCAATGCGATCGGAAACAGCCATAGCTTCTTCCTGATCATGGGTAACATACACTGTGGTAATGTTAACCGTTTTTTGTATTTCCTTGATGGCGTTCCGCATTTCAACCCGGAGTTTTGCATCAAGATTAGAAAGCGGTTCGTCCATTAGCAGAACATCCGGTTCTATAACAATAGCCCTGGCAAGGGCGACCCGCTGCTGCTGGCCGCCCGAAAGCCGTTCGGGCATTCGATCCTTAAACTGTTCAATTCGTACCGTTGCGAGCATTTTATCAACCCGCTTTGCAATATCGTCTTTGGGCAGATTGCGGTTGGTAAGACCGAAGGCGACATTTTTCCACACATTCATATGGGGAAATATGGCGTAGTTTTGGAAAACCATGCCGATGTTGCGTTTACCGGGCGCCAAATCGTTGATGACAGAATCGTTAAATTTGATTGTGCCGCCTTCGATACTGTTAAACCCTGCGATCATACGCAAAAGCGTTGTCTTTCCGCATCCCGAAGGCCCCAACAGGGTGAAGAATTCCCCTTCTTTTATTTCGAGGGAGAGATCAGGAATGATCACCGCTTCGCCGTATTTTTTTACGACTCGATCGCATATTATTCTAACGCTCATATTTCCCGCCTTACCGTTTTTTATAGTGAAGTAATAAGCTGTTTGTACCGCTCGATAATTTCGTTCTTTGCCACCGCAAGTTTGACGGAGTCTTCTTCGATCATTTGAATAGCCGAGAAGGATGTCATGTAAGAGCCAAGCGTAGCGTCGCCGCGGACAGGCCGGACCGTCAACTGGGTACCGATAATATCCTGGGCTTCCTTGCTGGTAATAAAGTCCATGAACTTTTTGGCGTTTGCGGGATTTTTGCAATTCTTGATGATCCCGGAAGTAGCCGGCAGGAAGGACACGCCTTCTTTCATATAGACGACTTTTACCGGGGCCCCGTCACGCACATAACTGGCCGATGGATCTTCATAGGTAAGGCCGATGGTATATTCGCCGTCTGCTACGCCCTTGTGCACCACAGAAGAACTCTGCGCCACTTTTCCGTTGAGCTGGATTAAAAGCTGCTTGACATAATTCCACGCCGCATCGGAAAGATAATCGCCGCCACCCATGTCATACAGGATATTGCTGAGCTGGGCAAAGGCGGAACTTGAATTGGTAGGATCGCCCATAATCAGCTTGCCCTTGAGGGCCGGATTCAAAAGATCGGCGTAGCCTTCAATTTTGACGCCGCCGATAAGGTTGCTGTTAACCAGCAGAACGCTGCCGTCGAGACAGTACCTGGTCAGCTTTCCATCCGGATTCCTGAACTGGGGCAGGACATTGCCGTCATTGGCGGAAATGTATGATTCAAGCAGATCCGGGTTGCTATTCTGCACCTGACCGCCCCAGATAACATCGGCTATGGGGTTGTTTTTTTCGGATTCAATACGTTTCCAACATTCGCCGGTTCCTGCGGAAATAAGTTCCACTTTAATACCGCTTGATTTTTCAAACGCCGGGATAATCGCGTTTACCAGGGTTTCCGAATTCGGCGAATAGATAACCAGTTTCCCGCCGCCGGTTTCTTTTTTCTGACAGCCGGAAAGTAATACAAGGGCTATTAAAAGCCCAGCCACTGCGGTTCTTTTCATAAGAGACTCCTTTATGAGATATAATATTAGTATATACCCTATTGCGGGAATGTGTCAACAGCGCGGCACAGGCGAAAAGCGCAAGGGGTATGGATTGCGGCGCAGCAGGGCTTCCAGCACGCCGCCGCCTATTGCCAGGGCTTTATCTGACACGGTAAAGCAATGGGAACGCTCGCAGCGGGGATCGATGTCTCCGGCTTTCATGCCCCGCTTAACCGTAATTCCCGAAGGCAGCAGGCCTCGCACTATACCGTCTATCCCGGCGCAGACCGGAACAGCGTCTCCGTTAGCTGCAATGACACTGCCATTCCCGGCGCATTTTACCAGTGCAACCACATCGCCCTTTTTTACAACCATTCCAATTTCGGCCTTTACTTCAAAAATCCCGTCAGCGTTGGCGCGTAACAGCCGCTCAAGCGTATAACCGCCTATGTCGCCGGGAACGCCGGTGTTGGGGATAGCGCTCCCTTCGGTGATAACCCTGCCCAGGCTGTGGCCCCGCATGGTTTCAATTACCGCATGGCAGTCAAGGCCGGCGGTAAAACCCGGCCCAATGCCGATTACCGTTGGGGCGTCATCAATGGAAGTACCGGTGTTTTTTTTCGCCATGATTGCGTCTATCAGCGCGGCCGGCTTTAATTGTTTGACAATAACAGCGGCAGGATCGACAAACACCGCTATCTGTTTCCGGTCAAAGGCCTTGCGCATTTCAGCTTCGTCTTGCACCAAAACCGCGCTTATGTCTTCCACCTGCGCCCTGCCCTCGTAAACCGCCTGGGAAAAAGAAACGGTCCTGCGTACCGCAAGAGGCGCGGCAATTTCGGTCATTGCAATATCAAAACCGGCATGAAAAAGCCGCACCGCTATTCCTGAGGCCAGATCACCCGCACCTTTTATGATCACAAGCATAGGTTATTATGCCGCATATTGTGCGATTGATCCACGCAACAGCGTGCAGCTTTCGTACACTCCTCCGTATATCCCGTGGCGAGGCGGCACTGCCGGAGCCGGAGCGCTGATCAGGCGGGGGAACGCCACCTACGGAGCCCCGCAAGCGGGTCTCCTCCGGTTAAGAACCCCGCAAATGATCAGCGCTCCGGCTCCGGCAGTGCCGCCTCGCCACGGGCCTTAGGGGGACGTGTACCACACCACACTGAATGTCCGAGGCAGG
>BNVF01000093.1 GCA_025997895.1 Spirochaetia bacterium
CCACCTTCGTGTCGAGCGAGCCGTAGGCGAGTGCACGAAGGTGTGTATCTAATGTTTTGGAGCAAACGGAATGCCCGGCACTGCCCCGCCCACCCCGATTTGATGAGCGAGAGAATGTTACACAGCGCGACAAATTACAATTTACTGCTCCCCTTTCCGATAATCTAATATGCTCCGAAAACTCCTGCTCATTGCGGTTTTCCCCCTTTTCGCCGCCAACTTTACCCTGGCAGCCCAGGATCACGAGCAAGGCAATTACGCCGATGTGATCCGGGGGGAGGTTTGGATAGAGCTGGAACCGATCTACGGCGGCTATGTGGATCAGAAATATCCTCTGGATGCCCTCAGTGCCAGCCGCCGGGCGCTGGAAGAAGCGGCACTGTTTTATTCGGCCATGATCTACGGCTGGTCTTTTCATTATGATATTGGAGAAAGGGCCCGGCACACACCTGAAAATTTTGAGCTTGTGCCGGTAGCTTCGATACCTTTTGGCGATCCGGGGCTGCGGGCCACTGATGTTGAAGTCAGGGAAATGCGGGTACGTCTCTGGACTGATTACCACCTTACACCGGCACAGCAGCGCCGTATGCAGATCTGGCGTACCGGAAATATCAGAAACGCCCAGGCTGTGGGTTACGGCCCTCTGGGCGGCCCGGCCGAATTCTCCGACTGGCTTACTATCAAAAAAATCGCCATGGAAGACGCCGCCAGAGCCGCAGTCCGGGCTATGCTTCGGGGCAGCGAACGGAATCGCCCCAAGGAAGTTTTGGGCTTTATCAGCCTTGCCTCATTTCCCAATTATTATATGGATAGCGGCCGTTGGGCAGCCTCAGCCCGTTTCAGAGTACAAGTTACCGAGATCATCCCCTTCGCCGCTTACTAATTCAAAACGCCATCTGGCGATATTTCAATTAAAAATATATTTACATTATTCGCGAAATCCCCTTATACTGGTGCCAAGGGAGAAACAAGATGGCAAACTTTGAACTGAACGAAGAAATATGCGAAGTTCTGGCCCAGACGGCAAAGAAAAAATCACGGGAGCTGGGTGTGGGTGTAACTCTTGCGGTCTGCGATGAAAACGGCAATATGCGTTTGTTGCAGCGTTTTGGCGACGCAATTCTGCCCAGCCTTGAAATCGCCCCCAAGAAAGCCTACACCGCTGCGGTGCTCCGCCAGTCCACCGCCGAATTCGGCAAAATAGCCCAGGTCGGCGAAAGCGCTTTTGGCATTAACATTACCAACGACAAGCTGGTTATTTTTGGCGGCGGCTTTCCCCTCAAGGTTGAAGGCAAAACCGTAGGCGGCATAGGCGTGTCAGGCGGAAGCGTGTCCGAAGATGAGACCATCGCTCATACAGTGCTGGAAACATTTACCGGGATGGTTTCACAATTAACAACCTCGCCCTAAAGAGCGGAGTATTAAACCCTCGCCACGAATAAAGGAAACCATAGGTTCAACGGGCGCAGTAATGCCTTAGCATTTTCTACGGCTGCTGATTAAAATCCTTCTTCCGTATCATATTCCGCTGAATCTTGCCGCTGATGGTTTTGGGAAGCTCCGGCACGAACTCCACGATGCGGGGGTATTTGTAGGGGGCAGTGACCCGTTTAACGTGGTTCTGTAAATCGCGCTTTAGTTCGTCAGAGGGACTAAAACCACGGGCCAGCACTATGGTCGCTTTGACTACCTGTCCCCGCATGGAGTCCGGCGCAGCGGTAACGGCACATTCCAGTACCGAGGGATGTTCCATCAGGGCGCTTTCTACTTCAAAGGGGCCAATACGGTAACCGGAGCATTTGATCACGTCGTCGTTTCTGCCTACAAACCAGAGATAACCTTCGTCATCACGCCAGGCCATGTCTCCGGTTCTGTATGCGCCCTGTGCCCAGCAGTTTCCGGTGATTTCCTCGTCTTTCCAATAGCCGCGGAACAGGCCGGGAAAATACGAGGGGCCAATAACCGGAGCTGCGGCGCCGGGGGAAGATGGCTTGCCCGCTCCTTCAATCTCGTACATATTTTTGCCGGCACAGGTAATGCTCATGTTACCTACAATGCCGTCGTCGCAGACATCGCCGTTTTCGTCTAACAGTTTGAGGCCGAACAGGGGAGCGGGTTTGCCCATAGAGCCAGGTTTTACCGGCAGCCACTTAAAGACCGCTGCCATTACCGAGGTTTCGGACTGGCCAAAGCCTTCGCGGATTTCAAGGCCGGTAAGTTCCTTGAGTTTATGGTAGACTTCGGGGCTTAAAGGTTCGCCCGCTACCGAGGTGTGGCGGATAAAGCTGAAATCATAGCCGGAAAGATCTTCCTTAATAAGATAGCGGAAGATAGTGGCAGGGGCGCAGAAGGTAACAGGCCGTAGGCGCTGTACAGCTTCCAACATTCCCTGTGGGGTGAATTTTTCCGTGTCGTATACGCCGATGGCTGCGCCGCATATCCATTGGCCGTAGATTTTACCCCAGGCGAATTTTGCCCAGCCTGAATCGGTTTGGGTTAGATGGACGGCATTGTCTTCAACGCAGTGCCAATATTTGGCGGTAACTATGTGCCCCAGGGGGAGACTGTGGTTGTGGAGCACCATCTTGGGCATACCGGTAGTACCCGATGAAAAATAAATGAGCATAGGGTCTCTGGTTTCGGTGGGAATACGCTGAAAACTTTCTGCTGCTTTTTCTATCTCAGCGCACATATCCAGACAACCGGCGGGTATTGCACTGTTAGACGCCATGCTGCCGGAAGGGGCTACGATGGCGATTTTTTCGAGTTTGCCGCAGTTTTGTCCGACATTGGCGATATTTTTTAACAGATCCGGATCGTCAACGGCGACCAGCAGTTTTACTTCGGCAATGTTGCAGCGGTATTCCAGATCTTTTGCGGTAAGCTGATAGGTTCCCGGTATGCAGATTGCGCCAATTTTCATCAGGGCGCACATAAGTATCCAGACTTCCGGGCGCTGCTTTAAAATGAGCATCACTACATCGCCTTCTTTGACACCTAACGCAAGCAGCGCGTTCGCCGCCTTGTCGGAAAGGCGCTTAATATCGGCAAAGGTAAAAGATTTCATGTCGCCTGAATCGTTGGTCCAGCGCAGGGCGAGTTTTTCCGGCTGGAGCCGTGCCCACTCGTCAACCACGTCATACGCAAAGTTGAAATTGTCCGGGACATTGCAGCGGTAGTTATCGTAAAAATCCTCGTAACTGTCAAATTCGATCCGGGGACAATAGCGGGAGAGTATCTCGTTCATGGCGCTAACCTCTATTCCTGTATAATGGTGATAAATTGCGCATGGCCGTTCACCGCGCTCTGGCTGTGAAGCAGGCAGGCGTCAAAGTAAATTGAATCGCCCTGGGAAAGGACATATTCGCGCTTTCCCACAGACACTTTCACCTGTCCTTCAACCACAAAGTTGAACTCCTGGCCGGAGTGGGACACCTGTGCCGCCGGGGGCCTGGAAGAATCGAGAAATACCAGCAGGGGCTCCATAGTCCGGCCCTTGAAGTTATAGGCCAGGCTTGAAAATTCATAGCCCGGGTAGCGCTCTATCTGCACGCCCTTGCCCTTCCGGCACACGGCGGCGCTGTCCATCCTGGCTTCTTCCCCGGTGATGAGTACCGTTACGTCGGTGCCCAGCCGGTTTGCAATGTTGTAGAGCGCACTGATCGGAATGTCCATTTCGCCGCTCTCATATTTGGAATAGATCTCCAAAGGTATGCCTGAGTCGGCGGCCATATCCATAGCGCTGATTTCCAGAATTTCCCGCAGTTCTTTTATGCGCCCCGGTATTTGGGCAGGGTTTTCATTCATACTAAAACTCCTCAGATAATATCTTTCCATTTTTTTCTGGTGCGCCGGTCTTCGCTGTCCCGGATTTCTACCGGCAGCGTTACATTTTCATCGCCGTGAAAATCGCAGCGGCCGGGGCTGTAATGCAGGCCGGCTATCTCATTATTGTGAATTGCCGCTACATAGTCGGCTATGGTGTGCATTTTTTTGTTGAGACGCACCCCAAAAATATTGCCGTACCGGAGTTGATCCGCATCGTGCATGTCCGAACCGGCGGTTGCCGGCAGAC
This sequence comes from Spirochaetia bacterium, assembly GCA_025997895.1. GTDB lineage: Bacteria > Spirochaetota > Spirochaetia > Treponematales > Breznakiellaceae > WQXQ01. The sequence continues at coordinate 4,076 of BNVF01000093.1, forward strand.
CGATTTTTTGCGCATAACGAAGCGCCAGGGCATCATACGATGGATCGTGATTCCCCGCATTGGCGGCTTCCACCGCGTCTACACAGCCAGCGGACAGAATCACCTTGTGGATATAATGGTGCTGCCTGAAGGGGTGTGCCTGCACCACGCAGCCGCCTGCGGCCTTTACCGCCCGGTACTGCTCGCCCCTGGTCCAGCTTTTTGCCTCGGGGTGTTCCAAAAGCCAGTCCTTGTCCAGGCCGTATATCAGGTAATCGTCGCAGCCGTCAAAAGTTTCTTCCCATCCAAAGAACACGTCAAAGCCCTGCCGCTCGCCTTCCTCCCTGGTCTCCTCATAACTGCGGCAGAAACGATTTACCCATTCGCGCCAGGGAAGGTTCCGGGGTATGGCGCTGTTCCCATTGTAAAAATGATCGGTCACGATAATTCCGGCGTAACCCAAATCCTGGTAACCTTTGATGTATTCTGCTCCTCTTGAAACCGCGCAGGCGCTGGCCGGCACGGTGTGGAGATGGGGTTCATATAAATAGCTCACTTGGTTTCTGATTTTTTCCCTGCGGCAAGACGCCAAAGCTTTTTTATCAATCCAATTCTGCCAAAGAGTATCCAGAAAAGGAGCACCAGCAGCAATAAAATTGGAATACCGTATATCACAATGCCGATAACAACTACCAGCACAATAGAAAGAAATTCGCCGAAACTGCTGAACAGTTCCTTAACCCGCTCGCCCAGAGTCGGCCCTGAATAGGGGATCGCGGCAACGGGCCCGTAAATTTCAAGCGAAATACTTGCATAGTCCACCTGATTCGCAAGGCGCCGCAGCTCCTTTCCGGTTCCGTCAATCTCATTTTGCAGATCCGCAATGCGGGCCTCTACCGAAAGAATCTCTTCAATATTTTTTGCCTTTCCCAAATACAATTGATAGGTCTTGAGTAATTCCTGCCTGGTGGCAAGCCGCCCCTCAAGATCGTAGTAACGCAGCGTCACATCCTCGGCGCTTTCGGAGCGATGCAGGGTTCTTCCCATGCCGCTCATTCCGGCGAGAAACGCATCGTAGGCCGTATGCGGAACCCGTATCACATAATGCCGGGAATTTTCGCTGATGTCGGTTGACGCCGCATAAGCGCCGTGTTTTTCCATCAGGGCGCTTATCGATACATCCGCCGCCTCGGGGTTCTCCACCCTGATGCTAAGGCTTGCCCGCTTTACCAGCTTCCGCTGCGCCGGGACTTCTCCGCCCTGCGGCACGATATCGTCTTGCAGTGCAGTCGCTTCAGCGTTATAGCCGGTTCCTTCCCGCTGGGTTGAAGATAGTGCAGACTCCCCCCTGACCCGGAAATCCGCAGCCGGCGCTTCTGCCGTTAAGCCGCCCTTTGCCGAACAGCCCATACTCACTAAAACCGCCACCACGAGCAGCGTGGCAAAATGGCAAAACTTATTCATATTGATACTACTGTATGCTAAAAGCGTGCAAAATGGAAGGGATATAGTCATTGAGGACGTGGTATTTGAGGGCTGCGGTCGAATTGAACAACTTATTATGAAAGCACGGCTCCCAAGCAGAAAAAAGTACCAGTGCCCAATCTGCGGTAGAAAAGTATGCTGATAGTCCTGGCACGCTTTATAAAAAAAGCAGCGAAATATTTTCCTCAAGGGTTTTTTTGACGTTGAGGATGTGCTGTTCCACTAATGCTTCCGCTTCCGCTGTGTTACGTTTTTTAAACGCTTTAAAGATTGCCGAGTGTTCGGCAAATGAGTTAACGTCCCTCCCGGGGACAAGAATCGTTTTGGTATTGTACTTGCGCATTTGCAATTTGAGCCGCAAGGTCATTTCTACCGCAGTATGATTGGGGCAGGCGCTGTAAATAACATCGTGAAAACGCAGGTTGTTCTTTGAGTATTCAAGGAGATTATGCTGGTCCATGAATTTCTTCATGGTATCCAGAATGGACTGCATGGTACCAAGGGCCTCCTCGGAGATAACCGGGACGGTCTTTCCCACAATAAAACGTTCCAGGGTCGCACGGAGATCAAGAAACTCCTTTACTTCTTCTACAGAAAAAGATTTAACCGTTGCCCCTTTGTTTACTTCAATATTGACAAGGTTTTCCCGCTCAAGCATAAGCAGTGCTTTTTTAATAGTATTCCTGCTCACGCTATATTGCGCCGCAAGATCCATTTCATGAAGTTTTACCAGAGGAGGGTATTCGCCGGTAATAATTTTTTGCCTGATATTTTCGTAGGTTCTGGATGTTTGGTTTTTTTCGATCATATTAATCCTTAATCCCTTTTTATTATTGCCATAAATGCCGTTGCTGTCAAAGACCTGTATCCCGATAGGTCTCTAAACTCACTAAAAAAATCATTTTTAATGCATTTTTTCCCTTGACAACTTGCATTATGCATTATATTATTGAATTACAATATTGTTCAACAATATTGTATGCAAAATAGACCTCCTCAGAAGGTTCAAGGAGCAAGAAGTGCCTGAAATTGACGCTATATTGAAAGGTGCCTATGATTTACACGTTCACAGCGCCCCTGATGTTCTTCCCAGAAAGATGGATGATATCGAAATGGCTCAACGCATTATTAACTGCGGAATGGGCGGTTATGCCATAAAGAGCCATTATTTTTGTACTTCCGAGCGTGCCGAACTAATCAAAAAAATGTTTCCGCTCTGCGATGCTGTTGGAACCATTACGCTTAATTCGTCTGTTGGCGGCGTTAATCCCAGCGCCATTGAGATGGCGGGAAGAAGCGGCGCAAAACTTGTCTGGTTTCCTACCTGCGATGCTGCGCACGAAATCGCCCATGTTTTTAATGGTGATCCGGATAAAAAGTTGCCCTATTGGGCGCAGATCATTATTGAAATGAAAGCAATGGGGATAAAAACACCAGTCATCACGATCCTTGAGAACGGCAAATTAAAAAATGAAGTATATGAGGTGCTTGACATTATGACCTCAAAAAACATGATTCTCGCCACATCGCATATTTCACACGAAGAGGCGTTTGCCCTGGTTTCGGCAGCAAAAGAGCGTAAGCTTGAGCGCATCATCATTACCCATGCGGACTTTCCTACGACATTTTACAACGAAAGCGAGCAGGCGCATTTTATAGAACAGGGCGCCTATATTGAACACTGCTATACCACCTGGGCAACAAACAAGATTGATTTTAAGACTGTCGTCAGACAGATAAGGGCGGCTGGGCCGGATCATGTCATCCTGTCAACAGACCTGGGGCAGAAAACTTCGATATATCCCGACGAGGGGATGAAAGAATTCGCTAGGCGTTTGATAGAAGAAGAAGGTTTCAGCGCCGATGAGGTACGGAAAATGATGGTGACCAATCCTCGTGCGCTCATCGCTTAGGGTTTTATATACGGAGGTATTATGATTGAAGGAAAAAAAATGCTGGTGGTGAGCGCCCATGCGGCAGATTATGTATGGCGCTCAGGCGGTACCATAGCCAAGTATATAAAAAACGGCGCAGAGGTAAAAGTCATTATTTTGAGTTATGGCATTCGCGGCGAAAGCAACGATTTATGGAAAGCCGAAGGTGCAACTGCTGAAAGTGTAAAATCTGTCCGCGCGGGGGAGACAAACGCAGCGGCAAAAATTCTTGGGATTACCGACATTGAATTTTGGGATATGGAAGATTATCCCATTGTGTTCACCAGGGAACATGATGAGCGTATGGTACGGACGATACGTGTTATTCAGCCCGACATCATTATCACCCACGATTCTTTTGATGTACTTAATCCAGATCATAATCAGACCCATGATTTTGTGTACCGGTGCAGCATTATGAGTAATTCCAACGGTGTCCGGCTGGAAGGTACAAAAACGACCAAACAGATGCGCCTTTTTGGATTTGAACCGCACCAAACCGAATTGTGTCGATATGTCCCCGGTTCGTTTATCGACATTACTGAGAGCTATGAGCAAAAAGTGGAAGCGATGAAGTGCTTTAAGGCCCAGAGCCACCTGATCGAATACTACATCCAGCGGGCATTTTTACGGGGTAATCATGCGCAACGTATTTCAGGAAATAACACATATAAATACGCGGAAAGCTTTGCCAATTTTTTCCCTGTCGTAGGCGGGGAATTATATTAATTTTGAAGGAGAGACGAAATGAAAAAACTTGTATCTTTATTGGTGGTAGTGGTGGCTTTGGGATTTGTAGCTTGTGAGATGGCTACTGATTCATCATCAGACGACAATACGATTGTTCACAAGACTCCGCCAGAGGGAGAATTGGTACACACCGTTACCGCTGATAGCTTTACCCTTGACGGTCTGCTCTGGATGCCGGACGACGGCACGGCAAAAACCGGCGTTATCTTGCAACCAGGTACCGGAGGAACCTATACCACTACAATGTTTACAACAGATTTGGGTCCGTGGTTCGCCGGTAAAGGATATGCCGTATTATCAATGGATCGCCGTGATAAAGGAACTTTATATACACAATATAGATTTTCCGAATCCAACCTGGATCAAAAGTATATGATCGATTTTCTGGAGCAGTACGGCGTGGAGGAAGTCATTCTGCTTGGATACAGTTACAGCACTATTTGCATAACCGACTACTATCGTCTGACTGGTGATAAACGCGTCAAGACACTGATTCAGCTTGCACCGCTTGGTGATACGAGGTGGGCCACTACATCGTGGAACTCAGGTTATGACGCCAAATGGGCAACTGCTTTGGCTGATGCCTATCAAATGCAAGCCGATGGAAATGGGGAAAATACAATTGATGCCAGAAATGTATCCTATGGCGGCATATACAAGGCAAATGTCTTACTCGACAGACGAGGATACGAGTCAAAGGCTATTGGTTATGAATTGACTGCTGCCATCGAGAATACCGGACTTCCCATATTGTGCATCAAGGATGAATTGGATGTCGCCTGGGCAACACTTGATCCTGCAAAGCAGCTTCTTATTGATTCGAACGAGAACCTTGACTATATCCTGCTTCCGGCAGTTCAGGGCAAGGGCGGACATGGCTTTACCGGCAAAATGGAAGAAGTTAAAGGTCATATAGAAACATGGCTGGCTGATCATAA
>BNVF01000094.1 GCA_025997895.1 Spirochaetia bacterium
GGGCACGGATGGAGAGAGTGAGAAAGTGGAGGGAGAGACAAAGAAAGACAGTAAAACGAAGAAACATAAAGTAAGGAGTTTGTGGTGGGTGAGAGATGTGATTGGTGTGTTTGGATGGGTAAGCGGGGGAAGGAGGGCGGAAGAGAATGTGGTTATGTAAGTGATGTAGGGATGGGGGGGGGGGGGGGGGGGGGGGGATACATTACCAAAAAAAGCCAAGTTCAAGTTCATGTTCATGGATAGAAATATACCCTATTTTATTGAAATATGCAACATTTTTTTGGGGAAAAAATAAGTGCCAGGCACAACATCATAAGAAGAAGAAAAGCAACCACAAACCACACAAAAAACACGAACCTGGACTACCAAACCTTGCCCTTTTGTTCGTGTAATTCGTGTGGTTCGTGGTTAAGAATCCTTAAGATGTTGTGCCTGGCACCTGGGCGCTTACCAATATATTTTCCAAACACTCGCTGTTTCATTTATCCATATCCGCAGCATTTTTCCTGTATTGATGTCTGCACGTTTTATTTCAGCAAAAAAATCACCTCCATAACAAGGGTTTGCATATAGCACATCATATTTATCACCGGGAGTAAACGGGGGAAGCTGGATGTTTCCGTAAAAGTCTTCATCAGGCATTTCCAGCCATACAGCGGGATGTAAGAACATGTTTTTGTTTTTACCATGAGCGGCAGAATCCAGCGAGATATAAGCCGCACCTTCCTGATATAAATCACTATAGCCCCACAGTTCCATCTGATATCCGTTTAGAATACAGATATATATGCCAAACGCATATAGACAGGTAATAGTTTTTGAATGGGCATATTGCATCAAACTTGCTAAAAGAACCCCTAAAATGGCAAGCAGAAGAGGCAGCAAAATAACAAGGTATCTATTTGTAAGCATAGGCCGTATTAATGAAAGACCAAAGACAATAAAGAAAACTACAGTCGTCACAAAAAACGAATAATCAAGCACATAGCGCCGGGATTCAAATAGTCGTTTCCATAAGTTTGTTTTTCGCAGACACAAGTAGAATATCAGCAAAATAAGAATCAGGATAGCCGCACACATCCATAAAAATCCTATTTTGGGTATTGCAGAATTAAAATTTTGATCTAACAAAGCTTTCGATAAAGCAGTATGAAGGAAAAAAGGTAGCAATGAGAAGGCAATAATGATATTTCCTGTAAAGAAGACGATTGTATTTCTCAATGAGAATTTCTTTTCTTCAATTGTATAGAATATAAAGAAAAGAAAAATCGCAAATATCAGAATAGATCCATAATAATGGGTATTAACTAATAAAATAGAAGGAATGATATACCAAAGCAGATTCATGATATTTTGACGCCGGATGAAAATAAGAAATCTGAGAGAAATAATTGAGACAATGAAAACTTCAAGAATATAACCCCGCATTTCCTGTGAAAAGCCAATGGCATAATTGTTTGTAATCATGAGCAGGGCTGATAAAAAAGCTGTTTTTTTACCGGCAAACTGTTTGACAAAAATATATAAAGAAACGATGGCGGCAGTTCCCAGAATTACGGATAACAGGCGTCCGCTTTGTTCTGACCATCCAAAAATAGTAAACCAGAGACGCAGCAGGATAAAATAAAACGGCGGATTCCCCGGATCTTCAAAAGTACTCAAAAAGGAACGGTGGGGATTTGACGCAATGTTACCCGAATACAGTTCGTCCACCCATGATGAAAACCGGACATAGCCATTAAAACGCAGAAAAAATCCGGCAAGTATTACAATAGTCAACAGCAGTATTTCCAGAAAATATTTTCGTTTTCGCAGGGAATTATAATTATTCATGATATTTTCTTTGCAGAGAAAAAGAAAACAGAGAAAGAAAAACCAGGTAATGATGAATTTGGCCGGATAGATAAAGAAAACGGTAATCGTTTTAACTGCCAGATTAAGATCGCCATACCAATTGATCCATGATCCCATAAATGATTTTTGATATTTCAGACCGGGGAGAAAATACAACAGGTTTCCGTCCTGTTCTTTGCTTTGTAAAGAAAGAATATCGGTATGTGAAAAATAAAACAGTTTGTTGCCTATAAAAATGCTGATCCCTTCTATCGCATCCAGGGTTTCACGGGCGGTTTTCTGCGGTATTTGAAGATAAAGGGCTTGTACAAATGGTATTTGCTTTGAATTTTTCACATTAGTATATAATATAACTGAATGTACCGATGCATCTGTAATTGATGTAGGCGATAAGAAAAAATCGCTATCAAAATTATTTAGTGACGCGACAATCATTATATTCTGAATATGGTCTTTATTAATTTCTATATTTATATGAACCGGCGCTTTTATTTCACCAACAATGTTCGGATTTCTGCGTATATAATATGCCAGTGATAAAACCATACCAAAAATGCAGATAGCCAATAGCAGTTTTTGCCGCTGTTTCATTGATTTGTTCCCCTGAAAATAAATAATTTTGATACGATAAAATTAACAAGCATACCTGTTGCTATACCTATCCCCTGCGCGATAACTTTGTAGGGTGGGTTCCAGTATGTGAGAACGGTATTCATTACAAAAAGGTTGATGGCAAGTCCGAATATGGATGCGCCGGTAAAAAATATCCATTTCTTCAGCGTGAGTCCCGTATTTATGGTTTTTTTCCTAAATGACCAATAATGATTGACGACATAATTCTGTGTTACCGCTGTCAGAAAACAGATTATGCTGACGGGGATTTCATGGAATCCAATCAAATCCGCCGCGATAAAAAAAATCCCCAGATTGGTTACTGCTCCAAGACTTCCGGTCACGGTAAATTTGACAAATTCTTCCAACCCATGTTTACTGGTTCTTCTAATCTCCCAGATATTGATCAATGCCTCAAAGAAAATACGTTTTGACATTTTTGATTTACCGCATTGGCGATCGGTAAACAGAATGGGGATTTCAACAATAGAACAGCCCGCACAATATGCTTTATATTTCATCTCAATCTGGAATGAATAACCTTTTGAAATAATTGAAGAGAGATTTATTTTTTCAAGCGATGTCTTGCGCCACATATTAAAGCCGCCGGTAAAATCATAAAGGGGACAGTCAAGAATCAGCCGTGAATACATAGAACCGCCTTTTGAAATAATAGTACGCAGGATTGACCAGCCTTCAACACCACCGCCTTTTATGTTCCGCGAACCGATAACCACGTCATGTGTCTGCATTTTTTCCATCATCTTCGGTATGTATTTTGGGTCATGGGAAAAATCTGCGTCCATTTCCAGAAATACATCGTACTTACCTGTAAATCCCCAGGAAAATCCTGCAAGGTATGCCGCAGCGAGTCCTTGTTTTTCCGATCTCTTGAGGAGATACAGTCTGCCTGAATAATCGGCAGCAATTTTTTCAACAGTTAGCGCTGTACCATCCGGTGAATTGTCATCCACAACAAGAATTTCCGCATCAGGCGGAATATAGGTAACCAGTGTTTCAATCAGCCTTTCAATAGTACCGATTTCGTTGTATGTCGGAATAATAACCAGTAATGACATAAATACCCTTATTATCCATATCAGGATAAATATAATATATATCCAAATATGGAATAAAACAACCTCTGTTATCCGTTTTTGGATATTATGCTGTCATGGGTTTTAATGAGTATTTGAAAGGAGAATTGGAATATACAGGCATACTGGTAAAGGAACTGGCGCAGATCACTGGTATACCAAAACAAACGCTTGATAAATACTTGCTTAGTAATGGGAGTATGCCGCCCGCTGATAATGCCGTGGCCATTGCCACGGCATTAGGGGTGTCGGTAGAGTACTTGGTGACCGGTAAGAAACAGCAAAACGAAAAATCGGCGAAACCTTTTTTAAGCCCGGAAATGCGCTCAATAGCGGATCATATTGAACCACTTACCCGGGAAGAACGTAAAATAGTGGAAAATGTAGTGAAGGAACTGGTCCAACTCCTGGGAACACCTTTCGTTAAAACTGCCGAATTTACCCTGCTCCAAAGAATCTTTCTACAGTTATTCCGCTAATCAAGTCCCTTCACACCCGTCTTGCTCTGGAAGCCGAAAAAGAAGGCGTCTCACTTAATCAATATGCCCTATACCGGCTGAGTAAGTTCTAAATCAAAACCACGGCGCGCGATGACCTTGCCGGGAACAAGCATACCCGGCCGCAGGCCATCCGCTGCATCGCTTACAATAACCGTGGCGCCGTCAACGATAGGGCATTTGGTACCTGGCACCGTTATTTATGAAAGAGTTTTTATAATACTCTTCGCTGTAAACTCTTTAATTTCATTATGTCTTGAACTGTTGTTTCTATTCCCGTCCTCGGCTGTTTATATACGTCATGCTTCTGTCCATGACGGACAAAAATAGCACCTATCCTATTTAGTTTTTGTAATAACTCTGTTCTTTTCATGCGAGAACAAGCTTGCGTTTTTTGAATTTTGCGAGATTCAAGCACTCGTACATATCCACGAGCATTTCTTCAAGTTCCTCAATCGTTTCACCTTGCGTTACATGCTCAGGAAAGTCGTTAAAATATCCGACATATCCGCCTTCGTCTGCCTCAAAATAAGTATAATCCAGTTCCATCTTTAGATCCTCTCTTATAAGTATATTTAGAGGAAAACCTTCTGTCTATAGGGTTCGGGAGCTCATTGGTGCCGGCCACCGTTTGATTACATTATCAATATGCCCTATACCGGCTGAGTAAGTTCTAAATCAAAACCACGGCGCGCGATGACCTTGCCGGGAACAAGCATACCCGGCCGCAGGCCATCAGCCGCATCGCTTACAATAACCGTAGCGCCGTCAATGTCCGGGGCCTGGCAGTACACCCGCCCCAGCCAGAGAGTTTCGCCGTCGGCATCTATGCCGTCGGTATCCACGCTGTTTTCAAACTTTTCTTCGATCAGCACATCCAGAATCTGGCCCACAAAGCGGTCCATGTTTTTCTCGGTAATGGGAATCTGCCGCTCTTCAACAATACGCTTGCGTTCGGCGGCGGTTTTTTTGGACACTCTGCCTTTCATGGAATAAGCCGCCGTGCCTTCCTCACGGGACCAGGTAAAGCAGCCCAGCCAGTCCGCCCCGGCTTTTTCCTGAAAATCCAGCAGTGCGGCAAAATCATCATCGGTTTCACCGGGGAAGCCAAGTAGAAAAGTTGATCGTATAACGGCGCGGGGAAGGCGGCGGCGTATGGTTTCGAGTAACGCAAGATAGGTTTCCGCTGTGCCGTGCCGGTTCATGGCGGAAAGGATTTTCGGCGAGGCATGCTGAAAGGGAATGTCAAAATAAGGGAGAAAACGGGCATCCCGCTCCATAATGTCGAGTATTTGCAGGGGGAAGCGATCGGGGTGAATGTACAGCAGCCGCACCCAGAAACGGCCATCCAGCGTGGCAATAGCCTTAAGCAGTTCAGGCAGCATGGAAGCGGCGCCGGGGTCATCAGCCTTGCTGTAATCAGCCTTGCTGTAATCAGCCTTGCTGTAATCAGCCTTGCTGTAATCAGCCTTGCTGTAATCAGTCCCAAAGGAGCCGATGTCCTGGCCTATGATGCAGAGTTCCCGCACGCCCCGCGCCAGAAGACCCCGACATTCTTCCAGAATGTCCGCAATGGCGCGGCTTTGCAGTCCGCCGCGGATAAGGGGAATAGCGCAAAAGGCGCAGCGATTGTCGCAGCCTTCGCTGATTTTTACATACGCCGAGCCCGGCAGGGAGAGCAGCGGCCGCTGCCCGGAATTTTCGCTGCTGTCCACAGTAGCTGCATCATCCGCCACCGTATCCGCTGCTTTTCGCGCCGCTCTTTTTACCAAAGAGCCCGCAATGCGGGACGCGGCTCCGGTAATACCTGCAAGATCGGTATTGCCAAAAAGGGCGTCCGCCTCCGGCAGGGATTCGGCAAGTTCTTTCGCGTAACGCTGGGCAAGGCAGCCCGCCAGGAGAATTTTTTTGCCGGGGTAAAGTTTGCGCCAGCCCAGGACGGCGTTAATCGATTCCTGCTTGGCACTTTCAATAAAACCGCAGGAATTGACAATAATTAAATCTGCGGATTCGGCTTCGGGCGCGCTCTCCCATCCCGCACTGTTGAGATGGGCCATCATGTTTTCCGCGTCTACCTGGTTTTTTACGCAGCCGAAAGGATCAAGAAAGTAGCGCACTTGTTATCAGGTATTGCCGGTTTCAAGCCGGGCAAGCACCAGGCGGTAGCGGTTGTCCTCGTCCCGAACCCAGCGTATGTCCGCCACTACCACTTCGCCGGCAGCGCCCAGATCTACAGGCACGGTTCTGCCGCCGCCTATAACCTGAAATTTCGCCGCCTGGGCATTGGAAGCCCATATCCTGATGCCGTTCTGCGCCTGGATGTTGAGCTCATCTGAGCGCTGGAAGTAGCGCTCATTCCGGTCCTGGCGATCACGCTCAAAGAGAATCTCCCAGCGGAACATGCAGTAGCCCTGGAAGTTTGACTGCAGGGTAAAGGGATAAGCGCTGGGCGAGGAAAAAATTACCGTGGCCGTAGCAAGACCGGCGGCGCTAACTACTTCGACAGGAGGGGAAACGGCGTCTGCAGAGGGAACACTTACCGCCATTGCACCGGTCATTTCAAGACGGAGCTGCACTCCCATGTCGGCATTTTTCTTCTCAAATTCGACGGCTGTTATGCGCAAATCTGCTGCACCGCTGTTGGTCAGGTCCACATTTGCTTCCTGGCTTAAATCAAGAATCACCGTACCGCCGGGAGTACGGATAGTTACCACTTCTCCCAGATTCGCCAATTCCAGTTTGTACTGATTCGATTCCATCTGAACCAGAACCGAATCGCCCTTGTAAAAACGGCGCTCCAGGGGATCGGCGTTCATCACATATTCAGCAGGCGTACGACTGACCGGCGCCTTGACCTCGGTCTTTTGGGGTCTGGTAAGCAGATAAAAGGCACCGCCGCCGCCCGCGCCGAGTATAACCAGCACAACCGCGGCAATGATCAGAATTTTTGGAAGCCTGGAAGGAGTTTTTAAAAGCTGCTCTACCGGAACAGGCTGTTCCTGAATCTTGAATGACCGGTACAGGGAAAGCAGTTCCTGCACATCCATGTCCAGATAAGCGCCGTAATTTCTGAGAAAGCCGATAATGTACGGCTCGCCGGGAAAACCGGAAAAGTCTTCAGCTTCAAGTCCTTCAAGATAACGGACCGCGATATTCGTTTCCCTGCTCACCTGATCAAAACTTAAATCTTTTGATTCGCGGACGGCCCGTAATTTTTCACCCAGAGATTCCACTGTGTCCCTCCTGCGCTAATCGGCATCCCGAAACAGAAAATTGTTGTACAAATACGCCGACGCCGGAGAATCGTAAATGAAACGTTGTTCCGGAATCCCCTGGTTAATTTTGACATTGGTAAAGTCGAAACGCACATCGCCCTCCGCGATAGTCCGCCCTTCGATGCGCCGGATCAACTGCGTATCGGGATTGATATGCAGAATGATCTCCCTAAAGCCTTCTGAAATAGAACGCCGGGTAAGGCGAATTTTCACCACCCGTTCCGGTGAATTAGCATCCAGCGGCGACGGTTCCGGCCCGGTAACAAACGATGGAACATAATTGCGCCTGAGCAGACTAAGCCCCTGGGCACTTGCCAGTGATGCCCCCGAAGCAGGCCGCCTGCTCTGATTAATGTTCTGGTTCAGCACCGCCCGGTATTCAGGCAGATAAACCGTCAGCAGCTCCCCGTTAAACACAATTACCTGCTCGGCGGGCCTGGTAAAATCTATGCGCAAAAAAGACGGCGACAGATGACTCACATTCCCGGTCATCTCGGTACTGCCGGAATGGATAACAATACTGGCCTCATAATCCTTGATAACCCCATACCGCCCCGACACCATTTCCAGATACCGCTCGGCAGTAACAATTTCCTGACCGGAAAGGGCACAAAAGCCCGCAATCAACATACAAAACAGGGAAAACCCTCGATTCACCACAATTACCTCGTTGTTTCTTATACAATTTTAGCCCGAAACGGGGCTTAAGGCAAGTGTCGCGTAGTGCCTCAAAATAAAATCTAGCCGAAAAAAGTGTGCCTCAAAACTCAGAAATCTAGCCGAGCGATTCCGCTACGCGGAAGTGGAAAGAGTATTACCCTTATCCCGGTTGAATTGCAAGAGCGTGTTTCTGGCCGTGTCAAAAGCTTTCTTGAGTTCGATAGGGTTGAGCGAGGCGGCCATGCCGCGCAGCTTCGCCTTGGACTCCTCGGAAACATCGGGAGAGTCAAGCAGCCGTTGGTACGGGGTTTTCGGCTCCTTTTCGTAGATCTTTTTGTATCTGCCGTCGGCTTGTTTTTCCTTGCCTGAAAGCTTGATAGTGGGGTACCAGAAGTTAATGAGGGGGACCAAAAAGCGGTACGCCTCGGCCAGTGCATTTTGCTCGAAATCGGTGTCAAAACGGCTGGGACCTATCATTTTTCGTACTTTATCGCCGTTTTTCTGCTCGACAAAGCAATTGTCGTTTTTGCGGTACGGGCGGCCGCGGGTGAACTGGACCTGGTTTTCGGTGCACCACCGGAGGAGCTGTTCGTTGATGAACTCGCCGCCGTTGTCGCTGTCAACACCGCGCAGGGGGAAGGGCAGCCGGGCCGCCATCTCGGCGATGTTTTTCTTGACCCAGCGGTGGGCGCGGTTGCGCAGGGCGAAAACTTCGGTCCAAGCGGAATACACATCGGTTACGGTGAGGGTGCAACAGAACTCCCCCGACGAGTTGGCCCCACAGTGGCAGACCGTGTCG
>BNVF01000095.1 GCA_025997895.1 Spirochaetia bacterium
GAGATTTTACGCCTGTAAAACCCCTTCGGAGTACGGCCCGTGGGCCCGTTTCAAAGTTATGGTACCTTTTCAATTATTCGGCGAATCCGGTAATACGATATCCATAGCCGCCTTCGCTGACGGTATACTTAATCTACCGAATCTTTTGTTTTTTGTCAAGAGCATATTGAAAGAACTCTATCCCCGCTACTTGCTCCTATACACCGCAAGATAATCAAAAAACGAAACCAGCGAAAGTATTACCGAGACAAGAAAAATAACCACAGAGCCGGTCTTAAAGTACGGGTGGAGAAACTCAAACAGGGAGAGACGCTGCAGACTGACGGTGAGGAGGGCGGCGGCGGCGGCGATGATATAGGTAACGGTTTTGATTTTGCCGCCAAGGCGGGCGCCCATAGCGATGCCTTTTTTGAGCATGAGGTTGCGGACAAAAAGGATGCTAAACTCGCGGTAGAGGACGAGGAGAAACAGGGCGGCGGGAAAGATGCGGTCGATGACAAAGCAGAGGAAGCAGGTGATCTGCATGAGGGTGTCTGCAAAGGGGTCAAAGAGTTTGCCGAAATCGGTAGCTTCGTTCCGTTTGCGGGCGGCCATGCCGTCGAGCATATCGGTGATTTCGGAAACGATAAAGATGAGCCAGAGGACAGGCACGGTCCAGGCTGCACCGCCGGTGAACAGGGCGGGGAAGAATTGGGGTAAAAGATAGATGATAAAAAATACAGGGGCGAGGACTACACGGAGGAATGTCAGTTTGGTGGCAAGCGTCATGGGTTCAGTATGTATGGCGGGGCGGGATGTGTCAATGTTATTTGGGCTCTGCCTGTTATTTGAGCTCTGTCCCCAATCTGGAGAGAGTAGCTGTCAGGGCGCTGGCATCGGCATTGCCGTTATATGAGATGGTTATGTTCATGCCGTCGGGGATGGTCTCATACGGAACCTGGCAGCTTGTGTTTTGAAAATTGATACCCAGGGGGTTAATTCCGGCAGCGGAAGTTTTTGCGTAATACCGTTGCAGCAAGGGCGTTTCCATGGATTGGTCGGAGAAGATGGTTTCGGAGCCGTGGCTGATTTTGGTTATCATGCCCCGGACAACACCGCCAATGAGGGGACAGTTCCGGCCAAAGCTGATGAAGGCGGCGGAAAACTCCAGGGGGGTGAGAGTGCCGCTTAATTGCAGAGTTTCACCTTGAGCTCTGTCTCTCACTGTACGGGTTGTTTGAGCTCTGTCCCCGGTAAGCCGGATTGAGTGATGGGTCTCGTCAATTTGGTAGATGGCTGTCAGAGGGACAGAGCTGATTTGTACCGGCGGGAAACGGAGGAAGGAAAAGCCCAGCCACACGGCAAAAAGCCCGCCGGCAAGGATTAGAGGATAGGCGGCGGCTCGGGGAAAACGGACGGCCAGGGCGAAAACAAGGACGCAGCATACGGCGAAGATGATGACGCCCGGTTCTTTGAAAATCGCGCCCAGGGAAATAATAATGGCGGCAGCAAATGCGGCTATGGTACCGGAAAAAAACAGCAGTGCCAGTGCGATCCTCCGGTTCCGGGAGCGGCGTTTTATGTCTTTTCTGAAAAGGCTCAGAATATAGCCTGCGGCGATGCCGGTGAAGGCGCCGGAAAGACAGAGCAGATCCCGGCTTAGGGCAAATACGTTAAAGTCCATAGAGTTCAGTATACTTCCCCTCAATATATTCCAGAAAGGGATTCACCTGAAGCTGCGCTCCGGTGACTTTGAACAGCAGCTCCGCCGGCTCAAGGCGGCAGCCCCAGCAATAAATAGTATCTTTTAGCCAAGTGTAGAGGCGCTCGAATTTTCCCGCAGCTATCAGACTTTCAAGTTCGGGAATATCACTTTTGAGTTTTTGGGTGAATTGCAGGCCGTAAAGATTCCCCAGAGCATAGCTGGGGAAATAGCCGAAGGAACCCATAGACCAATGAATGTCCTGCAAGACTCCATCGGCATCGTTGAACCGTTGATTCGTGTCACTCTCCAGGCCAAGGTATTCACGGGTATATTCCCGCCAGACTGCGGGGAGCTTTTCGGGCGCAAGTTCGCCGGAGATAAGCCGCTTTTCCAGTTCAAAACGGAGAATTATATGGAGGGAATAGCTCACTTCATCGGCATCGACCCTGATAAGCGAGGGTTTGACCTCGTTGACTGCCCTATACAGTGCTTCGGCGCTTGAACGGCCCAACTGCTCAGGGAAACAATCACGCAGGGTTGGAAAAAGGCCCTGCCAGAAGGGACGGCTGCGGCCGATGACGTTTTCCCAAAAGCGGGACTGCGATTCATGGATGGCCATAGAAGCGCCGTCGGCAAGACAGGTTCTCCGTAATTCGGCGGGGAAACCCATTTCGTAAAGGGCGTGGCCTGATTCATGGATTACCGAAAAAAGTCCCGAGAGCAGATTGCCGGGGAAATAGCGAGTGGTGATGCGAATGTCATCGGCACCCAGGGTGGTGGTGAATGGGTGAGCACTGGCGTCCAACCGGCCCCGCTCCTGATCAAAGCCAAGATATGCCATGAGCTTTTGGTTGAAGGCGGCTTGCGCTTCGATTGGAAAGGTTTGTTTGAGGAAGCCGGTGTCCGGCTGGGGACAGAGCTTGATTTTTTTCAGTAGCGCCGCCAAACGATCCCGCAAAACAGTGAACAGAACGCCGATTTCCGAGGCAGGCATACCGGGCTCGTAGATGTCCAGCAGGCCGTCGTAAAGCGATTGCGCGCTGTTCCTCTGCGCGGCTCTGTCCCCAAAACCCCAATACTCCGCCTTTTTGCGGGCAAAATCGATCATGGTGGTAAGATGGGGCAAAAACGCGGCAAAATCGTTGTTTCGCCGGGCCTGCGCCCATGCCGCCTGGGAAAGACCTTCGGCGCGGGCGGCAGCACTGACAAAATCCGCCGGCAGCTTGACTGCCCGGTCATAGCGGCGGCGCATCACCCGCAGGAAATCCCGCTCAATGGCAGGCAGGCTCTCATCGCCCCGGGGATTTGCGGAAACCGAACCCAGTTCCCCAAGCAGCCGCCCGGTCTCGGGGGTAATGAGCCGCTCATGGGCAATGCCCTCAAGCAGGGCAAGCTGTTCAGCCCGCTCCTCCACGCCTTTGGGGGGCAAATAGGTCTCCTGATCCCACTGAAGCGCCGCCGAAGCCCGTTCCAGGTAACGGTATTCCCGGTCAATGGCGTGTAATTTTTCCAGCGCTGCTTTCAAAAGAGGAACCTCCGCTCAACTTAAGTAGACATTACAGACTAAGCATACTATTTTTTGAGAATTCCCGCTATAGCGGCCATACGGCTTTTATGGCATCACACTGTATTCCCGGACAATCTGGATTTCGCTCTGTACCGTGGCGGAACCGGCGCTTTCCCTGGCGGCATTTAACGCTGCTTCGATAAGCGCCTGGGAATTGGCAACGCCGTAGAGGGTAACCACATTGCCGGATACCGATGTCTCCAGGAAATGGATGGGAATTTCCCGTTCGTAGATAATATGGTGCTTGACCTGCTGCTCCAGGATCAGTTCCTTAAGGCGGGCGGCGTTTTGTGCTTCCGCCTCGGGGGTAAAAATATGCTCTTGCAGACGCTTGATGATTTCGGCGCAGACCGAGGGATGAAAAATGCCGGTGTTCAGGGAAAGATGATAGTTCCCCGGATCCTTCCATTCAATATCGAAAAAATAACGGTGAAAACCGATACGATCCTGATCGCTACGCTCAATGATCTGTTTAGCCCGTTTTTCGTCGCAGTGAAAATAATTTTTGACCCGCTCAATGCGGATTTCAAGGGGCGCCACCAAAAATACCGAGATAACCCCCGGCACATTTTTGAACACCAAACTTGCCCCCCGGCCGATAAACACGCTGCTCCCCTGCTCGGTCTCGGCATAAATGGCGGTTTTCAGATAGTGCAGATAATCATCCCGGTCCTGGGACAGGGACGCCAGAAACGAGGGCTTCCGCTCATCGTATTTTTGAAATTTCTGCCCCTCGATCCCATAGGATTTTATTCGTTCTTGCAGGGCATTTTTGTCCACAAATCGATAGCCCAGCAGTTTTGCCAGTTCCTGGGCAGTCTCGTCACCAAGAGCCGCCAATTCCCGGGAAACGGTAATGATAGCCATAAAAACCTCCTTGGGTTTTACACTTCACATACAATCATACGCTGGTTGGGGGGGATTGTCAAAATTTAGCGCGCACTGCGGCAGCTAAAGCAGGCGGGAACTATTGAACAAATTTTCGGTATTGACTAAGATGTTCTCGTTTTCTCATTTGCAGGCAAAACCACTCTAACCGGGGACAAAAATACCTCCACCGTTGGTAATTTCACCCTAAAAGGGGGTAATTCTGCCCCATTTATAAGAAGCGCAATTTGCGCAGCAAATTGTACGGCATACATTAAAACGCCGTTGGCGTTTGGCAATAGTTTTGTCGGCGGGACGTAAAAACCGTAAAGGAATTCTTAAATGAACAAAAGCAAGTTTTTCATTTTGGGAATGTTAGCGCTTACGCTGACATTCGGTCTGGTTCTGGCAGGGTGTGGCAATGGAACAAGCTCTGGCCTTGGTGGTGGCGCCGATGCGTCAAGATTTTATGGCTCCTGGGAAGGTGATAGTGAGCAACATATACATGCTGATGATTACGATGGCTACCTCCGGGTGTTCGTCTCTTCACGAACAGGTTCCATAGTGGGAGGGGTGGTAAGTACGCTGACTGAAACCACTTTGAACATTTCAACGTATACCGTAACATATGTTTTCAATAGCGCCACTGAGTTAGTCCTTTCCGGTGGACCTACTGATTCCTGGGGTTTTATTAACGGAACGTATACAAAGCAGGCCGACTAAAGCGTAATGAGGTGGGTGAGCGCAGGAGTGTCTCCTATGCGTTTACAGTAAGCGCAGTGGCGGCAGACACTACGCTGGTGTGTGCTGTTGTTGGTGAGCGACAGAGCTGAAAAAATGGGTTATTCTTTGTATATGGACGACAAAAAACTTATATGGAACGAAGAAAGCCGCAAGCGGGTTTTTGACTGCAAGGTCTTTTCAATTTGGGAAAGTTATTGCAGGTCCCCGGATAATGAGCTGCGGACATACTCGGTTATTGACGCCACGGATTGGGCCATTATCATTCCGGTTATTGAAAGCGCCCGGGGCAGGCAGTTTGTGATGGTGAAGCAGTGGCGGCACGGTTCCCAGTGTTTGAGCCTGGAGTTCCCCGGCGGGGTGTTTGAACCTGGCGAAAATCCGGCGGAAGCGGCAGCCAGGGAGTTGCAGGAGGAAACCGGGTACAGGCCGGGAAAGATCAGAAAATTGGGGGAATTCAGCCCCAACCCGGCAATCATGTCAAATCGTGTGCATTTTTTTCTGGCCGAAGACTTGACTAATACCGGTAAGCAAGACCTTGATGAGGATGAATATGTGGAGGCCGCCCTGGTCGATACCGAAGAGGTATGCCAAGGCATGGGAAAGCCCCCCTATATTCATGCGCTCATGGGCAGCGCGCTTGCCCTGTATAACAAAAAAACCTAATTAGTACGGCCTGAATCCCACATACCCTGCCGGGCTTCGCCTTTGATACTGGGAATATCCAGCACCATGCCGGGCTCAATCAGATCAGGATTGCCCGGTTCGGGCAGCTTTGATTTATTGGCGTCGTAGATTACCTTCCATTGCCAGGGGTCGTTATAGGCCCAGGAACGGCCGGCGATATTCCAGAGACAATCCCTGAAACTCGTCCAGGTTCTGACGGTGTACTGCGCCGGCAGGGGCCGGCTTCCGTCGGGGGCCTGGATATAGGCCAATATATCAACAACCTTGTTCGCGGCGCTAATAGCCTCATCCCACTCTTCCTCGGAGCGGAGGTTCAGGCTGGCCTCGTAATACGTTGAGGCTTCACTGTACTCAATCGGATACTGTTTGGCCGCGCCGCTTGATGCGGCCCAGTCAATGCGTTGCTTTGCAGCGGCAATAGCGTCATTGGTGTCTTTGATTTTTAATTGAAGGGCGACATATTCATCCGAAAGTTGGGCGTAACGTATTGCCTCCTGCGCGAAGTTGGTTGATGCATCATAATCGCCGTAGTCGTAGGTGTCCTGAGCCAGTTTGGCCAGCCGCAGACTTTCAAGAAAATATTGATTATTGCGGATTTCCTGCGGAATAACAGACCCGGCATCAGAGGAAGCCGCAGCGGCAAGTATCGCAATAGAAACAAAAAGCGGATCCTTGAACTCCGGCTCAGGAAGACTGTATTGCGCAAACACCGGCTGGATTCCAACAAGTACCATAATGATTATTAATACAAGACTCATTCTACCTCTCATATTGAACCTCCTTCAATAATTACCTCTGCCTGTCTGGCGGTTTCATCGCTTTCGTCAATTTTTTCCCCGGCTTCTTTGATCGTCTCCTCGGCGATACGGCGCTTTTCTGCGGCATCACGGCTTACCATCATAAACCTGGCTTCGGATTCCGTATAAAGGGCTGCCGAATTCTCATAGAGCTCTGACTTTAATGCAAGTTCAGCCTGATTGTAGAGCGCATCGGCATCACGGAAAGAATCCCGCACCGCTATATTTGCTTTGAGGTCCAGAGCTTTCTTCCGTTCGTCTGTTGCGGAAGTCCGCTGCGCAGAGACATAACCGGCCCACCCGGTAACCAATACCAGATTATAGCGAAGCAGCGCTTCCTCAGCATTGCTCTGTGCCGTCTCGTAGTCCCCGGTGTCATAGGCATTCAACGCAGTCAGGGCAATCTCATCGGCACGATCAAAATTTTCAGGATCATAAGAAATAAAATCCCGATCCACTATTTCCAACCGAACCAGGTATGCATCGGCGCCGGTTTTCAGGGTCTGATACTCACCGAGCGCCTTTATGGCAGTATCCCTGGCGGTATAATAATCCTGCGCCTCGTATTGGCTTAACGCCGAAAGGGCAATCTCGTCAGCTTTTCGCAGATACTCAGGAAAAGAATAGGTAAGCCCGGTGGCGATAAGATCGTCCCTGGCAGCAATTATCTCATCTTCTCTGGCCTGGGCGTAAAGGGGTATGGTCTTTTTAAAAAGTTCATCGTAGGTATCGGCTGCGGCGTTATACGCAACTGTTGCCTGCTGAACCTCGGCCTCGGATGATTTGGGGAGCGTACCTGCCGCCGTATATTGAGACTCGACGGATTCCCAATCGCTGGGGAAATAAGACGGACTCTCAAAATCAAGCGCCCGCTTCCGGGCTTCTTCCGCCCGGTTAACAGCTTTATTCAGAGCGTCAAGCACCGCCTGGCTTGGGCCCCCCGGTTGCGCCGGTGCCGGCTCGCCGGCGGGAGACGCCGGTTCAGCGGTTGGAGGCGCAGTTTCTGCCTGCGGCGGGGAAGATTTACAGGAAATGCTTAAAAAAGCCAACAAAGCAACCAACAAAAGCCCGGGAAAAACATATTTTTTCATAAGCGACTCCTTGGGACATTGAAACCCTCAATTCCCTGATAGGATTATACCGTATTGTATACCTTTCAACAAGCTCAATTTATATTTGAGAGGATAATACTTGAAGAAAATCTTGATTTTTGAAAGACTTTTACATATGAGGTACTTATGGCTGACATTGATTTCGATATTGTAAAACACTTTGGGGTTATTTCCACGGAAAAAGGCGGCTGGAAAAAAGAGCTGAATCTGGTCGCATGGAACGGCAGGGCTCCCAAGCTTGATATCCGGGACTGGGCGCCGGGGCATGAAAAAATGGGGAAAGGCATTACCCTGACTCAGGAAGAAGCTGCCCAACTGGCGGAATTGCTGGTTCTGGCGCTGGCAAAGCCGGAGGAAACAACCAACTCATGAGACTCCCCGTATCTCCGCGGCTGGGCAGCGCTGTCCAGCTACGGAAATACGAAGGTGTGTGCGAAAGTAAATGCTTTTACCCTGACACGAAATGACTTGCACTTTCAAATGAAAATATTGTAGTATATTACTGGAAATCGTAGAAAAAGGTGATATATTGTTCAATATGGTGCATAACCGCAATGTACAAGACAGCCAAAAATTCCCGCTTTTTTGTGCCCTGATGTGTGGACTTGGCACGGTTCTTGCTCTCTCTCTCTCTCTCTCTCTCTCTCTCTCTCTAGTATTCGCATCCCCTGTCCTGCTGATCTCCCTTCAGGAAGCTGTTCCATCATTTTTAATTACCAATTTAGTCATATATTCCCATCTTTTCTAACCTATCCAAGCGAGGTGTATCATGTATAAAAAAAACGGCGTTTTATTGGCAAGTGCGGTTCTGTTGGCAGCGGTTCTGTTGTTCCTCACCGCCTGCGATCTGTTTAGCAATAAGCCGGACGAACTATTACAGAAGATTGACGCACAGGTTGCCTACGACAATGCCCCGTTTGCCGATATCAGTATCGGGATTATTCCCGGCTCGCTTTCGGCGGTTCCGACGGAAGCGCCCAGGCAAAAGGTGGGGTACCCCTTTATGGTGCAGGCGGCGGCGAACTCTGGCTATGGGTTTTCCGGATGGCAGGTGCTGACCAAAGCACAATGGGACGGTCTTGATTTACAAAGTGCTACTTTTGAAGCGGATTTTATTACTGCCGCCCAAAACGCCAATGCGGATAACGCGCTGGCTACGATTAGCGATACGCTGGGAGTTGACGGCAAGCCTTCCGGCGGGGCTTCCATTACGGCGCATACGGCGAATCCGCTGGTGATTGTACCCTATGCGACATTACGGCCTGCTATCAGCAGCGCGAGCT
>BNVF01000096.1 GCA_025997895.1 Spirochaetia bacterium
CCGACCCCGCCTTCGTGTCGAGCGAGCCGTAGGCGAGTGCACGAAGGTGTGTATCTAATGTTTTGGAGCAAACGGAATGCCCGGCACTGCCCCGCCCACCCCGATTTGATGAGCGAGAGAATGTTACACAGTTCGACAAATTACCGTTTATCCAGCTTCTTCTTCCTTGAATCCCGCCGCCGCTTCCTGTACCGCTCTGCCGCGTTGAACAGGCCGCAGAGCAGCGGCTTATAGGCATAGTCCCAGCTTCCCGGCCTGTGGATTATTTTGCCGCCGAAGCCGGTTTTGAAACGGTAAAGCCCGGCCATCGGGTGATTGGGATCATCCGTGGGGGGTATGCCGAATAGATCGTATAACACGCAGCCGGAGGCTTTGGCATCCTGCATGGCTTTCCATTGCAGGGCGTAGGGGGCCATCAGATTGCGCTTGATGTTCGCAGACGCGCCGTAGAGATAGACCGCCTGCGTACCCCGGCAGAGTACCACTATGGCAGCCAGGGCGTCGCCTTCGTGTTCGGCGGTGTAGAGACGAAGCCCGCCGTTTATTGAGCTGCTCCGGCTTGTTTCAAAAAGGGTTTTGTAATAATCAAAATGGTGTATGGCTATGCCGTCGCGCCCGGCGGTTTCGGACAGGAGTTTGTAAAACACCTCAAGGCCCTGTTCATCAGAGCGGCTGACGCTTACGCCCCGCTTTTCCGCAAGGCCGATGTTATAGCGCCATTTGGGCTTCATGGCGGCGAGTATATCCTGGGCGGATGGAGTCAAATCGACAAGTACCGTGTCCGGGGGCTGAATGTCCGCGGCGGCGCGTCTAAAGGGAACTCCCAGCGCAGGCGCGGCAGGCAGTGATTCGCCTGAGGATTCTTCACAGAACCAGGGGGGATCAAAACGGATAAAGGCGGTATTGCCGGGCAGGAAACGCCGCAGCTTGCGGGCAAGTTCCACAAGGGCTGCGGTACGCAGCTTATCATCTGCGTGAAAATTCGCAGGTAATTCAGGGCCCCAGGGCGCGTATGCAAAAGAAAAGCCAGGGGCAAGGCGGCGGGAAAGGATCAGCAGGGGTTGTTCCACCGCACTGTCGGCAGCGGCAGTGGTGTCACCCGTAAAGTTGCCACCAGGTTCGAGGTTAAAATCACACCAATCAACCAGAAAGGCACGGCTTGTCCAGCCAAAGCGGGATTTGAATGTTCCCCATAACGTTGATTGTAAAAATGAATCCGCTTTTTCACAGACCGAAAGATCACAACTGGTGATGCTCACCTCTGATTTCAACTGTGCCTCCGTATCACCATGGGGAATTGCGGATCAGTGAACTTCGCCTTCGGGAATAATCGAAGTACGGATCGGCTTTCCGGCCAGGCACAGGTTCTTTCCGCCGGATTGTACCGCGTAATTGTTCGCGACGATTGGTACGGAGAAAAAGGTATCAATGTCGATTTCGGCCGGGGCGGCTGCGGCTTCCTGGCCTTCAAGGAGCACCCTGGTTCCGGTGGGGGTATCGCCGGCATCAAGCACCTCGCAGCGTTCGGCACTCTGCCCCTCGGGGCCAATACCCTGGTTATCACCTGCGGCAAGTAACATTCCCCTGGACTCAACGCCGCGGAGTTTGGCCGGTTTCAGGTTATAAGCGACAATAATACGCTTGCCCAGGAGTTCTTCCTCTTTGTAAAAGGGAACCAGACCCGAAACAATAGTGCGCTCCTCGCGAATTCCACTGACACCCTCCCCTACTTCAAGGTTAATGATATAGAGTTTGTCCGCCTTGGGATGACGTTCAATTTTTTCGATTTTCGCCGTGCGCAGATCCAGAGTCGCCGCAAAGGACGGAACAGGTTTGGGGAGTTCAGCAGCCGCATTTTTTCTGTCCTCCTGGCTTCCTGAATACCGCGCCCGCAGGGTTTCCACAAGCTCGTCTTCAAGCTTCGCAAAAAGCACTTCGCTGATAATCGCCGCGTTAGCTGCAACTCCTTCCGCCCTGCCTGTGTCTTTCCAGCTCAACCTGGTGTCAGGCCCAATGCCAAAGAATGAGGCGATTTTTGCCGAGGCAGCCGGCATATAGGGCTCAATAAGCACCGCGATGTCCCGCACCACAAAAGCCAGGTCCCGAATCACCGCCTCCGCTTTTGGGGGATCATCCTTGCGCAGGCGCCAGGGTTCGGCATCCTGAAAATATTTATTCGCATATGAGGAAAGTTCAAAAACTTCCCGAAAGGCGTCACGCAGTTCGGCGCGTTCGAGTTTCTCGGCAATGGCAGTTTCGCGCCTGCGCACTTCTTCCCACAAAACGCTGTCGCTCTGGCCTGCCGGAAGCTTGCCGTCGTAATAACGGGTGATGAAAGACATGGTACGGTTAACCAGGTTTCCCAAATTGCCGATGAGTTCGCCATTCACCTTTTCCTGAAAGTCTTTCCAGGTAAAAAGGGCGTCGGATTTTTCGGGGCGGTTGTAAAAAATATAAAAACGCCACACATCGGCGGGGATTCCGGTTTCCATCACATCGGTACCAAAAACACCAATACCCCGGGACTTGGAAAATTTTCCGCTCTCGTAGTTCAGGTATTCGGTGCTGGACATGTGGTGTAACATGGTCCAGTTGTCGCCGCTCCCCAGAAGGCTTGAGGGAAAGATAACCGTATGAAAGGGAATATTGTCCTTGCCAATGAACTGGAACAGTTCTACCTCATCGGGGGCTTTCCACCAGTAATTGACAAAATCGCGCCAACTGCCGTTTCCCTGCGCACCGGCGCGTTCGTCACCCAGATTGCCGGTGATCGATATATAACCTATGGGGGCGTCGAACCACACATAAAAGACTTTGTGCTCGTAGCCGTCTCTGGGTACGGGGATTCCCCATTTGAGATCCCTGGTTATGGCCCGCTCCCGCAGCCCGTCGCGTATCCATGCCTGAGTCATCTGCACGGCGTTATTCGCCCAGAATCCTTTTACAGAGGCGGTTTTTATCCATTCTTCAAGTCTATCCTTAATCTTGGGAAGGTTTATGTAGAGATGCTTGGTTGATTTTAACGAGGGTGTAGAACCGCAGGCAGCGCAGCGGGGCTCCTTGAGTTCGGTGGGGTCAAGGAGTTTGCCGCAGGCTTCGCATTGATCGCCCCTGGCCTCGGCTGCGCCGCAGTGAGGGCAGACGCCCCGTATGTAACGGTCGGCAAGGAAGCGGTCGCATTTGGCACAGTGGAGCTGCGTGGTAGTCTGCTCGGAGATAAAACCCGCAGCGTCAAGTTTTTTGAAAATATCCTGGGTTACTTCGGTTTGTATAGGTGTGGAGGTGCGGCCGAATTTGTCAAAAGCTATATTAAACCAGCAGTAGATGTCCGCGTGCATTTGGTGATACCGGTCACAGAGCTCCCTGGGGCTTATGCCTTCCTCGGCGGCACGGTTTTCCGTGGCAGTACCATATTCATCGGTACCGCAGACGTAGAGGGTCTCGTATCCGCGAAGCCTGCAAAAGCGGGCAAAGGCGTCGGCAGAGAGCACCTGGATGAGGTTTCCCAAATGGGGCACATTATTCACATAGGGCAATGCGGAGGTAATCAGTCGGCGTTTCATATCGAATTATTATAGTGAAAAACATAAAAATATGCTATAGGGCGTAGGTACGCATTTACTCAAGACGGTGTTTCGTATAATTCGTGTGGTTCGATATTTCTTTTTTCTCGTCAAATATTAATTGTGAAAGTTTCTTGGGAGTACATTGATTCTTTGCAGATTTTCTCCCAAACACTCAAGCGCCACACATCTACGCGCCATATATAGGGTATGAAATTATCTTTTTCAAAGCCCTGGCTAATTCCCAGGGACATCAAACGTCAGGCGCGGGAAAACGTCGCCCAGGGGAAAATCCTCAACATCATGAATGATACGGTCTTTAAGGCCGTATTCACTGATGATACTGAAGATTCCCGTGAAGCACTGCGCCTTCTGCTTTCGAGCTGCACCCACCGGGAAATCTCCCGGGTGCAAGTAATGAACTCCGAACTCTTACCGGATTACCTTGCCGGCAAGAGCTCCCGGCTGGATGTACATGCTACCTTTAACGATGGCGACGCTGCCAATCTGGAAATACAGATTGACAAATCCGGGGACGACCTCAAGGCCCGGGCCGCCTTTTACGCCGCCCGGTTATTGTCCGCACAGGCAAAAAAAGGCGAAACCTACGGTGAGATTAAGCGGGTATACCAGATTTTTTTCCTCAACTGCGTCCTGTTCCCCCAAAGTGACAAACTACCCCGCCGTTATTTTATGATGGAGGAGGACGAGCATGACAAACTGAACGAGGTGATGGAGATTATCTTCTACGAAATGCCCAAACTGGAACAAAAAGTACAGGAGTATTTTGCAGGGGAAAAGGAGTTACGAAGGGAAAACTTGCAACGGGAAGAAAAATGGTGTATATATATGAAATACCGGCACGAAGCGAAAGCGCAGGGGCTGATAGCAGAATTATGCCGGGAGGAGGGAATCATGCAGGCGGAACGGGCATTAACCAAAGTGAGCCGGGATTACGAGAAGTGGGCTCGCACCTTGTACCGCGAAAAAGCCGAAATGGATTACCGCTCGGGGATGTATACTGCCCGGAAAGAGGGAATAGCCGAAGGTAAGGTTGTGGGAATAGCCGAAGGTAAGGTTGCGGGAATAGCCGAGGGCAGCGCTAAGGGCTACGAGCAGGCTTCGTTTGAAATTGCCCGTAAAATGAAAGCCAGAGGACGGCCCCTTGGGGAAATTATCGAAGATACCGGTCTGGCTCCGGAAATAGTCGAAAAACTGTAAAACGCTGCTCGGCATCTCCCCCCAAAAACAGCGCCTGCGTTGGGCAAGCCCGCTATGGTGCGTCCACTGTTCATCAAGGGCGTCATACTCTTCTTTAGGTGTAAACGTCAAACTGCTCCCCTGGAATTTAAACCAAAGCTGAAAACTGAAAATTAACCGTTTAAGTCCCACCCTTGATTTTTATGGGGTGGGTAAAATTGACGTTTACCCCAGATCGTTGTCGATGGAGGAAAAGTCCTGCGAGGAAAATGATTTTGGATATTTCATTCAAATGATTCCTCCTGAAAACGCCTGTCTCCTCCGCAAGGCGTCTAAGTATCAAAAACGGCGCCTGTTGCCACATCGTCAACTCAAAGATTTTATCCACGGATTTCCCAGATTAACACGGATTTTAGCTCATAAATCCCAGACTAATCCGTGAAAATCCGCGTAATCCGTGGACTTTTTTCTTATGATGTTACGCCTGTCACCACCTGCGTTTCCAGGAATGCCCTCCCCACATACGCGGGAAGGGCTGGTTGGTTATTACGCAGATGGTAACACCACTGCGCTGCTATCCTCACTCGCTGTCTGCAAACGTTATATTTATCCCGCTGAAAACCGCTGCATAGGTTGTATCGTACCAGGTCTCGTACAACGCGGCGGAAGCGTTGGGCCGCCGGATAGTAAAGGTGCTCGCAGCCTGATAAAACGGGTAAATGTTAGTGCCGGTACCCCCCAGCGTGGGCGGTGTTGTGCCCAAGGTAAGGGTTGAGAGGCTGCTGCAGCCTTGGAAGGCACTGTAACCGATGGAGGTAACATCCGGCAGGTCCACGCTGGTCAGGCTACTACAGTAGTAGAAGGCACTGTAACCGATGGAGGTAACATCCGGCAGGTCCACGCTGGTCAGGCTGGTACAGTATTGGAAGGCAGAGTTACCGACAGCGGTGATGCCAGAGAGCGTTACCGCTCCAGTTGCCGATGGGTACGCTATCAGTGTAAAGCCGTCCTTGGACAGGAGCATTTTCCCGTTATCGCTGGCTTTGTATGCAGTGTTTTCCGGCGCAATATCGAATGTCGTCAGGTTGGCGCAGTTGATGAAGGCAATACTGCTTATGGAGGTAAGCGCCGCCGGTAGGCTCACGCTGGTCAGGCTGGTACAGTTTTGGAAGGCATTGCTACCGATGGAGATAACCTCCGGCAGGTTCACGCTGGTCAGGCTGGTACAGCCATTGAAGGCACTGCTATCGATGGAGGTAACATTCGGCAGATTCACGCTATTCAGGCTGTTGCAGCTGCCGAAGACACTGTAACCGATGGTGATAACATCCGGTAGGTCCACACTGGTCAGGCTGGTACAGCCATTGAAGGCAAAATTACCGACAGCGGTAATGCCAGAGCCAGAGAGCGTTATCGCTCCGGTTGCCGATGGGTACGCTAGCAGTGTAAAGCCGTCTTTGGACAGGAGCATTTTCCCGTCAAGGCTGACGCTGTATACAGTGTTTTCCGGCGCAATAACGAATGTCGTCAGGTTGGCACAGTGGCTGAAGGCCGTACTGCTTATGGAGGTAAGCGCCGCCGACAGGCTCACGCTGGTCAGGTTGGTGCAGCCTGTGAAGGCACTTTCAACAATGGAGATAACCGTCGGCAGGCTCACGCTGGTCAGGCTGGTACAGTTGCCGAAGACACCGTAACCGATGGTGGTAACCACCGGCAGGCTCACACTGGTCAGGCTGGTGCAGCCTTGGAAGGCAGCGGCACCGATGGTGAGTACCCCCGCGCCATTTACGGTTGTGAGAGCGCTAAAGTTTTTAAAGGCGCCGTTTGAAATAGTCCCCGCTGTTATAGTCATTGCCGCATCGGGCAGGGTGATGCCCACTATTTTACCCTTGCCGGTGGTAATATTATAGTCCGGGTTAAAAGTCCAGTCGCTGTTAAGGCCGCCGCCCGACGACTCCCCGGAAGCGGTACAGGTGGAAAGATCAAGGGCTATATACTTGTTTGCCGTATTGATGGCAGTAAGCAGGGCCGTCCAGTTGGCGGAGGAAAGCTCCAGGCTTACCGGCAGGGGGATGGGGGCGCCGGCACTGCCGCCGCCGCTTGTGCTGTTCAGGTATGTGGTAACATCGGCGATGCTGGTAAAACTGGGCGCCACGGTTACCGTTACCGTATACTCCTGGGTTGAACCGAGCGCCGCAGTTACCGTGTAGGTTACCGGGCCGGTAAAATCCTGCGTCTCTCCGCTTGCCGGGCTCACCGATGCCCCGTTATGAATAACCGTGGGCGTCAGATTAGTAACATCGGTTCCGTATGGCACCGTTACGCTGATTGCCGTTCCGTTTATTGTTCCCACAGCCGCCGGAGTAGCAAAACTGAATCCGGTTATTTCGTTATCTGCATTATACCCATCGCTCAGCGTCATGGGCACCAAAACCGTATTGACGCCTGCTATTACCGTATAGTTTACGCTGCCTGTACCCGCCAAAATCCCGGCGGAATTATACGCCTCCGCCTTGATACTCCATTGCCCCAAAGCCACGGTCTCATTTAACGAGGGCACGCCCGGCTCAAGTTCACGGGTAAACGTTTGGTCCCCGGGACCGGTAAAAGTAAATGTATAACTGAACGTATTCGTAATTTCTGAAGAAAGCGCCGCCCGGGAAGCCCGGTCTCCCAGGGTGATGGTCAAATTCCCCTTCCCCACCGGCGTATCAGGCCCCATGAAAAAATCACAACCGCTTATGGCCAAAACCGCCGCTATAAGTATTACCACTGCCTTTTTCATACCTGCTCCCCTTAGTTCCATTCCAGTCCTACCTGCATATCCGCAGATGGAACTACCGCCGGAATCGACGCCGGAACGTCCGGCACACTCACCCCCGCGGGCAAAGCCGGAGCCAGTTCTTCACGGGTGGTTTCCGCCGGGCTTGCCGTCTTCCCGCTCTCCTCATTCACGGCTATCGTGTGTCCCGCGCCTACGTACATCCCCGTGTAGTCTCCGCCGGTAACATGCACCCGCCCCTCGTCAACTTTCAGGCGGTAGCCGTCAAAATCAAAAGTTGTGCCCCGTACCGAAGCGGTTGCCGAAGGAGACCGTACCGAAAACTGCGTCCTGCCGCCGGTGGGCGGCGTCACATTCGCCCGGACCCGCCCGGTTTGCAGACGCAGGTTTATCTCTTCATTCCCCGCTGTCATCTGTATTTCTTCCAGGGTCAACCGGGTCAGGGGGCGCACAACCAGTACCGAATTCCCCAGACCAATAAGCGCCGTGCTCCGTATCCCGGTGGAGATTGCCGTTGCCTGTTCCAGCTCCATGCCAGGGGCCGCCGCTGTCCAGGCGGTTGCACCCGGCGCTTTTACCTCCACGGTTCCGTTCACCTCACGGATAATCCCCCTGGGCGCGGTTTGCGCGTATAGTACCGCCGCCCCGCAGATCGCCAATATCAGAGCCATGCGCTTTTTCATATATCGATTCCTCCATCTTCGGTTTTTTTCAAATTGCTATTTTTCAGAACGCGAACAGTACACCCGCGCGTATTTTCCACCGTACCGGCGTATCCGCAACAAACGCGCTTCCGGGCAGAAAGACCCCGCCCCCGGCGCTTAACCGCAGCGCCGAATCAGGCGCCCACACCGCAGAACCGGAGACCTCCGCTCCCAATGACCGTGACTGCGAAGCAGGGTCTATGTCCGCATCCGCCACGGTTTCCAGATCCGTCCTGATAAAATACGCGGCCCCCGCCCCCAGCGATACGGTCTGGTGTACCCGCACCGTATAGGAAGCGTGAGCCGTCATCAGGGCCGGAAGCCGGGGGGTGAAAATTTCACCTTGACTTATGCCGTTCACCGGTGTAAAAGTCCCTACCTGCTCATTCATCGCACCGCTTGACC
>BNVF01000097.1 GCA_025997895.1 Spirochaetia bacterium
AGGCAGTGGCAGCTTACATTGAAGAAGCCGCCCGCAAGAGCGACCTTGAGCGTACGGATCTTGCCAAAGAAAAAACCGGCGTGTTCAGCGGCGCTTATGCCATCAACCCGGTGAATAACGAAAAAATTCCCATTCTGGTCGTGGCGGCGGGATTCATTACCTACGCCTTTGTTACGGGCTTTTCACTGCGCCGGGTGGTACACCAGCTTTTTTACACCACCGACGGAATCATCGGCACACCTATCGGGGTTTGCTCCACCTTTATCGTGCTCTTTATTTTCCTGGCTGCCTTTCTGGAAAAATCCGGGATCGCCAGTTTCTTTATCGATCTGGCCAATTCGGTGGCGGGCTTTACCGCTGGGGGCCCCGCAAAAGTAGCGGTAATCGCCAGCGCACTGATGGGGATGTACTCGGGGAGCTCGGTGGCCAATACCGTAGGTTCAGGCAGTGTCACTATTCCGGTGATGAAGAAGACCGGCTATAAGCCTGAGTTTGCCGCGGCTGTGGAAGCCGCCGCTTCCACCGGGGGACAGATCATGCCTCCCATCATGGGCGCCGCCGCCTTTCTTATGGCGGAGCTTACGGGCATTTCCTACCCGGTGATCGCCGTTTCCGCCATTTTACCGGCGGTATTGTACTTTACCGGAATCTTTCTCATGGTCCACTTTGAGGCAAAAAAACTGGGTCTTAAGGGACTGCCCCCGGAAGCTATCCCTCATTTCGGGAAACTCTTCCTTGCCAAAGGTTATCTCTTTCTGCCGGTAGTAGTCCTGGTGGCCATGATGAGCCTTGGCTTTACCCCGGCCTACGCCGCCTGCTTTGGCATCCTTGCCGCCTTTCTGGTGAGCTTTTTCCGCAAGGACACCCGCTTTACCCCGGTGACCTTGCTGGACGCCCTGACCTCCGGTTCCCGGAACACTATCGGCGTCGCTATGGCCTGCGCCCTTGCCGGCATCGTGGTGGGGATCGTTTCTCTCAGCGGAATCGGCCAACAGCTTATCGGCCAGCTTATTGTCGTCGTGAATTTTCCTTTCTTTGTCATGACCGGGACCAGTCTTTTTGTGGCCCTCTTTATCACCATGTTCGCCTGCCTCGTGTTGGGTATGGGTATTCCCACTACGGCAAATTATGTTATCATGGCCACCATCACCGCCCCTATGGTGATGCGGGCGGGAACCGAGATAGGCATTGGGGTTCCGCTCCTGGCGGCCCATATGTTTGTTTTCTATTTTGGAATAGTTGCGGACATTACCCCGCCGGTGGCCCTGGCAGCCTACGCCGGTTCCGCCATTGCCAAGTCCAACCCCATCAAAACCGGCATCACCGCCACCCGGCTGGCCATCACCGCCTTCATCATCCCCTATATGTTCGTGTTCAGCCCGGCTATGCTCTTCATCAACACCACCCCTTTCAAGGTAATATTGATCGTGCTGACTTCCTTTATCGGTATGTTCGGCCTTGCCTCCGGAATTGGGGGTTACATGTTCCGTAAAGTGGGTCTCCCCTGGCGCCTTGCCGCCGTCGTCGGAGGACTCCTCCTCATCGAGCCGGGGCATATAACTGACCTAATCGGCTTTGGCCTTATCGCGGTGGTAACAGCAGTGCAGGTTATCAGCTTGAAGCGGGAGAAAAGCCTGGCAGAGAAGGCGTAGGTTAGGGATAGCATTTCATTGCGTACAGCATAACAGGTGTGGCAAACTACCGCTTCACTTCCTTACATAGAAATATTATAATCGCAAGCATAAGGAGTCCGGCAGACATGGCGAAATATCCCTTTGAGACCATTGAACCCAAGTGGCAGAAGTATTGGGCGGAACACAACACTTTTAAGGCAACGGAAGACCCAGCCTTTCCCAAAGACAAGCGCCGCTATGTTCTGGATATGTTTCCCTATCCTTCGGCCCAGGGGCTGCACGTTGGCCACCCCGAAGGCTACACCGCCACCGACATTTACTGCCGTTACCTCCGCATGGCAGGCTATAATGTGCTGCATCCTATGGGCTTTGACGCCTTTGGCCTTCCCGCTGAAAATTACGCGATTAAAACCGGCACCCACCCGGCCATTACAACTGCGGCAAATATTGAGCGTTTTCGCTCACAGATCAAGGCGTTGGGCTTTTCCTATGATTGGGATCGCGAAGTGGATACATCCGGCGAAGCATACTACCGCTGGACCCAATGGATCTTCCTCAAACTGTTTGAAAAAGGACTTGCCTATGAAGCCGAAAGTCCCATCAACTGGTGCCCCTCCTGCAAGACCGGCCTTGCCAACGAAGAAGTAAAGGACGGTCTCTGCGACCGCTGCGGCTCAAAAGTTACGCGCAAACGTATACGCCAGTGGATACTTAAAATCACCGCTTACGCCGAGCGGCTCCTTGCGGACCTGGACGGCCTTGACTGGCCGGAGCCGGTCAAACTTATGCAGCGTAACTGGATAGGCCGCAGCGAAGGCGCGAATGTAACATTCAAAATTGACGGCCAGAGCGACACTGGAGAGACCGAAGGTCTTTCCCTGGAAATCTATACCACCCGGCCGGACACCCTTTTCGGCGCGACCTACATGGTACTCTCTCCCGAACATTCCCTGGTGGAGAAAATCACCACTCCCGCACAGAAGCAGGCAGTGGCAGCTTACATTGAAGAAGCCGCCCGCAAGAGCGACCTTGAGCGTACGGATCTTGCCAAAGAAAAAACCGGCGTGTTCAGCGGCGCTTATGCCATCAACCCGGTGAATAACGAAAAAATACCCATCTGGATCGCCGATTACGTGCTCATTTCCTACGGTACCGGCGCCATCATGGCTGTTCCCGCCCACGATGAGCGCGACTGGGATTTTGCCAAGGCGTTCAATCTGCCGATTATATTGGTTGTAGCCGCCGAAAAGCCCGAAGCGGGAAAAGATTATTCCGCCGCGCCCGCCGAATGTACCGCAGCGGACGGCTACTCGGTGAACTCAGGCCAATTCAGCAGCCTTCCTACAGGCGAGGCAAAAAAGCGCATAACGGACTGGCTTGAAGAAAAAGGCATAGGCAAGCGGGCGGTAAACTACAAACTGCGGGACTGGATATTCAGCCGCCAGCGTTACTGGGGCGAGCCCATCCCCATTGTGCACTGCGAAAAATGCGCCGCAGAGCGCGGCTCCGGGATCGTTCCGCTGCCGGAAAGCGCGCTGCCCCTTAAACTGCCGGAAGTAACATCTTACGCCCCTACCGGCACCGGCGAATCACCGCTTGCGGGCATAACGGACTGGGTGAACACCACTTGCCCCCAATGCGGCGGCCCGGCAAAACGGGAAACCAACACCATGCCCCAGTGGGCGGGCTCCTGCTGGTATTACCTCCGCTACCTTGACCCCCATAATGACAAGGCTTTCGCCGCAAAGGACAAAATTGACTACTGGGCACCGGTGGATCTGTACGTGGGCGGCGCCGAACACGCGGTGCTCCATCTGCTCTACAGCCGCTTCTGGCACAAGGTGCTCTACGACTTCGGCCTGGTGAACACCGTTGAGCCATTCCAGCGGCTCATTAACCAGGGCATGATCCTGGGCGAGGACAACCAGAAGATGAGCAAGAGCCGGGGCAATGTGATCAACCCCGACGATATTATCAAAAATTACGGTGCCGACGCTATGCGGGTCTACGAAATGTTCATGGGCCCCCTGGAAGTGAGCAAGCCCTGGATCACTGCGGGTCTTGTTGGCGTATCACGCTTTCTGGAGCGCCTTTGGGCCATTGGTGAGAAGCCGTTATGCGAAACCGAGCCGGGAACCGATGCTGCGGGCGGTGAAGCGCTGCAAAAGCTCCTTCACAAGACCATTAAAAAAGTGAGCGAAGACACTGCCACTCTCAACTTTAACACCGCCATCAGCGCCATGATGATCTACTCCAACGAGCTGGTAAAACTCACCGAAATTAAGCGTGCCCTCTGGGAACCGCTGGTGATCATGCTCAGCGCCTACGCCCCCCATCTGGGTGAGGAGCTCTGGGAAAAATTGGGGCATACGGAAACCGTATCCGCTTCTTCCTGGCCTGCTTACGATGAAGCCCTCACCGTTGACAACGAGGTAACCATTGTAGCCCAGGTAAATGGCAAGATCCGTGACAAATTCACCGCCGCCGCCGGAACCCCAAAGGCGGAGCTTGAGAAAACCGCCCTGGCCCTGCC
Organism: Spirochaetia bacterium; assembly: GCA_025997895.1. Classification (GTDB taxonomy): domain Bacteria; phylum Spirochaetota; class Spirochaetia; order Treponematales; family Breznakiellaceae; genus WQXQ01. The sequence goes on from BNVF01000097.1 coordinate 4,168, forward strand.
GGGGGTACTCAAGTGGACCGAGGGGCAGGCTGTGGTGAAGGTTATTGCGGTGCCGGATAAATTGGTCAATATTGTGGTGAAGTAAAAGCTTCACCCGTTCATCGCCGCCCGGCGCTCCCGTACCAGCGCGAGCCGCTTCTCCAGTTCCTCCGCCGCCCCGCCGCTGATTAGGGCTTTCAGCGCGTCAAGGCTTTCCTCAAACTGCTCAATCCGCTCAAGCAGGGCTTCCCGGTTTTCAATAAAAAGTTCGGTCCACATGGGCGCGTTGAGCATGGCGATGCGGGTAAGGTCTTCAAAACTGCCGCCGCCAAAGCGGGTAATGGCGGTATCGGCTTCGCAGTCAATAAGGGCCGCGGCGATCACATGGCAGAGCTGGCTGGTGAAGGCGATTTTCCGGTCGTGGCCGGCGGCGCTTGTCTCGGTAATGCGGCCGAATCCCATACGGCGGATCAGGGTTTTGAGGAAGTCCAGGTTTTCGCCCTTGTTACGTTCAAGAGGGGTAAGGATGTAATTCTTTCCCGTAAAATCGCACAGAGCGGCATTGCTGAACCCGCCTCTCTCGGCCCCGGCCATGGGGTGGCCGGGAATAAAATCAAGGTCTGGGCGGAATTTTTCCGCCGCACTTGCAATGTTTCCTTTTATTCCGGCGATATCGGTAATAAGGGCGCCGCTCTTGAAAGCACCTTCCCAGCGCTCAAGAAATTTCAGCAATGTGGAAGGATTAAGGCAGAGAAAAACCAAATCGCAGGCACTGAGCATTTCGGCAAGATCGTCTTCAGCCTTCCAGCCTTTTTCAATAAGCCCTGCCGCTTCAGCAGCCGCCAGGGTTTCGGCGTCAGCATCGCAGGCAAGCAATCGGTTGCGCATAACACCACAGCGATTGCGCAGGGCCATAGCGACAGCGCCGCCCATGAGCCCCATGCCAACAATGCCTACCGTACATTCCTCAATAGGTTTCACATAACGCTCCTCAGGGGATTTTTACCGGTTATATTGTTTTTTCCTCAATGACGGTGGTATCCCCCACCAGGCCCAGCACGGTCTGGATGGCGCCCCCGGAAAAATTGACCTTTACACCCTGCTTTTCAAGAGCATCAGTAAATTCACGGGCATCTTCCCGACTGACCCCATGTTTTATCGCTATAATCATTTTCTTTTAATCACTTCAAAACCGCAGTAGGGAACCAACGCCCTGGGGAGCCGCACCGAGCCGTCAGCCTGCTGAAAATTTTCCAGAATGGCGATGATGGCCCTGGAAACAGCCACGGCAGTACCGTTAAGCATGTGGACAAATTTATTTTTACCGTCGTCGTCTTTGTAACGGATATTGAGCCGCCGGGCCTGGTAATCGGTACAGTTTGAAGTAGACGTTACTTCGCCCCATTCGCCATTGTTGCGGCCAGGCATCCATGCCTCAAGGTCCCACTTGCGGTAAGCCGGCGCGCCCAGATCGCCGGTGCAGGTATCCACCACCCGGAAGGGGATGTTGAGGCCGTCAAAAATTTCTTCCTCTATGGAACGCAGTTCTTCATGGAAGCGGCCGGATTCCTCAGGCAGGCAGTAGACGAACATTTCCAGCTTGGTAAACTGGTGCACCCGGTACAGGCCCTTGGAAAACTGCCCGGCAGCGCCTGCTTCACGGCGAAAGCAGTGGGAAAGCCCGGCCATGCGCAGGGGCAGTTTGTCCCTGGAAAGGATCGTGTTGGAGTAGTAGCCGCCAAGGGTTATCTCCGCAGTACCTACCAGACACGTTTCCTCGCCTTCCAAAGTATACACATTGGATTCCGATCCCCGTGGATTAAAACCGATGCCTTCAAGAATCTCTTCTCTGGCAACATCGGGCGTAATAAAGGGAGTAAAGCCCTTCTTTTGCAAAATATCCAGCGCATAACGGACAATGCCAAGTTCCAGAAACACCCCTTCGTTTTTAAGGTAGTAAAACTTGGTTCCCGAAACTTTGGTGGCGGAATCAAAATCGATAATATCCAAATCCTGGCCAAGCTTTACATGGTCGGCGGGCGCAAAGTCAAACTTTGTGGGCTCCCCAACCCGTTTCACCTCAAGGTTATCCTTGTCTTCCCTGCCCACCGGTGCGTCAGGATGGGCCATGTTGGGAATCTTCCGGGCCTCGGTTTCAAGCTCCTTTTCTACGACGGCCAGCTCCGTTTCCGCGGCGGTAATCCATTCTTTGAGCTTCTTCCCTTCTTCAATAAGGGCGTTCCGCTGCTCCTGTTCAATTTTGCCCTTCATGGTCCCGGCGTTGGTGTTCCGCTTTTGCTGCAGGGACTGGAGATGGGTGGCAAGTTCGGTCCGCCGGTTATACAGGCGCACCACCGCCTCGGCATCGGCCTTCATAAAGCGGTCGGCGATATTCGCCATTACCGCGTGCAGATTTTCTACAATGAATTTATTGTCAAGCATGATTTAGTGTAGCAAATGGGCAATAAGCCCGCAAGCAGGCGCCAAGTAAATTCCGCAGGGATATAAGAGTGTCAACTATCCTGTACCAGCGGAACAACGCTCAAGGTCTTGCCCAATGGTGCTAAAACTTTGAGAACTGTATCCAGTTGGGGATTGTTTCCTTTCTCCATACGGGCAATAACCGGCTGGCGTACCCCGCTCAATTCCTCAAGCTTTTTCTGCGTTAAGCCCTTTTCACGTCGGGCTTTAATAAGCTCGCCGATAATGGCTACCCGTAAGTCACTTTCAGCGATTTCTTCGGGAGTAAACAGTTCTTTTCTGACATCATCCCATCTAATGCTTTTCGGCTTACTCATTTTCTATACTCCTTGAAATGAATTCCGCTAAATTGCGTTTAGCCTGCTCTATTTCCCCTTTGGGAGTTTTCCGTGTTTTTTTCACAAAACAATGGAGCAGAACAAACTTATCCCCAGTCCATGCAGCAAATAAAATACGATCTCGAATTGGACGCAATTCCCATATTTCGCCTTCAAGATGTTTCATGTATGGTTCCCCCGCAGTGGTACCGTAAACTTTCAGGGCTTCAATATAGTCCTGTATCTTGTTCACCTTGATCCGGCTGTCTTTCCCCTTCCGTTTGGCTAAATCTTGCAAATATTCCAGGATCGGCACTTTGCCGTTTTTGTCCTGGTAAAAAACAACTTCATACACCGTTTGACCTCATATTATCAATATACTTTTAAGTTATTAGAATGTCAATCGGACAGAGGAGGAGAGAGGGCAGGGGAACCTTCGCTCATTCGGTTGAGATCAAGTGCCAGACCGGATATTGTTTATGCTCCCTTTTCAGAGTACACTTACCACAGGAGCTTAGCCATGTTTGATCGCGCTGTTTTAATAAAGGAAATCGATAGCCTTTCCCCCGAATGTGTTGGCGAAGTGATCGATTTTGTCGAATATCTGAAACAAAAAAATTGAAACAAACCTTGAAAACAGAATCGAACACAAACCAAAGGTTTGTGCAAATTCCCGAAACCATGCTGCTAAGTGAAGCAGTTCTGGCAAAAGATTGGGATACGCCGGAAGAGGACGAAGCATGGAAAAATTTGTAAAAGGCGATGTTGTGGTCATACGGCAGGGCATCTTTCCGAAACAAAAACCGCTGAAGTTATCAATTCAATAAACTCCCTGATTCAAAGCTGATCTGAATTTGGTGTCAGGCGCCACCGCGCTTCCCTGTTTATTTTTTTTGCATATGGTGCCTGGCACCATATGCGTTTACCTAAGAAGAATTTAACCACTAACCACACGGACAGCACGAACTTTTACTTTGAAATTTCATTCTTCTGTTCGTGTTTTTCGTGTCGTTCGTGGTTTATTTTCTTCGTTTTTCTGTTAGGTAAACGCATATGGTGCCGGTAAACGCCTATGGTGCCTGGCACCCCTGCGCTTCCTCGTGTGCTTTGTGTTCTTTGTGGTTAAATTCTTCCTGTACTTTTGCTAGGTATACGCATATGGTGCCTGTCACCTTTGCGCTCACTTATTGATGAGGATAAGGCGGCAAAGAAACAATAGGCTTTTCTACATGGTCATGCTCTACCATTGCCGAGGTTCAAAGTCCTTCGGGGGTTCCACAAGCCGAACAGATTCCCCTGTCAATTCCAGTACAAAAAAACCGGCACTTTGGGCATACCTCTGTACATCAGGATCAACCGTGCCGCCAGCCATTGCACCGAGCAGTTTTTTCCCTTTGCACTCAGCGGGT
>BNVF01000098.1 GCA_025997895.1 Spirochaetia bacterium
TGGACAATATCAACAAATCCACCGGCGCCGTACAGGGCCACTTTGAAAACATCGACACGGCGGTAAAAACCGTTTCCGCCCAGGAAATGAACATCCGCAGCGCAATGGAAGAGCAGGATGCGGGAAACCGGGAAGTCCTGGAAAGAACCAGCAGCCTGAAGGACATTACCGAACAGGTTAAGAGCCGTTCCGGGGAAATGCTCGCGGGCAGCGAAAAAATCGGGGCCGAGGGGAAAACCCTGGAAACCATAACCGCCGATATGATGAGCGGTATGAATAAAATCGCCTCCGGTATGAATCAGATAAATTCCACCATATCCGGGGTGCAGGAGATAAGCCGGAAAAATAAGGAGAGCATTGACGTGCTTACCGGTGAAGTGGGGCGGTTTACGGTGTAGCCCCAAAGAATTTTTAACTGCGGAGAGTGAACCGAAGGTTCAGCAGAGTTTTAGTCCGAAATCTTAGCGTTTTCCTCTGCGTTCTCAGCGGTTTATTCTTCATTCTTCCTTCTTTGTGGTTAATCAGCGCATAGCCAATGCAGAAACAGGCTCAAGGCCAAAAGATCCGCGCAGCCTCCGGGGCTGATGTTCTTCGCGATAAATTCACTGTCCAGCTTTGCCGCGTAATCCCTTGTCTCCTGGGGGCCGGGCCTGGCCGCAAGAAAGGCGGCAGTGTCTTTTTGAATAGCCGCCAGTGTTTCGGCACTGGAGCGATGAATGATATTGGTATCAGATGCAACGCCGAGTAAATGAAAAAATGCCGTCAGCCCTGCATCATTCAGGCTCTGCCCTGCCGCAAGGGCGCGGCGCAGCGCGGGCAGCGCGTAATCGCGGACAGCAGGAAACCCCCTGCGGGCTTCATCCCGCACGCCGCCAATCCCATAGCGCCGGTGAATTGTCTCCCCGTGAGAGGGGCCGTCTTTGCCGCTGCCGGCAAAATCATCCGTTATGCGACATGTCATCGCGGAGATAAAGCTGAGTATATCCCCGGCTTCAATTTTTTCCCGGTAACGGGAAAAAGCGCCAAAGGCGGCGCCGGCAAGACCCATAGAAAAGATGAGCCCCCGGTGGGTATTGGCGCCCCCGGAAGCTCTGCGCATTGCAAGCTCGGCGATTTTGCCGCCGGGACGCAGGCGTTTGAACAGCGCCGCAGGATGCGCCGGATCAGAAGGCGGCAGGCCCATTATCGCTTCGGGCGGCGCAAGAGCCGCGTCAAAACCTTCGCCGGCGCAGTTTCGAAAATAGGGAATAATCGCGGCTGTCGAATCGATAAAAGAGAAAAAGTCCATATCACGGTGGGCGCCGTTATTCGCTCTGTCCACCAGTCCCGGCTTTGGGGTAATAGCCGCCTCGGTCATGAGCGCCCTGAGCGCCGCCCCGGCTGCCAAATCCACGACATTCTCCCGCCTGAAACCCAGCATTATATCTGCGGCAGCATTCCGCAGTTCCGCAGCGCCGTGGGCGCGGCTCCTTCCGCAGACAAAAGCGTCGTTTCCGCAAATAAGGCAAGTCCGCCCCGGCGCCCCCGCATCTTTGCGGGAAATCTTCTCACCGTTACGCTTTAATACATCAATATCAAAGAGCCTTCCCAAAGTATGGGTATCTTCAATTAGCTGCGCAATTTCCTTCAGCCTTTCCGCATCAGCCTCCGCCGAAACAAAGCCCGCGCTGCCCCCGGCGCTTTCAAAAATTTCCTCATGTACAATGCCAATCCCCTCCGCCGTTAGCCCCACACGCACCGCGTTCAGTTCTTCCCGAAACGAGCAATCAGCCAAAAAGAACCGCTTAAACTCCCCGGGCATATTAAGTCCCAGGCAAAGCAGCGGAACGCCAAACTCAGCCAGCAGCGTCTCCTGCCTCCGCGCCTTCTCCTCACGAAAAGCCAATACCTCATCCAGCGAACACTCTATCGCCCCCGCAAAAACCCCTTCACCCATCACACTTCCCTTCTTCCTTATTCCCTATTCCTTAAGACCCCTGTTCATTAAAAAATCAAAAGTCGCTTCCGGCACCATCGTCCGTATCTCATCCATCTTTCCTTCCGCAAGCAATTCCCGCACCCTGCTCGCGCTCACCGCTTTTCCTCCCTGCTCCAAACGATCAATCTCGATCACTTCAATTCCGTAATGGGGAAGCAGTTCTTTCATCTGACGATTGTACTTTGCAGTTACTTCATCAAAGGGTTCGATTCCCACAAAACGGCGGGTAATTCCCAGATGTTTGGCAAAGTGTTCGGCAAAGACCGTTAAGTCCAGAGTGGTGTTTATGGTTTGGGGGGAAACGGTTTCCTTAAAAAAATAATCGGGAAAGGTTGCGGCCGAGACAAGATAGGGGCCTGCAGGATGAATCAGCGCGTTGGGAATGTGGGATGTTCCGGCCTTGACCAGATCATAGCGGACACCGGCAGGGAAGGCGCTCTTGTTTTCGGAAACGACAAAAATATGCAGTACGGCACATTGTTTTGCCGCTGTTTCAATCAGGTATTGGTGGCCGTTGGTAAAGGGATTGCAGTTCATGACTATGGCACCGGTTTCTCCGTTAGGTGTCATTAATGATGAGTTGCCGGCGGATATTTGCAGCGATTCTACAAAATCGGCGATGCCGCTTTTTTTGTTTTCCATCAGCAGAACATCGGCGGTTTTGGAGATGATGTAGAAACCGAGACTGCCAAAGAGGGTATCATTTTCAGGCTTGGTAAAGAGAAAAAGGTGAAATACGCCGTTACGGGCGGCTTCATCTATAAGGCCGCTTACAATACGGGCGGCCAGGCCCCCTTCCTGAAAATCCTTTGATACGGCAATACACTTGAGCACATTGCCGTCCAGGGAGCCTGTTGCGGCGATTCTGTCATCCTCTACAAGGCAGATGGAATAAGCCGCCCGGGTATCGTATTTCAGCCCGTTATGTGCAAGAAAAGAGATGAGTTCATCAAGTAATTTCCCGCGAAAGGGAAACCCTGTTCTTGTCTCCATTACACGTTGGTTGCGTAATAATTGATAAGGCAGCCGTCAATAAGTATCTGTCTTTCGGTATCGGTAAGTTCACCTAACGCAACAGAGATTTCGCTTATACCGCCTCCTATCACCCATGCGCCGATGTTTTCGGCTTTTTCCTGTACTGCTTTTTTGATGTTCGGGATAAACACATAATCCCCGGAGCCAAAGGATTTCCCGTCTTTTACCAGGAAGGGCAGTATGCCCCAGTTGATAAGGTTCGAGCGGTAGCGCTTGGTGGCGTATTCCAGGGCCAGGTTTGCGGAAGCGCCGAGTACCCGCTGGCAGGAGGCCGCCTGTTCCCGTGCGGAACCGTCGCCGGGTTTGAGGGCAAAAATGACGCTGCCCATGCCTATACCGGAAAGGCCAATTCCCGCGCAGCCTGCAATGGTCTGTATCTTTTTGATCACCCCGTCAAGCTCATCCGATGATTTTCCTGCCCGGCGCTGCTCCTCAAGGGACTGTACATCCTTCGCTCTTTGCACATAACCGGGGTCTTTCCGGCTCAGGGTAAATTCGGCAAGCCGCAGGGGGTTTGAGCGGTACGACGATGTTTCTCCCGACGGGATAAGTTCATCGGTGGTGGTTACCGGATCGGTAATATAGCTAACAATCTTGATGAGGATATTTTCCGGCAGCGCGGGCATTTTGGGCCAGTCTTTAATATTGGGGCCAAAAACAAGCTCGATTTCAGCTAACGGTTTTCCCCTGCCGTCGTACACCCGCTTGTCGTACACGCTCCGGTCAAAAAAGAAGCGGTATTTGCCGATGGGAATGTCCAGATCCGCGGCGGAGCTGATCCTGCCACCGTTAATGGCAGTGGCGGCAATGGAACGGGCGTCCATCAGGGCTACCGAGGAAATCTGCCCCTCGCCGGGTTTGGAGCCTTCGCGGTTGGGGAAGTTGCGCGTAGCGTGGCGTATGGAAAGTTCGCCATTGGCGGGGGTGTCTCCGGCGCCAAAGCAGGGGCCGCAGAAGGCTTCCCGCATCAGGATGCCGGCGCTCATAAAGCGTTCTGCCGCGCCGTTTTTTACCAGCTCAAGATAAGTGGGCTGGCTTTCGGGGTACACGCTCATGGTAAAGTTGCCGTTGCCAATGGATTTGCCATTAATAATATCAGAAGCGGCCATGATGTTATCAAATATGCCGCCTGAGCAGCCTACAATCTCCGCCTGCTCCACCCAGACTCCGCCGTCATGGTACTTTGCGCAGAGGTTCAATTTGAGTCCCGGCACACCCAATGCCTTAAGTCCATCTTCCTCGGTCTTTGCCAGAATATCTTTGGCGTTCTGCTGTAGTTCTTTAATGGTATATACATTTGAAGGATGAAAGGGCAGGGCGATACAGGGCTCGATCTTTGAAAGATCCACCCGCACCATGCCGTCATAATACGCTGCCTCTGCGGGCGCCAGTTCCCGGTAATCATCGCCGCGTCCGCGAATCTCAAGATAGTCTTTTACCGCGCTGTCGGTTTTCCAGATCGAAGACCAGCAGGTAGTCTCGGTAGTCATCACGTCAATGCCATTGCGGAAATCCATTGGCAGCTTTGCCACGCCTTCGCCCACAAATTCCATCACCTTGTTTTTCACATAACCGTTTTTGAACAACGCCGCGATAATCGCCATTGCCACGTCGTGGGGGCCTACCCCTTTTGCGGGTTCGCCGCTCAGATAAACCGCCGTTACCTGGGGATAGGTGATGTCGTAGGTTCTGCCCACCAGTTGCTTCGCCAGTTCGCCGCCGCCTTCGCCAACCGCCATCGTTCCCAGGGCGCCGTAGCGGGTGTGGCTGTCCGAGCCCAGGATCATTTTGCCGCAGCCGGCCATCATTTCCCGGTTGTAGGTGTGGATCACCGCCAGGTGGGGCGGCACATACACGCCGCCGTATTTTTTTGCCGCAGACAGGGCGAACACATGATCATCCTGATTGATGGTTCCCCCCACCGCGCAGAGACTGTTGTGGCAGTTGGTCAGTATGTATGGCATGGGGAACTGTTCCATGCCGCTGGCCCTGGCGGTTTGAATAATGCCTACGTAGGTTATGTCATGGGAGGTAAGAGAATCGAATATGAGCCGCAGATTGCGTTCATCCCCTTTGTTATGGGCGGACAAAATCCCGTAAGAAATAGTCCCTTTCCGCGCATCTTCTTTGGAAGCGGACACCCCAAGCTGCTTCAATTTGGCGTCGGCATCCCCGTCGTCCTTAACGATTTCAGTACCCCGGACAAGCCAGGCCCCGGAATTATAAATCTCAATCATCTGATCCACAATAAAGTCCTCCTGCGGTGTAACAAGGAAATATACCCTGCCCAGCGGGAAAAATCAACGTTGCAGAAGGTCTCTTTATGCGCCTACTTGCTACTTTTCGCTTATCAAGTTATGCTGAATAATTACATTTTAAATACTATACCCGGCGGAAAACCGGAAAAGGAGTGTCATAATGGATTTTGTAAGCGATATGAAGGCTAAGGCCAAATCAATGCGGAAAAAACTGGTGCTGCCTGAGGGTACTGAACCCCGAACCGTTAAGGCGGCGCGGATTCTGGTGGATGAGCAGCTTGCGGTCAGTGTTACCCTTTTGGGAAAGGTAACTGAAATTCAGAAGGTGGCCGATGCCGAAGGGGTAAATCTGAACGGTATTAATATCGTGCATCCCCACGGCGACGCTTCCCTCAATAAATATGCCCATGAATACTATGAGCTGCGTAAGCACAAAGGTATGACCGAGGATCAGGCGAAAATTGATATTGCGGACCCCCTGCGCTGGGGATCTATGATGGTGCATCTGGGTGATGCAGACGCTATGGTCGCGGGCGCCGAGAACACTACCGGTGATGTATTGCGGGCGGGGCTGGCCATTATCGGCACTGTGCCGGGCCTCAAGACCGCCTCGTCCTGTTTTGTCATGGCCGGCATGGATCCCCAGTGGGGACTGGACGGCGCCATGATCTTTTCCGACTGCGCAGTCATACCTGATCCCACGGCGGAGCAGCTTGCGGATATTGCCGAGAGCGCGGCCCAGTCCTGCCGGGAATTCCTTGGTGCGGAGCCGGTTGTGGCCCTCATGTCCTTCTCCACCAAGGGTTCGGCCAAGCACGATAATGTAACCAAGGTGCAAACAGCGGTACAGATCCTCAAGGGGAAGAACCCCGGCTTTGTATTTGACGGCGAGATACAGGCCGATGCGGCATTGGTGCCTTCGGTAACGGATAAAAAAGCGCCGGGCAGCCCGGTGCGGGGTAAAGTGAACACCCTGATCTTCCCTGACCTGGGAGCGGGTAATATCGGCTACAAGCTGGTGCAACGTCTGGGCAAAGTTGAAGCCTTTGGCCCCTTCCTGCAGGGTTTTGCAAAGCCCATCAGCGACCTTTCCCGGGGCGCCTCAGTGGAAGACATTGTTACCACCGCTGCGGTTACTTTGTCGCGGGTTAAGTGAAAAAAACCGGAGCTCAGAAAAAACTCCGCCAGGCTATGCAGGCCGGCAGGGATCGCAATTATAAAAAAGCGGTCCTTGTTCTGGAAGAGTTGATCTCCGGTTCGGACGCCCCGGCGGAAGCCTGGCTTTTGCTGGGGCGCGCCCATCACGCCCTTAAAAATTACGCACAGGCGCTGGTCATTTTCAGCGATTTTATCGGGCTGCGGCCCAATGCATGGCAAGGCTATTTATTTGCCGGCCGCAGTTACCTCTGTCTGGATATGCCCCACAAAGCGGTGTCATGCCTTAGAAAGGCCCGCTCCCTCAACCCGGAAAATATTTACATCAGCGCCCTGTTGGGAACGGCCTACCTGAAATCCAGACATTCCCAGCTTGCGGCGGACACCCTGCAAACCGCAGTGGAAAGCGCCGCCGCCGCAAAGCTGCCCCAAAAACTGCAAAAACGTATTTATCACGCCTATATCAACGCCCTCTTTATCAGGGGCATACGGCTCTGCAGGCTGGAAGAATACGAACTTGGGCGGCAAATGCTGTGCTTTGTGCTGGAAAACGCCGCAGGCGACAGCGCTGCAGGCGGCGCCACAGGCGATAGCGCCACAGGCGGTAGCCCCCTGCTCAGGCTGGAACTGGGCAGGGCCTGCCGGGAACTTGGCGAACTTTCTGAGGCCCTTGAACACTACACCAAAGCCCTGGAATACAATCCCAATGACACAAAAATCCGCTGGTACCGTTCCTCAATTTTGATGGCCCTGGGCGACCAGGCCGAGGCTCTTAAAGAACTTGAGACAATCGGCTCGCTGGACGCCGCCCTGCCTGAACTGCCCTGGAACAGCCGGCTGGTAGATCTCTACATGATCCGCTCTTTCCTTGCAAAAGGCGAATGGCGCCGCGCTGCCGACTGCTGCCGGCACTGTCTCAAACAGTACGGTCAGGATCCTCTGATCCACGCCATGTACGCCGAGGCAATGCGCAATTTACGGGACTTTAATGCGGCGTTGAATCATTTGGAACGCGCCGTTGAACTGGAACCTCAAAATATTGATCTCTGGTACGAGCGGATTTTGGTGGCCTGGGAAGCCGAAAACTGGCAGGCCTTGGACAAGGCCCTGCGCATAGCGAAGAATCTTTCCGGCGAGGCGGAACTGATCCGGCGTTTTTCAATACTTCTGGAAGCAAAAAACAGCGGCGATGACCGGAATGTTATCGCTCTTTTACAAAATGCCATCAGGGACATCGGCCCCGAAGTAGAACTGATGTACGCCCTGGGCGAGCGTTATCTGAAAACAGGACTGATTGATCTTGCCCTGGGCTGGTTTGAGAAAACCATCGCCGTAGTGGACAGGCA